>CAZEZV010000377.1:0-3228 GCA_964516725.1 uncultured Phycisphaeraceae bacterium
ACTTCGACACCGTCCGCGATGAACATCGGGTTGGTGCAGTTGTCATTCGGGATGCCGTTGCAGTTGGGCGCGACGACGTTGAGCTGGCCCGTGCCTGAGGTCGCGGCGGCGCCCTGGCGTGAGCCAACGCGGACGTAGTATGTAGTTGCGTTGGTCGCGGTCCAATCGACGCGTGAGCCGGAGTTGTTGGTGCCGCAGCCTTCGTAGTCGTCGCTGCAGGCGACCGCGGTGCCAGCGCCGGTCGGGCAAGCGGTGTACACGGCGAGCTTGGTGTCGAAGTTTGCGTTACAGATGGTGAGGCTGTAAGGACCAGCGCAGGCAGTGGTGTAGGTGTACCACACGTCGTTGATGATGCCAGCCTGGCCGTTCTCGATGCATTCATCGGGGCCGTCTGTCGTCGCGCCGGTGGTGTCGACAGCGATGCCGCCCGAGCCCATTGGGAAGGGAGTTGCGCAGTTGTTGTTGAAAGGTTCGGAGCCGTTTTCGCTGGGGACGTACGCGACTGCGCTGCCTGTGGCAGGAGATGCTGCGCCGAAGAGATCGACTGTCACTGCACCACCTGCGCCGCCCAGGTTGCAATCGAAGTAGAAGTTGTACATGGTGTCCCAGCGGAGGACGTTTTCCTGGCGATCATCCGGGTAGTTGTTGGGCATGGTCCAGGTGACGGCGTTTGCGCTGACGGTGCTGGTCCAATCATCGCCCTGCTGGAGTTCGCCGCTGTGGTAGTCGACGTCTTTGAAGCCGACGTTCGTGACAACTGCACCAGGGGGCAGCGGCACGGAGAAGCCGTCGCCGCCGCGGTGTGAGTTGAGGTTCTGCACTGCGTATTCGAAGCGGTACTGACCGCCACCGAGGTTGATCACTTTGCTGCCGACCCAGAGGCGACCGTCATTGGCGACGTCGATTGGGTTGAGGACGACGGTGGGATCGCTGATGGCCTGATTGCCGTTCATGCCGCCGCCGTAGTCGCGCCACGCGAAGATCGGGGGCAACTGACGGTGCGTGGTGTTCTGGAGGCTGATGGCCTTGCTGGTCTGGTTGACGCTGACGCGGCGGTAGGAAGAGTTGTTGTTGTCGGTGTTGAAGGTTGGGTCTTCGGGGTGGATGTAGATGCTGGAGACAAAGAAGAGCGCGTTGGCGGTTGGGCCGGCGGTCGTCACATCGGTGTCATTCACTTGGAGGCGACCACGGAGTGTGCCGTTACCAGTTGAGGTACCGACGAGCGCGTTGGCTGGGAATGCGCCGGTCGATGCGTTGACTTCGTGCTTGGGGCCAAGGCCGCCTTGGTCGCCATTGAGGCCTGAGGTGTATGGGTCAGAGCACTGAGGCATCAAGTAGGCGCAGGGAGGATTGCTTTGCTGGGGGCAACTGTCGCAGGCGGTGCCGTTCAGCGCGCAGAAGCCGTGCTTGAGCCAGGCTTGGCCGATCTGCTCGATGCGCCCGTTGTTCAAGCGGTACATGTTCTGGCTGATAACGGGGTAGAGAACGCTGGTGCCTTCGTCGATCCATGTCAAGCGCTGGTTGCCCAAGTTGCAACTCGTCGTACCAACCGAGTACGCCCGTTTGCCGTTGATGGCACCACCGGTCGTGAAGTTAGAGACGTCCATGAGATCGCCGACGATGACGTCGGTGTACGTTTGCGCCATCGCCTGCCCACAACAAGCGGTGAGAGCGGCGATAGCGACACCCAAAGTCTGAACATGACGCATGAGAGCAATCCTTTTTTCAAAGCCAACCCAGCAATGACGACAACACGAAGACGATTCCCACGGAGAACCCACGATCACGATACTTCAAGGCGAGTCGAACAAGTCGGCAACCTTCGCGCCAGAACTTGAGCGAGCAAGGCTCGTCAAGTTGCACAACCTCGTGTCAGACAGACCACGTCGCTTTGAAGCTTCGAGATGGCTGTTGTTCGGATTGGGCTCGCAAACGTTTCTGGACCTCTTCAACCGCTGATAAGAGTGTACCAGAAGGTTGGGCGCGTGCAATGGAAAAATTGTGAAAATTGAGTGCGGTTCTGGGACTTGGGCACGAGGTGCGGCGACGGAGATAAGCAAACCTAGAAATCGGTTGAATCCGGTGCTTTGTCCACCCCAAACCCGTCCCACTCGCACCCCCCAACGCCTCGCCGAAGGGGCCTTTGTCAGCGACGTTGTCGTGGTTGGTCGGATTGCGCGGATTGATTCTCTTCTTCTTCCTTTTTCATCAAGAAGAGGTAGTTGAAACCCCGCAAGAAGAAGTTGCCTTCTTCCGCCGCCCTTCGCCAGTTGCCCTTTGCGAGTTTCTGGTTGTGACGGACCACGGCGATGATGTCGACGGGCTTGAAGCCCTGCATCATGATGTCCAGGAGGTGAAAGCCGATGGGCATGAAGGTGCCGCCCGGTTTGCCTCTGGATTTTTGGAATGAGTCGCTGACGTAGAGGGCCATGTAGCGGCGGTTCTTGAGGATTCGGTGAACTTCGGTGAGGACGTCGCCCATCGCGTCGTAGTACGCCGCGCCTTGGTCTTCGCCCCCCGAGCTGAGCTTCCCTATGCAGCGCGGGTCGTCGGAGTAGTTGATGTGGGTTGAATAAGGCGGATCGATGAAGACGAAGTCAACGGATTCGTCTTCGAGCGGGATTTCGCGGGCGTCGGCTTGGCGGATGTCGGGGCGGCTGGGGGCCAAGTCGAAGCCGATGGCTTTGCGGTTGAGGTCGGCGCAGACGTCGATGGTGGTGCCGCTGCCGACCATGGGGTCGACGATGGTGTCGCCTACGCGCGTGAAGCGCATGAGGCATTGCCAAATGACCCATGAGGGCGTTGCGCCGACGTACGTCTGATCGCCTTGCATGCCGGCGAACTTTTTGCTGCGCTGGAGATTGCCTTCGTCGTCGATCCACGCGTCGTAGTGCTGACTGGGGTATTCCCAGAGTGTGGTCGCGTTGATGCGGAGGGGTGGGCGCGAGCCGGGGGAGACCTGTCGGGGGGCGGGGGTGGAGGGTTTGGAGGGGCGGGGGTGCATTTGGGTGTTGAGGTGTGTTGGAATGAAGATCAGATGCAGGGTAGGAAAAGAAAAACCGCAGGGCGGGTGCGCTGCGGCTTGGGGGAGATTGAATGGAGAGCGTGTGTACACGCTGCAGCCTACACGCCGCAGGGGGTGCAGGGGCCTTCGGAGAAGACGAGGAGGAAGGAGTCGATGTCGCAGGGGTCGAAGAGGGAGGAGTCGTTGTTGAAGTCGATGTCGTT
>CAZEZV010000378.1:0-3211 GCA_964516725.1 uncultured Phycisphaeraceae bacterium
AGGACTGAGGACCCAGGACCAAGGACCAAGGACTTTTCTCACAGCCCGACCTTGAGTTTCACGCCCTCGGCTTTTAGTTTTTCGAGGACTAGCTGCGCTTCGGCGAGGGCTTTGTCGAGTTTGAGTGTGGCGGCGTCAAGATTGTTGTACAACTGCGGGTTGGTGACGAGTTGGCCGATGGTGCCTTGGCCTTGGTTGACGCGTTCGATCATGCCGGAGAGTTCTTCGCCAGCGCTTTGCACTTGCGCGAGTGATTCCTTTGCTTTGGCGAAGACATCCTGCGCGCCTGCGGAGACTTCGGTTGCGACCTGCTGGGCTTTGCCGCTGAGATCGTCCGCCGCCTTTGTGACGGACTTTCCCGTTTGCTTCCAGGTTTCGGCGAGCTGTGTCGCATCCGCCATGACGCTATCGGCTTTGACGAGAAGGTCATCAACGCGTTTCTTGACGCCGGTGTCGCTGAGCCACGCGTCGGCTTTGGTCGCGGCGCTGTCAAGCCTCGCGATTGCGCTATAGACGTTGGCGGGTTTGCCGGCTTCGACTTCGGCGAGCGAGCGGGGGGAGATGAGATCGTTGACTTGCTTGCCCACGCGGGTCCATTCGGAGGCGAGTTCGTCGATTTTGGTGGCGGTATCGCTGAACTTCTGGACCGGGCCTTGAACCATGGAACGGATCGAGTCGATGAGGGTTTGGGGTGAGCCGCCATCGATGATGTCGCCGGGCTTGATGACGTCGTTGCTTTGCGCGGTCGTGAGGCCTTGGGAGTTGAACTCGAGCGATGCGCCGCCCACGAAGCCCTTGTCAACGGAAATCGTCGCGGCCTTGGGGATGTTGACGCCGGGCCGGACAGCGACGCGAAGCACTGCGCCAACTCCAAGGCCTTCGCGGCCGTCGGTGACGGTCGCGGACTTTACTTGACCGACTTTGACGCCGTTGAGCATGACGGGCGAGGTGTCGTCGAGACCGCCCGCGTTGGCGACTCGCATCTGAAACTCGTACTCCTTTTGAATCAGTTGCGGCGTCACTTCGCCAAAGAACACGAGCAGCCACACAATCCCCGCGAGGGCGGCGAGTGCGGTGAGACCCGTCAGAAAATCTCTCAGAAACAGGCGATTCAAGGATTGTGCTCCGGCGGGTGGTGAGGTGCGGATGGATTGGCTGGCGGGAGTGTGGAACCGGGTTGTGAGCGCTCGTCGTGGGACCGCCCTGCATGACTTGGCGACATCGTACCACTCAGCGGCATGGAAGCCCCGTCGATCCCGGAATGAGAACGCGACAGTTCGCGGCGGAGGGCGATGCGCTGCTTGGTGCTGCGGCCCACCTCCGGCATTGCAGCGTCGTCCTCGCGTTCGTAGTGTCCGGTGAGGAAGTGCTGTACGCGCGGATCGCTGCTCGCGGCGAGTTGGTCGTAGGTGCCGTCCGCCGCGACCTTGCCACCCAGCAGCATGACGACACGGTCGGAGACTTTTCGCGCGGAGACGAGGTCGTGGGTCACGACGATGTTGGTCACGCCGAAGTCGCGTTTGAGTTTGATGATGAGCTCGTTGATGCCGTCGGAGCGGATGGGGTCTAGGCCAGTGGTTGGTTCGTCGAAGAGGATCACTTTGGGGCGAAGGGCCATGGCACGGGCGATCGCGACGCGTTTTTTCTGGCCGCCCGAGAGTTGGCTGGGGAGTTTGGGCTGCACGCCGGCGAGGTCGACCGTTTCCAAGACTTCGGCGACGCGAGCGGCGCGTTGTTCGCGCGTGAGGGATGTGTGTTCAATGAGTGGGAAGGCGATGTTTTCGGCGACGGTCATTGAATCGAAGAGCGCGCCCATCTGAAACACGAGGCCAACTTCGAGGCGAACTTTGTTGAGCTGCGTTTCGCTGAGCGCGTCGATGCGTTTGCCGCCGTAGAAGACTTCGCCGCTGTCGGGCTGGAGGAGGCCCACGATGTGCTTGAGCATGACGGACTTGCCGCAGCCTGAGGGGCCCATGACAACGGTGGTCTTTGCGGCTTGTACGTCGAGGGAAACGCCGTCGAGGACTTTTTGCAGGCCGAAGGACTTGGAGACGTTGCGGAGGCTGACGAGGCCGGAGCCAGGCGCTGGTGCGAGCGGCGCGACGACGCAACTCTCATGCACAGTTTCACCAGCAGTGTTACCAGCATCCTGCTTCGCGCTGAGTTGGCTATCGGGGTCTGTCATCGTCGCCATTCATTGACCACAACCGAAACATTCATTCCGTGAATGTCAGAAGCCGGGCGTGCAGCAATGTCACGGCGCACAACGACTTCCGAATGCGTGATGATAGTGCATACTATCATCGGCAATTGCGCGACGTGAGGAAAAAACGCATGCCATGAGTTCAACGTCTGTACAGAACACATATCGAAGACGTCTGCTGTTCGCTGAGCCGACATGTCTCGTCCGCGCTTCCCCGTAATTGTCGACGCGAGCAATCGAACTGACGCCTCATCGCTCCTACAATTCCCCGGCTGAAAAGCCATTTCACTAGTGAGGCCCCAAAGGCGTTCGTGCCACGAGGGCGTAGCTCAGTCGGTAGAGCAACGGACTTTTAATCCGTGGGTCGTGGGTTCGAGTCCCACCGCCCTCACTTTTCTTATGACCACCTTCGCCGGAACGCACAGTGCTGGTCCTTCTTCGAGCTTGGCGGACAAGGTCGCGATGCAGCACAAGCTTTTCGCGGAGCTTTCGCGGATGTTTGGCGAGGAAGTGCCCTTGTATGACAAGTCGCTGCTCGTCAACAAAGTCTGCAACCAGACTGTGTGCAAATTGCTCGCACAGACGTACATCGGCTTTAGCATCCAGGATGGGGAACTTGAGAAAACCAGCGGTGAGCGGCACGGGGCGATTCGCATTGGGCGGGCGGACGAGTATCGCTGGATTGGGCGGTTCTTCGCGCAGTTTGCGATGGAACCGCACAACTTTTATGACATGACGAACGTGGGCAGCAAGAGTCAGCCCATCATCGCCACGGCGTTCCGCAGCAAGGTCAATCCAGAGCATCGCGTGTTCACGTCGTTGCTGATGACTGACTATTTTGATGGCGAGACACGGAGCCGCATCGAGCAGACATTGAGCCAGCGTCAGGTTTTTTCGGATCGGGCCAAGCAACTCATTGAGAAGGGTGAGCGAGAGACCGGGCTGGACTGGAACGACGCAAACGAACTCATCGGCGAAGCGACGGGGCGCATTTTCAAGTGGACGGGC
>CAZEZV010000379.1:0-3206 GCA_964516725.1 uncultured Phycisphaeraceae bacterium
TGAGGTCTTCCACGATGTCGTAGATGACCTGGTAGGTGCGGATTTCGACGCCCTTCTGTTCGGCAAGCTGGCGTGCCTTGCCGCTGGGGATGACGTTGAAGCCGATGATGATCGCGCGGGACGCGTCGGCGAGCAGCACGTTGCTCTCCGTGATGCCGCCCACGGCGGCGTCGATGACGCGGACCTTGACCTCCTCGGTCTTGATCTTCTCGCACTCGTTTTTGAGCACGTCGACCGTGCCCTGCTGGTCGGTCTTGAGCACGATCTTGATTTCCTTGACTTCCTGCTCGCTGCCAGTGCTCTGCGTCTGCTGAATCTGGCTGAACAGGCTGTCGAGCGTGAGCTTGGGCTGTGCGAGTGCAGTGTGGCGCTCGCGCTGGCGACGCTGTTCCGCGGCGTCTTCGGCTTGCTTGAGCGTCGAAGTGACGAAGAACTTGTCGCCCGCGTCGCAGACTTCGTTCATGCCAGAAATCTGCACGGGCATGGGCGGCATCGCTTCCTTGATCCGCTTGCCCTTGTCGTCGGTGATGTCGCGGATGCGACCGAACGCGCGGCCCATGACGACGAAGTCGCCAACCTTCAACTTACCCTGCTGCACGAGAATATTCGCAACCGCGCCGCGGCCTTCTTCCATCTTGGCTTCGATGACGGTGCCCTGTGCCGCACCGTCAAAGTCGGCTTTCAGTTCAAGCACGCTTGATTGCAGATCGAGGATTTCGAGCAGTTTCGGAATGCCTTCGCCCGTCGTCGCGCTGACGCGGACGCATTCAACATCGCCGCCCCATTCAACGACGTTGAGGCCAGCGCCGGCCAACTGGCCCAGTGTCTTCTGCACCTGCTGTTCGGTCGCGTCGGGTCGATCAATCTTGTTGAGCGCAACAACGATCGGTACTTTCGCAGCTTTCGCGTGGTTGATGCTCTCGACAGTCTGAGGCATGACGCCTTCGGGAGCCGACACAACAAGCACGACAACGTCGGTGAGCTTCGCACCGCGAGCACGCATGCCCGTGAAGGCTTCGTGACCGGGCGTATCGAGGAACACGACCTGTTTTTCGACGTCGTCCACTTTGACCTGCGCGACAAACGCGCTGGTCTTCTGCGTGATGCCGCCCGCTTCGCCCGACGCGACATTCGCGTTGCGAATCTTGTCCAGCAAACTCGTCTTTCCATGATCGACGTGACCAAGAATCGTGACGACCGGGCCGCGAGCGCGGACATCCACCGTCTTGCGATCCGCCGCGGCCTGAGTGACCGTTTCTTCTGCGGACCTGGCCTCCGTGATTTCCAAGTCAATATCGAACTCAATCATGACCTCCGCCGCCTTGGTGCTGGCGATGGGATCATTGATCTTCATCATGATGCCTTCGAGGAACAGCTTCTTGACGATGTCGGCGGCCTTGACGCCTGTCGCGGCTGACAATTCCTTGATCGTGAACGGCGCGGTGATTCTCACTTTGCCGTCCAACAGTTCTTCGGCATCAGCGACGTGCCCCGCACGATCAAGGTCTTGCTTGCGCTTCTTGAGGAAGCCGCCCGCACGCGCGAGGCGTGCTTCGCGTTCGATCAAGTCCTGCTCGCTGTAGATGCCCTGCGTTGAACCAATCCAATCTGCGTCGCTGCGGCCACGCCGACGTTCTGGAACGCCAGCACCGCTCGAACGCTTCGCGTTTGCGGCAGCAGCGGTATCAGTGCGACGAGGGCTGCGCGAACGATCATCGTCGCGACCTGCACCGCCGCCCGTGCGAGGACCGCTCGGGCCAGAGCCCGGCGGGCGAGGCCCGCGCGGACGCGGAGCTTCTACTTGCTCTGGTGCTTCGACACGCACGATCTTCGGGCCAGACAATCGCACGGGCGTCTTGATTTCAAGCTTTGGCCCCGCCGGTCCGACTGATGTCGGTCGCATCGGAACGTTCATCGGGGCAGGCGTCACAGAGCGAGGCGGCGTCGGGCGATGCGGTGCTGTCGCGTGACCGCCGCCATGTGTGCCGGGACCATGCGAGCCTGGACCATGCGAGCCGCCGTGCGGTGGAGTTGTCGTGCCGTGGGCAGGACCGTGCCCCGGGCCGTGTACACCATGAGTCGTCGTATGAGCCGTGACGGGCTTGATGACCGTGGGCTCGATGGTCGGAGCGATCTTGGTTGCCTTCTGTGCCGGTGCATCCGGATCGACGGGCGGGGCGATTGGTGTTTTCGCGATGGGCGTTGTTGCTGGAGTCGCTGGCTTGGCATCGACCTTGGTGTCGGGCTTCGTGACGACCGGGGCTTCGGCCTTCTTCTCTACTTTCGGCGCGGGCGATTCAACGCGCACTTCTGTCGACTGCGCCTTCGTCGATGAGTCTGTATCAGCAGGTTCTTTCCCCTTCACAATCACCGGCTTTGCCTTTGCCGGCATTGCTGTTTCCGTCTCGACTGCCGTTGCGACGCCGCCCGCGTCTTCATCGCCGCCAAAGGCGTGCTTGACCGCCTTCTTCGCGGCGGGCTTCTTCTTCACTTTCTCGATGTCGATCTTCTCGCCCGTTTCAATGGCAGTCCCAGCGCCCGATGTCCCACTGAACCACTCCCTGATGGTCTGTTCAAGGCCAGGCCCGATAGGCGAGAGGTGTTTCTTGGCAATGGCGGCTTCCAGGCCCTCGGCGATGCACTTCTGCATGATCACCTTGGAATCCAAGCCCAGTTCACTCGCCAGTTGGTGCAATTTTTTCGTAGCCAATCAACACTCCAGGGACGGACAAAAATCAGAACACGCCACGCTCAACACGAAACCCGCGATTCCGTTTCACCGGAGTCGCGAGGGGATTACAAGTTACTGACCGCCACCACCCAAGATCGCATCCGCCGCCGCTTCGCCCGCCGCTGACGTTGGCGCTGCTTCGCCATCGCTGAGCAACTTCGCGGCAACATCCGCATTCTCCTTCATGAGGCGTTCCTTCTCTTCCTTGTCCTTCTGCTGCTGCAGAGCGACTTCCTTCGCCTTGACGGAGCACGTCTCAATGACTTTGTTCGCCGTCGCGTCGTCAATGCTCAATTCGGACATGAGCACCTCGGCACCGACTTCCTCGATGTCGAACACGCTGACCATGCCCAGCGCCGCGAGCTTGTCGGTCATCTGTTCCGTCAGACCTTCAACGCTCTGCACCGTCTGGTACATGGTCTCGACGCCCTTCGTGAATTCACCCTGCGTCAGGATGTCCACGTCCCAGCCTGTG
>CAZEZV010000380.1:0-3186 GCA_964516725.1 uncultured Phycisphaeraceae bacterium
TTTGAAGAAGGCAACGTGCCCTTCGAAGCTCGCGGCTTGGATGTTGAAGAAAAGGTCGGCCTCGTCCTGCCGCTGGAGTTGCAGTTTTCAGACGACACTGGAAAGCTTGTGCCGCTCAGTTCCTACTTCGCGACGACTGAGAGCGCGGCAGCTGGAAAAGGTGCCGGCAAGCCTGCCGTGATGGTGATGGCGTACTACTCCTGCCCCGTCGTGTGCAAGACGCTGATCGACAAGTTGGTCTCGTCGCTCAACGGCGTCGACTTCAAACCCGGCAAGGATTACAACCTGCTGATCTTCTCGTTTGATCCCAAGGAAAACGTTCAGGCCGCGAAGGACGCGAAAGAGATATACGCGGCCCAGTTTCGAGATGAAAAGGCGGGCCAAGATGGGTTCCACTTCCACGTGTCGCCAGAGCAAGCCAGCAGGTCTCTTGCTGAGTCGCTCGGATTTCGCTACAAGTTCCTTCCAGACTCGGGCCAGTTCAGCCATCCGGTGGTCGTGTTCATCGCAACCCCCGAAGGCAAAATCTCTCGCTACCTGTACGGCTTCGAGCAGGATCCCAAGGACCTCAAACTCGCGATCATGGAAGCCAGCGAAGGAAAACTCGTCCGAACGATCGGCGAGCGGCTGATGAACTTCTGCTATATGTACGACTCAACCCGCGGCGCCTACACGCTGTCTGCGATGCGAGTCATGCAGATCGGCGCGGGACTGAGCGTAGCCGTCTTGGGATCAACGGTGGGGGGGCTGTTGATGTGGGAACGACTAAGAAAGCGAAGAAAAGCACACACGGATGGAGTTGGTGGAGTGGTCGCTGTAGGGTAGATTGGCGGTGCCCCGCCACCCCCGATCCGTCTTCATCGGCGGTCTCCGCCGATGAGACAAAACATTCGGCCCGACCGTCAGGGAGGGCTTTCGAGTGCGATGAGGTGACGAAGTTTGAGACGGTGAGTTGGAAGACGAAAGACTGACGTATGACGAACCTGACTATCAACATCACAAGCCTCGGTGCAGCAGCGGTCGGCGCGGGCGATTCGATCCCGAGGCGCTCGACCGACAGTTGGCTCACCAAGGGCTTCTGGTTTGACACTTGGATGGGCGAGAAGACCGGCTCCGCGCTCGGGCACGACACCGACTGGATGTTCATGTGGCTCTGGTGGTTCTGCGTCGCGTGGTTTGTCGTGCTCATGGGGCTCATGATGTACTTCGTCATCAAGTATCGTCGCCGCCCGGGGCGCATCGCGCCGATGAGCGTGAGCCACAATGGACCCTTGGAGGTGGTTTGGACGATCATTCCGACGTTATTTCTCGTCTGGATTTTCTGGGAGGGCTTCCGTGGATATATGGAGAAGGTGGTCGCCCCCCCGAACGCGCTGGAACTCAAGCTCACTGGCTACAAGTGGTCCTGGGACATGGAGTATCCCGGCGGCACGGTGGTCAACCGCGGCACATCAACGAGCCAGGTTGCTGAAAAGGCCGCGGAGCAGATTCCTGTTTTCTACATCCCCGCGAACACGCCGATCAAGCTGCGCATGAACAGCAGCGACGTCATGCACGCGTTCTGGATTCCCAGTTTCCGCACCAAGCAGGACCTTGTCCCCAACCGCTTCACGGGCTTGTTCTTCAAGGCCGATCCAGTCAGCGCGGCGGACCCGACCAAGATCAAGCAGCACCCCTTGACAAAGAACGACGCGAAGTGGGACTGCCAATACGTCGAAGGCCTCGCCGGCAAGCCCTATGTCGACCACTGGATTTTCTGCGCCGAGTACTGCGGCACGGGCCACTCCGAAATGGCGGGCATCATTCGTGTGGTCGATCCTGCGGACTACAAAACTTGGCTCTCCAATCAGGCGAACCCGTCTGACCTAAAGGATTCGGAGAAGGGCCAGAGAATCTACAAGGCCCGGTGTTCATCATGTCACACCATTGATGGTGCCGGAAGTACTGGCCCAACTTGGAAAAACCTGTACGGCTACGAGTTCAACCACACCGATGGCTCGAAGATTCTTGTCGACGACAACCACATCCTCGAGTCAATCCGCATCCCCAACA
The DNA here is from genome assembly GCA_964516725.1 of uncultured Phycisphaeraceae bacterium. Classification (GTDB taxonomy): domain Bacteria; phylum Planctomycetota; class Phycisphaerae; order Phycisphaerales; family UBA1924; genus BJHL01. The sequence continues at coordinate 2,053 of CAZEZV010000380.1, forward strand.
AGCACATCCGCGCCGACTATCCCGGCGGTGGCATGACGGCGTTCCCGGAAAGCCTCGTGAGCGGAAAGCAAGTTGGCTACATCATCGAATACATGAAGACGCTCTCGGACAAGGCACCCAAGGCTGAGCCCGCCCCCGAAGGCGACGCGAAACCCGCCGAGGCCAAGCCGGAAGCGCCATCGAAAGTACCGGAGAAGCAATAGTTGATTTCTTTGCAACCATGAATGCGGATTGCGAAGCTGATTAGAAGCAGCCACGGTTTGAGCGTTTGGTCTTTTTCTTGGAATTCTTGCCCGTTGCATGATGGATGGGCTTTTGATTGATGGGACGTACCCCCTCGCGGAGCGAGGGAGTGCCAAACCCCAGGAGCGATGTATGGGTAGTTCAGCATATTCAGGACAAGGGGGTCACGCGGGCCACGGCCACGGCAGTTACCTCGACGCCAAGGGCGGCTTTCTCTCGACGGTCATCGACTGGGCCACGACCGTGGACCACAAGAAGATCGGCATCATGTACCTCTTCGCCATCCTGTTCATGTTCTTCCTGGGCGGGCTCGCGGCGATCGCGGTGCGCGTTGAGCTGCTCGATCCCGTGCGCGTCAACGAAGCCGGAGTTGTCACCGGGCAGTTGTTTACTTATGGAGACGAAGGCGCGAAGACCGTCGCCGCGGGCAACGAGGTGTACAACCGTCTCTTCACCCTGCACGGCGCGATCATGGTCTTCATGGTGATCGTCCCCAGCATCCCCGCGAGCCTGGGCAACTTCTTCCTGCCGATCATGCTCGGCGCAAAGGACGTTGCCTTCCCGCGACTCAACTTATTGAGTTGGTACATCTACGTCATAGGTTCGATATTCGCCGTGTCGTCGATTATCTTGGGCGGTGTAGACACCGGATGGACGTTCTACACGCCGTATTCGACATCAACAGGCAATGAGTTTGGCCGCGTCGTCTTCATGGTGTTGGCCGCGTTCATCCTCGGATTCAGTTCGATTCTGACCGGCCTCAACTTCGTCGTGACTGTGCACAAGCTCCGCGCCCCCGGCATGGGCTGGTTCGATATGCCGCTGTTTGTGTGGGCGGTCTACAGCAGCGCGATCATCCAGGTGCTGGCGACGCCCGTCATCGGCATCACG
>CAZEZV010000381.1:0-3163 GCA_964516725.1 uncultured Phycisphaeraceae bacterium
GAGCACAGCGGGGCCAACACCCGGCTGAAAGACCTGTTCGTCAGGCAGGTGGAGCACATCGTCTGGGCGTTCAAGTTGGCCCCGGAGACGATTCGTCTGCCCGCGCGGCCCGGCGTGCCGGAAATTCAGGTTTTCAGCCTTCAGCTGAAGACGCCGGAACTGCACCGTGATGTGCTGCGCTGCATTGACGGCGCCATCCCGTTCCCCATCCTGTTCGAGCTGGCGTTCGAGGGCGGAACGCAGGTGGTCGCGGCCTACAAGCGACCGAACGAATCCGACGCCAGCCGCTGGGTGCTCTCGGACTACTTTGCGACGGACTGGCTGCCGGTCGATTGCCAGCGCAACGCCATGCCAGTCGCCCTGCACATGGGTGGGCTATACGAGCAACTGCTGCACCGCCGGCTCCCCTTGTCTGCGCGGCCGCAGGAAACGCTGGCCGAACTGGTGGCGCGCGTGGAACAGGCGCACGCCAAGCAGCGCGAGTTGGACAAGACCACGGCGCGGCTGGAGAAGGAAAAGCATTTCAACCGCAAGGTGGAGATCAACGCCGCCGTGCGACAACTCAAATCAGAACTGGAAAGCCTCAGCCGATGATCCACGACTGTGGCGCGAATACGAACAGGACAAGAACATGCACAAACTGAAAATGCACTCGCCCAACCTGACCGAAGGCAACATCGCGCGCATTCGCGAGATGTTCCCCGGCTGCGTGACGGAAGCGCGGGGCGAGGATGGCATCGTGAAGTTGGCGGTGGACTTCGACCAGCTCAAGCAGGAGCTATCTGAATCCATCGTCGAAGGCCCACAGGAACGCTACCACCTGAACTGGCCGGGCAAGCGCGAGGCGCTGCTGACTGCCAATGCTCCCATCGCCAAAACCCTGCGCCCGGTACGCGACGAGAGCGTGGACTTCAATACGACGAAAAACCTGTTCATCGAAGGCGACAACCTCGACGCGTTGAAGCTGTTGCAGGAGACGTATCTGGGCAAGGTAAAGCTGATCTATCTCGACCCACCCTACAACCGCAAGAAGGGCAACAATCTTGTCTATCGGGATGACTTCGTCGGCAACACTTACGAATACCTGACTAAAAGCAACCAGTCCGACGAACAAGGAAACAGGCTCGTTGCCAACACCGAGGCCAATGGGCGGTTCCATTCCGACTGGCTCGGAATGATGTATCAGCGGCTTCGCGTAGCACGCAATCTCATGGCACCGGCTGGTGTCATTGCGATCTCTATTGACGACGCAGAAACCGCCAATGTGCTGCATCTGTGCTGCGAGGTCTTTGGTGAGTCGAACTTCCTCGGCACCTTGATTTGGAAGAACGCCACCGACAACAACCCAAGCAACATCGCTGTCGAACACGAGAGCATCCACGTCTTTGCAAGAAGCAAGACCGACCTTGAGGGCGTATGGAAAAGTTCGGTCTCCGACATCAAGGAAGTCCTCGTCAAGATTGGCAATGAGCTGATCGCCAAGCATCCCAGTGACGCCGGGCGGCTACAGGCCGCCTACACCGAGTGGTATCGCGAGAACAAGGATCAGCTCGGCCCATTGGCGGATTACAAGTTCATCGACAAGACCGGGGTTTATGCAGGAAGTCGTAGTGTTCACAACCCTGGCAAGGAAGGCTATCGGTATGACGTGCTTCATCCGACGACCAAGAGGCCGTGCAAGCAACCGCTAATGGGATATAGATTTCCAGAAGAAACCATGAAGCGGCTGCTTGACGAGAAGAAGGTTCTGTTCGGTGAGGACGAAAGCAAGCTCATCGAGTTGAAGGCGTATGCCTACGAATTCGAGGACAAATTGTCCAGCGTGTTCGATCTCGATGGACGGTCTGGCGCATACGACCTGAGAACTCTCTTTCCAGAGGGCAAGAAGGTTTTCTCGAACCCCAAGCCCGTCTTACTGATGGAGCGGATCATCTCCTTCATGACCGGGCCGAAAGACATCTGCCTTGACCTGTTCGCCGGGTCTTCAACACTGGCTCACGCGACGATGGAAATCAGCCGCCGTGATGGTAGCAATCGCCGATTCATCAGCGTGCAGTACCCCGAAGAAATCGGGCAGGACAGCAAGGATGCAAAGGAGGCATTTCAGTTCTGCACTCAAGTTGGCCTGAAACCGCTAATTTCAGAAATCTCGAAGGAACGAACCCGCCGCGCAGGCGTGGCATTGCGTAGCAAGGAGGGCGCGCAAGAGTGGAATCGTGATGTCGGCTTCCGCGTCCTCAAGATCGACACCTCGAACATGGCAGACGTCTATTACGCGCCTGATGCGCTTGCGAAGGAAAACCTGGGCCTGTTCGTGGACAACATCAAACCCGACCGCACGCCGGAAGACCTGCTCTTTCAGGTGATGCTGGATTGGGGCGTTGACCTCGCCTTGCCCATCGAGAAGAAGGCCATCCAAGGCAAGGACGTGTTCTTCGTGGACGGCAACGCGCTGGCCGCCTGCTTCGACGCCCACAACGGTGTGGATGAAGCCTTCGTCAAGGAGCTGGCCACGCACAAGCCCCTGCGCGTGGTGTTCCGCGACGCGGGGTTCAAGGACAGCGCGGTCAAGATCAACGTGGAGCAGATCTTCAAGCTGCTGTCGCCCGCCACCGAAGTGAAGAGCATCTGACGGGGCCGGCGATGAAACTGAAGTTCAAGACTCAGGCCTATCAGACCGCCGCGGTGCAGACCGTGGTGGACTGCTTCAAGGGGCAGCCGCCCGCATCGAGCGAGGCGATCAGCTATCGCATCGATCCCGGCAAGGCCAAGAAGGGAATCGACGATCTGTTCACGGAGGCCGGGTTCAAGAACGCCGACCTCGTGCTTTCGGACACGGCCCTGCTCGACAACATCCATCAGGTGCAACGGTCGCAAAACCTGCCCATCTCCGATGCGCTGGTCAAGACCAAGGTCGCTCGCGTCAACCTCGACATCGAGATGGAGACCGGCACGGGCAAGACCTACTGCTACATCAAGACCCTCTTCGAGCTGAACAAGCAGTACGGCTGGAGCAAGTTCATCATTGTCGTACCCAGCATCGCCATCCGCGAGGGCGTGGCGAAGTCGCTGGAGATCACCGCTGAGCACTTCCTGGAGAGCTATCAGAAGAAGGCGCGCTTCTTCATCTACAACTCCAAGCAGTTGCACCATCTGGAGAGCT
>CAZEZV010000382.1:0-3161 GCA_964516725.1 uncultured Phycisphaeraceae bacterium
ATCCAGTTGCGGAGGGTCATGTCATCGACGGGCGGGGCCTCGGGGCTGCCCGGCGCGATGTAGTGCTTGAAGCCAAGGCCTTCGAAGAAGTCCTGGTCGACGATGTTCGCGCCGGTCGACACGATCGCATCGATCATGTTGTTTTCGAGGAGCGTGATGAGCGCCTTCTTCAGCCCAGCGCTGATGAGCGAGCCGGCGAGCGTAACGACGACGGCGCACTCTTTGTCCTTGAGCATCATCGAATAAATATCCGCGGCGTGCGCGAGCGTGCGCGACGAGTAGGCCATGTCGCGATAGCTGTCGATGATGCCGCGAGCATCAAACTTAGTGATATCGATGTGCTCGATGGGGCGGGAGAGAAGTTCTTTTTTGGTCCACTTGGTTGTCATTGGAACGCTCCTGGTGAGGCATTGGGGACTGGGCATTGGGCATTTGGAAAAGGCATTGGGGATTGGGCATCAGGGATTGGTCAAGAGTTGTGTTTCGAGTTTTCGTCGAATTGGAAGCTCTGCCAATGCCCAATGCCTATTCCCTAATGCCTGCTCCTCATGCCCAATGCCTAATCCCCAATGCCTTCTTTCTGCCTTCCCCCCGTGGCCAAAGTCTGATCGAAAGCTCACCGGGGGTGGCGGCGGCTATAGGAGAGTATAGGAATTGTTCTGGAATTCTTCGAGGGGGTTTCAGTCGCGGGAGGTATCTTAAAAAAACCGCCCCGGCCTGCTTGCGCATGATCGGGGCGGAGAGGAAGGACTCGTTGTCGGCGTTCTACTTACTGAATGCAGGGGCCTTCGCTGTAGACGCTGAGGAAGGCGTCGATGTCTTGTGGGTCGAAGAGGCTGGTGTCGTTGTTGAAGTCGATGGCGTCGCAGTTGCCGGTGCTGCAGGCTCCTTCGCTGTAGACGCTCAGGAAGTCGTCGATGTCCATCGGATCAAAGATGCTGTTGTCGTTGTTGAAGTCGATGTCGTTGCAGTTACAGGTGATTTCGCCCAGGCGGATGTTGTCGATCGCGGCTTCAACGAGTGAACCCGTACCCGCGTCTTCGGCGATGAACCGAACTTGGAACTGCGATGTGGGCGAGAGGCCAGTGGCCGACAGCGCAACCTGAGCGGCGCGCCAACCCGGGAGCGTGTCAGGTGAGCTCGCGGGGCCGACGACTTCGGCGGGCACCCATGTCGTGCCGTTATTGCTCGAGAAGTCGACGCGGAAGATATCGGTGAATGGTGCTCCGCCCGTACCGTTGGAGTACCAGCGGTCGTAGCGAACGATGACTTGAGACCTGCCGGACAGGTTGAAGGTCGGGCTGGTCAGCGTCACGGTGCCGCCGTCAACGTCGGCTTCACCCAACGCACCTCCCTGTGTGCCCTGGCCAGTGAACCAGCAGTTGACTCCGACGGAGCCAGTGCTGGGCTGCGCCGCGGTTCCAAGCGGATCGCCCCAAGTCCATTGGCCGCTGGTTGCGGTTGAGCTGGTGGTCCATGCGCCCGCGCCACCTTCGAAGATATCTGTGACGAAGTTTGTGATCGCGACAGGAATTGCAATCGAGTAGGTTGTGCCGCCCGTGCAGGAGTTGGGGAGCGTGACGTCGCCTTGCGAGGAGCCGAAACTGAAGGAGTACTCAATGTTCTGCCCACAGTTACCGCTTGGGATATTGCCCTGGAAGCGACCCGGGCTGATCTCGGTCATCGCAACGGTGAAGAAGGCGTTGTTTGCCGCGTGACGGTACCGCAACTGGGCGGTGCCGGGCGTGTACGTCGCTGCAAGGTTCGCAACATCAACGCCGACGGTGAGTGTTTCACCGGGCGCGGCTGTTGTTGGGTTGCTTGCCAAGGGCAGGAGTGAGAGGCGGGGTTCAATGCCTGGAGTTGCAATCAGCTTGATCTGCGCCGCCGCGACGATCGAATCGCGGTTGGGCGTGCCGTTGCAGAAGCTTGAGTCATTGTCATCAACCGTGAGCATTTCGATGACGGTCAAGGGGTGTGCGGATTGCAGCGCATCGCCCGCTTGACCGCCGCCAGTCACGATCGCCCAGTCGGCGTGGAGTTGGCGAGCAGCAGTGAGGCCGGGCCCGCTGCCCAGGCGTGTGCCCATGTCGCGGCGGAGTTCGATGATGAAGTCGCCCAGCAACTGTCCGCACGCGTGGACGGCGCCGGCAATGCACGGATAGGTCACACCGGCAGTATCCGGCAAGCGGACAACGCCGCCATCAGTGCGGAAGAAACGGCCGATCACGACATCGTCGTTCATGAGGATCGACATGGTGTCACCAAAGCCTTCGCCGAAGCCACTCTGGGCGAGGCCCAGGCGGTTGACGATGTGGTGGCCGTATTCGTGGTTGATGACGCTGGCGAATGCGGTGTTGTTGCAACTGCCACCGATGGGGTAGTAGTTGGTGGAGACGCCGTCGTAGAAGGCGTTGCAGGTGCCAACGACTTGAGTGTTGGCGGGGAGAATCGCGGGTGTCGAACTGCCGCCGATGGTGTCCATGTCTGCGGCGAAGCTGGGAGCCAGATCGGTGAAGTAGTTGCGGGTCTGCGTGAGGTAGTAGAGCGCGTTGACTTCGGCAGTCGTCTGCTCGGTGCGCCCCGTCGCGGGGTTCATGATGATGTCGGACGCAACGCCGGGCGTGATGACCTGCGTGTACACGTCGGTAGCGCCGCCGTTTTCGCTCACTTGAACCTGCCCGGTCGTGACGGCGTTTGCGCCAAACGGTGCGGTGTTGGTGGTGACTTCAACAGTCACAGGCGTGTTGCCGGCCCAGGGAATCGTGAACTGACCGTTGCGGCCTGCCTTGACGGTGGTCGCTGGCTGACCCTGGACGCGCACGAGGACTTCGCTCATGTTCTGCAACGCGGGCGGGTTGCCTGCGTGGTCTGCGGTGTTGTTTGGACTGACCCAGCCCTTGACGGTGCCGGTGATGTCGATGTTGTGGACTTCGCTCCGCGCAAAGACAAGTTCGTTGGTCGCGGCGTCAACAAAGAACGTGAAGCGCTGTGGTTCGCCCGCGTCGTAACGCTGTGCGGTGAACTTCCAGGTGCGCACGGCGTCGATCCAGCCATTGAAGTCGCCCTCGCCGAAGTACACGACCATCTCGGGCTCTGACCAATTGAGCAGGTTGGCGAAGCGCTGGCCGCCCCAGCTGCCGGCGCGGGCCTCGGGCGTG
>CAZEZV010000383.1:0-3136 GCA_964516725.1 uncultured Phycisphaeraceae bacterium
GCCCTGCCCCACTGCTTCGACAACGCCGCACGCGTCGCAGCCAGTGATGCGCGGGAAGGTGTCGATGCCGGGGAGGCCTCGGCCCACCCATAAGTCCATGTGATTGAACGCGGATGCAAGCGTGCGGATGGTGACTTGATTCAGCGCGGGTGCGGGAAGGTCGGGCCAATCCGTGCGGAATGAGATGTTGGGAGAAACGGGGGTGCCTTTTTTAGTGAGGACGATTGCGCGCATGGTGGGATTGTTGGAGAGGCGGAGAAAGAAAGCGATGAAGCGAAGAAACGATGGAGCGATGAATAGCTGCTGAAGAACTTCCAAGTTGCATGACGACACATCGCATTTGAGCAAACGCTAGTTCTTCCACTCCGCAATCCACAACTGACTGCTCGCCTTCGCCTCCCCTTCAAGTTTCTCACCGCGCTGGCTCGTCCACATCAGCCACTTGCCGTCAGGCGAAAACGCGGGCAGCACATCCGCGCCAGGAGCATGCGTCACGCGCCAGGGTGTGCAGGTTGCGGCACTTGCTGCGGCATTGGCGTCCTTGGGGAGACTGCGGAGTTTGTTCCAGTCGAGCGTGATGGCGAAAACTTCGTAGTTGCTGTGCGCAACGGCGCTGCTGGCGTACACGAGCGTTGTGCCATCCGGATGCCAGTACGGGGCCCAGTTGACGTTCTCGTCATCGGTGATCTGCCACTCTCGCTCGATGCCGACTGGAATTTTCGTGCCATCGGCGTTTGTTTCGAACTTGAGGTCGGCGACAAACAGTTGCAACAGGTCATTGCCCTTGCGGTCGCTGCGATAGCAGATGGACTTGCCATCGGGCGAAAAGAACGGGCCGCCGTCGTAGCCTGGGGCGATGACGATGGGGTGGTGCTTCTGGGTCTTGGTGTCGTAGATGTAGAGGTTGCCGTCGGGTTTGGATTCGACTTCGGATTCTTCGACGTGGGTGTAGATGACGAAGCGACCGGACTTGTCGTAGGAGCATTCGGCGTCGTACTTGGGACGAGAGAACATCAACTTTGGAGCTTCAGCGGTTCCCTTTGGAGTATTGATGAAGTTGAGGCGTTGCGTCACCACCTCCATCTCATCCGGGAACATCCACACATAACGCCGCGTGCCGACCTGGAAGCCGGACTTTGCTTCGTTCTGCGGCGTCGTCAGTGTCGAGCCCATGACGATCATGCCGGGTTGTGTTGGATGAAACCAGCCGCAGGTGTTCGCGCTGCCGGCTGGGCTGATGCGCTGAGCGTCCATCAGCGCGAAGTGCGTGCCGGTGCCTTCGTTGGCCCGCGCCTGGCGAGCACGCTCTGGAATCGCGACCGCGAGCTTCGCAACATACATCGCATAAAACGGATCCGCCTCCACGCCCGGCGTGGGCCGCGCGACTGCCTGAAAAATCACCCACTGCGACGTCGGATCAAAGTACGCCTCGCCCGCTTTGACGTAGTCCTTCGCAAAGGTCAGTTGCTTCACATTGACGAGGTGCGCGGCTTCCGCAGCTTTCCACTCTTCAGCGGATGCCGGTGCGGCAACGGGCGCAGCGGCGGCATGCGCATCATGCGACGCCTGCGCAGGCTGCGTCGATGAAGCACCGGTGTGCGACATCGCCGCCGGCGGATGCTGATCGCTGGCCTGTGAACCAGACTGCGCGCAGCCTTGCAGCAGACACAAAGCGCTGATCGCACTCGGGCAAGCCTTGGCGAACAACGGAAACAAACCAGAACGTGCAATAGTGAGGCTCATCCCGGATTATTGCTCATTGAACGCCGCATACACCGCTTCTGTGCGCAATTTCACGGTCATCCCGCAGGATGCCCTTGGCGCGGCGTCATTTTCCCAGTACCATGAAGACGTGAAGCCAAGCCATTTCAACAGAAGAACGTGCAATTCAGTGTTCGCCTGCGTGCTGCCGCTGCTCTCATACTTTGCTGGGTGCGCCGAGCTGCGCCGCGTGCCCGTCGAATCGACCGTATCCGCGCCCACAGCGACGGTGCTCGGCCCCGAAGGCACGCCGCAGCGCGAAGCGAAGGTCGCGGTTCGGCCATTCGTCAACTCAACGGATCGCTGGGAAACGTGCGCGGCACACATCGTGGACACGCGCGAGATGCCCAACATTCGCGATGTGTTCAACGTACCGACCGACCGTGTGCGCGCAGTGCGGGAGATTCTGCCGCCGCATGAGCGTGAAGTACAAGAGGAACCAGCGGCGGGCATCGAGATGATTCCGGTTGGCTCGATGCTCGATGAATCTCGCACGCAGGCACTGGCGTTATTTCCGGGGCCGACGCAGACGGAGTGGCGACCGCCGGACCCGACGCTGGCTGTGGGGCCCGCGCACATCGTGACGACTGTCAACATGGCAGCCGCATTTTTCAACAAGAGCACCGGCGAACTGGAGTTTGCGCTGCCGCTCAATGATTACGGCAATCCCGGCTTGTTTGAAACCGTCGGTGGCGGGTGGTTTACGTTTGATCCCAAGTGCTTTTACGACCATTACACCGAGCGATTTGTAATCGTTGCCCTCGAGACGTATGCCGAAGGCGATCCGTATGTAGACATCGCCGTGTCCGACGACAGCAACCCGCACGGCGTGTGGTACGCATATCGCACGAACGCCGCGGTGGGCGGGGCGTGGTGGGACTACCCGGGATTCGGGTATGATGCGCGGGCGTGGTACGTCACAGGCAACCTGATCGGTGGCGGCGGGGTCGGGTTTCGGATTTTCAACAAGACGCCCATGCTGAGCGGGCAGCCGGCGCAGTTTGCAACGTTGACAGCGAGTGCGGGGACGGTGCAAGTTGCGCAACACTTTGGATTCAACCCTGCTCCCTACTTTGTTTCGCTCAGCGGCAACACGGCCAACATGTTCGTCATTTCCGACCCGCTGACGACACCAACTCTCTCCACAATCGGCGTCGCAGTACCGGCGTATTCAGGCGCGGGCAATCCGCCGACGCCCACGGACACCATGTCCAACCTCACGGGTTCGTGGGCAATGAACGCCTGCTGGCGGAACGGATTCTTGTACACGACACACGCGGTTGGATCCGCAGGTCGCAGCGCGGCGAGGTGGTATCAGATCGCAACGAACGGCTGGCCTGCCACCGGCACGCCAACGCTTTCTCAAGCTGGCACG
>CAZEZV010000384.1:0-3119 GCA_964516725.1 uncultured Phycisphaeraceae bacterium
GGCTGTTGGCGAAGGTGTTGACGCGAATGCCGAACCAGGCAACGCCGTAAGAACCGGCGATGCCGACGAGGCTGAACAAAAGAATGATGCCGACCTTGCCCATCGACATCCCGTGCTGCGCGACGCCCGCGGCGTCATCGCCCATCGGGATCAGCCAGCCGAAGTACCAGCCGACGATACCCGCGATGAAGACCCAGAGAAGCATGAGGAACTTGCCCTGCTGGATCATGTATGACTTGCAGGTGGCGTAGATCAGCTCGGAGATTTCGAGCATGCTCTTGTGGACGGGCAGGTTCTTGAGCTGCGCGTAAATCCACAGACCAAAACCCATCCCCAGCACACACACCGCCAGACCGATCATCAGCAGCTTCCCGCCATCAATGGAGTCGTCGAGAAACTTCACGGTGCTCACGTCGGGCAGCACGAGGTTGGCTTCGCCGCCGGGCCTATGGCCGCCCCCCGCGCCATCAGCCGCGCTGGCTGCGACTGTCGTGAAGAGCGAGAGCAGCACAACCATGATCGGGACGAGAGGCGCAAACGAACGGAAAGTGCGCTGAAGGAAGTCCGGTTTCATCAGTTTTTTGAGAACGATTGACACGCAAAGCCTCCAAAGAAAGGTGTCGCTTGGCGCCTTTGCTGATCTGCATTCCTTGCGCAGACCTGAAAAGTGCCGGACGAAATCAAGGGTCCAACGGATAATTTTCCCACACGACCGGCGGAGCGAATGCAACGCCGGCACGAATCAACTACAACGCTTCGCAAATCCCCTGCCACTCCCCCAACCACTCAGCCCGGTTAATACAACGAGCACAATCCTTTGAGAGACAAGAAAAGCGGATCGATCAACGACCCGCCCTGGTCTTGTGCTCCTAGCTTGGTGCATCCATAAAATCGGTGTGCTTGTACGCGGAACGTCACAAGTTAGTCGCGATCGCGACCGCCGCCCATGCCGCCGCCCGGGCCACGCTCGTCACGAGCACCCTTTGCGCCCTTGAGGGGCTTCTCTGGCAGGAGACCGGCTTCCTTCAGGCGACGAGCAACACTCTTGCGAGCATCGCGCCGTGCGCGTTCGGAGGGCTTCTCATAGAACTCCTTCCGGCGGACGTCCTTGGTCAGGCCCTCTTTTTCGCAGAGCTTTTTGAAGCGCCGCATGAGTCCGTCCACTGTTTCGCCGCTGCGTGCCTTGACTCGAATCGCCATGAAAAAACCTCTTTTGACCTTGCAAAGTGTGGTGAAAATGATTCAACAGACGAAGAGGAAGAGAGAACCGGGAGCGAAAGTGCACCCTGAACGCAAGACCTCAATCGCCGCGCCCCGATCGCTTTGTCCCGGGCCTTGATTGAAGCGCGCTGGAAGGCGATATTCAAGAGGCTTGCGAGAAAGTTTGTTGTGGGAATGTTTGGTGTGTCCGGTGTAACGTTTCGTGGGAGTTGGGCGACTATAACTGGTTGGCGTTGACTCGCTTGCAGCCGCGCAGCATCATCGGCCTGTGAAAAAAGATTGGAAAAACGCCCAACCTGCAATGACGACATGAGTTCCGGGCCAACACAAAGCCAAGAGCAAAGGACCTTGCTTGAACACACGAAAGGCATCGGCAATTCCGCATTCGAACACACACCTCGAACCAAATCCAGAACCCAAACCAGATGGAAAATCTGGACGCAGCACCGCCGCGTGCGCTGATTCGCCGTGTCAAGAGTGGGCCAGCGTTGTCAACGCCGCGATCAACCTGATTGACCAGTGCGAGCAGTTCGTCAAAGAAGTCCCCGCGCCCGTGTACGCGACCGAAAGCATGGTCATGCCGGGCGGCACTGTCGGCAAACACCTCCGCCACCTCGTCGATCACTACGAGGCCATCGTCCGCGCCGCGGCAAGCGCATGCGAAGAAGTCGTCGACTACGACCACCGCGAGCGCGATGTTCCTATGGAAAGCAGTCGAGACGAAGCCCTCCGCGGCATCGACGCACTCCGCACCAACGTGAGACAATTGGTCGATCACCAAGCCACGCGCCCGGTGCGAGTCCGCGTCATGGTCAGCAGCGCAGGCCACGAAGCAACCCTCACAAGCTCCCTCGCCCGCGAACTCGCCTTCGCCACGCACCATGGCGTGCACCACCAGGCCATGATGAAAACCATCGCAGGCGAGTTCGGCGTCGAAGCCTCGCCAGACTTCGGAAAAGCGCCGTCCACGCTCAATCACGAAGTGGCGAAGCGATAGACACGTGCCATCAATCTGAACTGCTTTGAGGTCAGATTGATGCGACTCACCAGCCGCGCCGTTCGGCACGAACGACGCCCCGACATTCACCCGCATCAATCTCTTCGAGATTGTTGGCACATGGATGGAATCAGCCGCCTTGACAGACCTATTACAATAGCTGGAACGAAGGCGTTTTCTCGCCTGCGTTGTGGCAGAGCGTTCTTTGCATGACCGATGTAAAAGTGCGGGAGGTGGGTATGAAGGTTGTTCAAGGTGTTGCCGCAATCGCGATGTGTGCGGGGGTTTGTCATGCCCAGCCGGTGCCTGTGGGCGCAGTGCTGGAGTATCAGGTGGCGGTGTCGGGCGGGCAGTGGGGGCATGTAGTCCTTGTGCCAGCGGGATCACGCGTTGAATGGCGAGCGGTGCTTCGATTTACTGGAACTCAGCCTGCTGTTGCTCTGGGGCGGCTGTACTACCAGACGATCATCCTCCCCGCAAAGATTGATGGTCACCCTTCCACTCAAGATCAGCTTGGTGCGTGGCGAAACGGCGGGAGGAGCGGACAGACCAACACAACCCTTGCCCAAGGGTTGTTGAGTCAGGCGGAGGGAAACAACTCCGGTGCGCTTGCTGATCATGGACGCGTGCACTTTGGGTTTACGCCGCGCAGCACGGCGGCCGGGAGTTCGGGCCCGCTCACGGTGCATCGGCACTTTCCGGGCGAGCGAGGAGCGCCGGTGGCGCCGCCATGCGGTGCGGACAGCGAATTGACGGGATACGGATTCATGCGGATCGCAGGGGCGAATCTGACGGACTGGTATCCGGGTGTATGCCCGGCGAATTGCCCACCTTCGAACGGAGTGCTGTGGGGAAATGTCGCCGACAACAACAGCGCGACGAGCACGTGGTTTTTGGCCGG
>CAZEZV010000385.1:0-3113 GCA_964516725.1 uncultured Phycisphaeraceae bacterium
CGAGCCCCCGTCCGCCTCGCGAGGGTCGCTCGCGTGTAGCGAGAAGTAATAGGGCGAGCGCGCCGACGTCGCAAAGAGTGCGAGCGCCTCACCCCAGTGATTGCCGGTCGCGCGTCCGACTGGAAAATTGTGCAGAGGCGAGAGTCCCGCGAAGTTGCGGCTGGTGATCGGCGCCTTGCGCGGCCGAAATCCGAAGTTCCCCGGCAGCTGCGCCCAGAACGCCGCCTCCATCGCCAGATCCTCGCGGGCCACCACCATCCCGGTCTCTCCCAACCAGGTCCGCGCCAGCGCGACGCTCTCATTCAGCGCACGAATCGAGGCCTCCCCGTGGGATGTGTCCTCCGCCACCACCGCTTCCGTCAGCACCTGCAGCGTGAGGTGATGGTCCCCCATCACAAATTCATTGCCCGACAGCTGGTCGAGCGCCGCCTTCAAGGCCTCCGCCTGGCTCACCGCGAGATCACCGGCATTGGTCATGCGGTGGTACTGCCGCGACAGCAGTCCCTGCGCGGTGGACTTCGGCAGGAACGCAAAACTCTGCGTCAGCACGAATGGAAACGGCGCGGTCAGCAATCGATTCAAGACGCCGGGTGAGGTGGGCGTCGGGTACTCCTTGATGCCGATGAACGCCGCGAGCCGCGACTCGCTGGGCGTGCGGTACTCCATCGCCTCGGTCCCGAACAGCAGTCGCGACGTGGCCAGCACATCCGCCACCGGCGCCGTCGGCAAGGCCCAGGGCCGACGCTCGCCGTTGACCAGCAAGCCCAGGAACTCGAGCAGCGCCGACCGACGAGGACCGGCGCCTTCACCCGCACGCAGGCCCAGCACCTCGGGCTCATACGCCGCGAGCCCGGCGAGCACCTGGCTGCGCAATTTCTCGCACGCTTCCAGCGACTCGGCGAGCTCGGCCCGGGCCGTATCGCTCTCCGCCCGGCCAAAGAGCTTCAACGCGGCCGAACCGACGGCCGTCGGCTGCGGCCGGTAGATGAGCGACACGTACAGCTCATTGACCATGAGCGTCTCGCCGGCGAGCCGCGCGCGATACCGCTCGTTCAGCTCCCGCGCGAAACCGGGCGGAAACTCCCCTGCCGGGTACGCGCGATCGCGCCGCCGGACGATGTGGACCCAGAGCGCGACGTGCGCGCTCGCCACGTTGCGCCACAGCGCATTCAGCCGCTCGTGCCAGGCGTTGACCGCCTCGTCATCGGCCGACTCGAATGCAATGCCGCCGATGCGAATCGTCTGGACGTAGTCGCCCGACAGCGTGCGCACGACCTCCGGCGCCACCAGCGCCGTGTACGGCACGTGACGCGCCGCCATCAGCTCACGGCGTGCGCGTTCAAACGGCACTGCCGCCGCGTTCACGGGGAGACCCGCACAACGGGCATGGCCCGCCGCTTGCCGGACTTACCCGGCAGATCAAGCGCCAGCGGGCTGTACCCCTGCGCCCGCCAGACACCCCGATTGCCAAACAAGCCCGGACCCCGCGTCTTGCCCCACAAGAGCGCGAGGTCGAAGAACCGCGGCTCCGAGAGGCACAGCAGCCAGAAGAGCCCGTGCACGGGAATGCAGGCGAGCAGCCAGAGCAGGTTGCGGGTGAGGAGGAACAGCTCGACGGTGACCACCGCGTTGGCGAGCAGCGCGGAGTAGGTCACCCCGAACGCCATCGCCGGCCGCGTCACGCCCAGGAACAGCGGATCCGCCGTGACGCCCCCATTGCGCTCCGTCCCCACGACCGGCTCACACGCCGAACATGCCGCGGACCCACGCCACGATCTGCGGCGCGCCGAACACCAGCACGATCCCGGCGACGCCGGTGACCGCCCAGGCCCAGCTGATGCGGTTGAACCAGGCGGCGGCCCCAAGGCCCATCACCGCAATCACCGCCACCGGCGTCAGGATGGCAAGGAAGCTCCCCTGGAACGCCCCCGCGCCGGCCGAGAACGGACTCGCCTGTGCGAACGCATCGCCCGCCACCAGCACCAGTGCCAGCGCCCCAACCCACGAACTCTTCTTCTGCAACATCGCGCCCCTCCGCTACCAACGGACCCTCGACCGTGGCCACAGACTGACGCTCCAACCGCCGCAACGAACCTCAACAATTTGACGTAATCACCTAGAAACTCGACTTGCCAAATCGAACGGCTTCCGCATCGATGCGGTACCCGCTCAGCGGCACGCTATCGGGCCGGAGAAGCGAGGCGAGTAATTGCTGCGTTTCGCCAGAAATGCAGCGCACAACCGTTGGTGTTAGGACGCCTTGGCGAGCTGAGACTGTTTAGATTTATTGAACGAATAGCCCTGAAGGGCCTCGGCTCTCCGGCCAATTATCTTGCTGTACTAAGTTGTCTTACGCGCCCGGACTGGACGCGACGGGTGCCCCTACGGACGCCGTTCGGCGTCCATTCCCGTCCAGACAATCTCCCCCACGACCGGGTCGGTGTACGTCGCGATATCCGGCACCAGACCCATGGTCCGCAGCGCGGCAAAGGCGCGGATCTCGACCCCTGGCAATGCATCCGCGAGGACGGTTGCTGCCGCCAGCATCGTGCGGCCCTTCGTTACCACATCGTCGACCAGGACCAACTGCCCGGTGGGTGGAACGCGATCGGTCATCTCCAGCGAGCCGACGTGCACTGCAACCGTCGGACGCTCGCCAGGTGCCGCCCACGCGGACTTCGGCACGACGGCCGTGCGGCGCAGCGTCGTCCACACCGCGCCGCCCAGACCTGCGCTGCGGAGCTCGTCTGCAATCCGTTCGGCGACCCATAGCGCCGTGGCGTCCCGGCGAGGCGCACTCCCCGGGACCGGCACCAGAGTGACCTCTGGCCCGAAGAACCCTGGGAAGGAACCTGCCGCGTCCAACTGGGCGGTGACGGCCGCCACCCGCCCCAGAAGCCGCGGATCGGCGGCTTTGATCAGGTCGCGCAACTGACGTGACCTTTGAGCAACCTCGGACGGGCCGCGAGGCGAGTAAGCGAACGGAGCCGCGAAGGGCAGGCGAGGAATCAAATCATCTCGCCCAGATCCGCACCACTGCGTGTGGTATCCGCAGGAATGTCTTCGATCGCCTCCTCTAGATTTTCGCGCGTGAGAACCTGGGCTCCGTACGC
>CAZEZV010000386.1:0-3108 GCA_964516725.1 uncultured Phycisphaeraceae bacterium
CGTCTCAAAAAACTATTATCTCCTCACCTCCCCCATCCCCCTCCGACCTCCCCCGAAAAATCGGCTTCTGGGGTGCCATCGCCGTGATGGTCGGCGTCGTCATTGGCAGCGGCATCTTCAAGACCCCAACCTCTATCGCCCAGCACTTGGGCAACCCCTACACCATCCTCGCCCTTTGGCTCGCCGCCGGCTCGATCGCCCTCTGCGGCGCACTCACCTTCGCCGAGCTCGCCACCATGTTCCCGCGCAGCGGCGGCATCTACGTGTTCCTCAAGGAGGGCTACGGCTCCTGCACCGCCTTCGTCTTCGGCTGGACCTACATGCTCATCACCAAGCCCGCAGCAGCGGGGGGCATCGCCATCGTCTTCGCCGAGCACTTCAACAAACTAACAGGACTTGATTGGAATCCACAAGCCCTCACCTGCGGCGCGCTGTTCATTCTCACCCTCATCAACGTCCTCGGCGTCAAAGGTTCTGCACGCTTCGCGATCATTTTCACAGGCCTCAAGTTCGCCGCCCTCGCAGCGATCATCCTCCTCGGCATCGCCGCCGCCATCCGTGGCTCCGGATGGGGCACGGGCGATTCGCAGAACGCGCTCGTCACCGTTCAATCGCCAACTTCATTTCTGAAAGCCATCGCCCCGGTAATGGCCGCCATCATGTGGACCTACGACGGCTGGTCTGATGTCGGCGCAATCGCCGGCGAGGTCCGCGAGCCCCAGCGAACGCTTCCCAGGGTCTTCCTGCTCGGCACACTCGCCGTGACCGTGCTCTACGTCCTCGCCAACTTCGTCTACATGTGGCACATCCCCCTCGCCACCATGCGCGAAACCGAGACGATCGCGCCGCTGCTCCTCAACATTCTCGTCGGCCCCATCGGCGGCACCATCGTCACCGCCATGATCATGATCTCAACGCTGGGATCCTCCCACGCCAGCGTCATGACCGGTGCCCGCGTCACCTTCGCCCAGGCCAACGATGGCCTGCTCTTCCGCTTCCTCGGCAAGGTTCACTCCAAGTACGAAACCCCCACCATCGCCCTCTGGACACAGCTCGCCCTCTCATGCGCTTCGGTCCTCTTCCTGGGCGAATTTGAGAAACTCGCCCAGAACTTCGTCTTCACCATGTGGATCTTCTACGGCATGGCCGCCCTCGCGATCTTCATCCTCCGCATGAAGCAGCCCGACACTCCCCGCCCCTTCCGAGTCCCGCTGTACCCCATCCTCCCGGCGGTCTTCGTCCTCGCAAGCACTGCGATGACAGTCCTTGCGATCGTGGACAGTCCAAAGACAACCCTCCCGTGGCTCGGAGTGTTCGCCGCGGGCGTGCCGGTGTATTACGTGTGGCGGGCTATGCAACGCAGAGCCGCGAACACCACACATTCGATGCAGTGATGCCGCGTGCTGTGTTTTCATGTACACCCAGCTGCAGTAGTCAGCGCGACATTTGTCGAGACCCGACTTCAACTCCCATACACTGCTGCCGATCTCTGAAAGGATCCCGCTATGCCTCTCGACCGCACCCGCGCACGCCTCGCTTCACTCAACCAATCCCACCTCCTCAATTACTTCGAGCAGCTCAACGCAGCCGAGCAAAGCTCGCTCCTCGCCCAAATCGACTCGCTCGACCTTGAGCAATTGCCTGACCTGATCCAGCGATACGTCTTGACCAAGCCCACGCTGCATCTCCCCACCTCGCACACTCTCCCCACCAAGTTCAAACCCGCCCGCTGCGTCCCTAACGACCCAACCGACGCCGCGCATGCCGGCGAGCGCAAGTGGAACAAGCAAGACGCCGTCGCTCGCGGCGAAGACCTCATTCGTCGCGGCAAAGTCGCAGCGTTCGTCGTCGCGGGCGGCCAAGGCAGTCGGCTTGGCTTTGAAGGCCCCAAAGGCTGCTACCCCGCGGGCAGCGTCACCAACAAACCACTCTTTCAGATGTTCGCTGAGCAAGTCCTCGCGACGCAGCGCTACTACAAGACCATCGTCCCGTGGTACGTGATGACCAGTCCGCTGAATCACGACGCCACCACCAGTTTCTTCCGCCAGAACAACAACTGGGGCCTCTCGCCCGAGCACGTTCGCTTCTTCCAGCAAGGCGTCGCGCCCAGCATCGACATGAAGACGGGCAAGGTGCTGTTGAGCGCCAAGCACGAAGTCGCTACGAATCCAGACGGCCATGGCGGCTGCGTCCGTGCACTCGATGTCTCCGGCTCGCTCGCCGACATGCAACGCCGCGGCATTGAACAACTTTGCTACTTCCAAGTTGATAATCCGCTCGTCCGCGTCATCGATCCCGTCTTTCTCGGTCTGCACGTAGGGCTCGGTTCTTCCGGCGAAATGTCCAGCAAAATGGTCGCAAAGGCCTCGCCCGACGAAAAAGTGGGGGTCTTCGTACTGGCAGATGGGAAGACCGAAGTGCTGGAATATTCCGACATGCCCGTCGACCTGCAAACCGCACGCGACGCACGCGGCAATCTGCTGTACAACGCCGGCAGCATCGCGATCCACATCATCAGCGTCGAGTTCTTGAACCGACTCGCGAAAGACCCACGCTTCGCACTTCCCTGGCACCGCGCCGAAAAGAAAATCCCGTGCATTGATCTTGCAACAGGCCAACTCACGTCCCCGCAATCCAATAACGGCGTCAAACTCGAAAAGTTCATCTTCGATGCGCTCGCGCTGTGCAAGCAATCGCTCATCTACGAAACCTTGCGAGAAGAAGAATTCGCGCCAATAAAGAATGCGACGGGCACCGACAGCGTCGTGACCAGCAAAGACCTGCAATCACGGCGGGCCGCGAAGTGGCTTGCGTCGGCGGGCGTGTTGATCCCCACCAAGCCCGACAAGTCCCCCGATTGCACACTCGAAATCTCGCCGCTCACGGCGCTGGATGCGACGCATCTGCAGACCGCGAAACTGCCGAAAGCAATTATGCCCGGGCAGACAATCGCTTTGTAACTCGTGCATGTGATGGCACAGGTGTCCTCGCTTGTGCCCTGGCCGTCGTGCACTTCCGTCACAGGCGAGGACGCCTGTGGCACCCAAAAACGCCCAAATCCACACAAAGACACCCCCAATTCCGCCGTCTACAATTGCCTGCTCGAAT
>CAZEZV010000387.1:0-3104 GCA_964516725.1 uncultured Phycisphaeraceae bacterium
GTACATGGAGAGTCTCTCCGCGTACGCGCGACAGTTCCTCGACCAACTCAAAAAGCCCGACGTCGACGAAGTCGAAGGCATCCCCCCCACCATCGCCATCGAACAACGCAGCAGCGGCAGCAACCCGCGCTCGACAGTCGCCACCACCACAGAAATCTACGACTACCTCCGCCTGCTCTTCGCCCGCTGCGGCAGGCCGTACTCCTGGGCTCCAACCAAGGCGAAGAAAGACGGCACCATCCTCGAACGCAGTGGCCGACCCATCACCGCAACGAGTTCCACCCAAATCGTTGATGCACTGGTAGGTTGGCTCTCCGAGCCAACATCTACTTCTTCTACACCAGCTTCTGCCACCAGTGGCTCCGATTCGCCCTTTAGTCCGAAGGCCTCAAGCAGCAAACGAGGCCGTGTAGAAGCTGTAGGTGCTGGCTCGGAGAGCCAGCCTGCCCGCCGCGCCATCATCCTCGCCCCCGTCATCCGCGGCAAAAAAGGCTTTCACCGCGACGTTCTCGAAGACCTCTCCCAACAAGGCTGGACCCGCGTCCGCGTCAACGGAGAAATGAAGGACATCCGCGATGTGCTCAAAGAGCCCGGCGAAAACCCGCTGAAACTGGGCCGGCACGAGAAGCACGACATCGACGCCGTGATCGATCGCCTGACCCTCGACGCCGAAAATCGTCAGCGCGTCGCCGAGAGCGTCGAGTCCGCCATCAAACTCGCGAATGGCGTCGTTGTCGTCAGCATCGAAAACGAAGCAAAGCCAGGCGAATTCATCGACAAGTCCTTCAGCACCAAGTACGCCGACCCCGAGCACCCCGAAGTCGCGCTCGAAGAGTTGGAACCCCGCCTTTTCAGTTTCAACTCGCCATTCGGCGCATGCCCCACCTGCAACGGCCTAGGCACGCTGCTCGAACTCGACGAGCACTTGGTGTTGCCCGACGACAGCAAGAAACTCAACGAAGGCGCCATCGAAGCCTACGCCAAGAACACCATGGTCAAGGCGTGGTTCAACAAGGGCATCCGCAAGTTCTGCAAAGCCTACCGCGTCCCCATCGACCTCCCCGTCAGCACACTCACGCCCGACCAACGGCGCATGCTGCTGCACGGCGCGACACCTGACGAGGCCAAAAAGTTCGGCATGAAGTGGAAGGGCGTCATCCCCGAACTCACCGCCTGGCTCAACAGCACCGAAAACGAATCCGTCAAGGAATGGCTCAGCAAGTTCTTCACCGACAAACCCTGCGCCACCTGCCACGGCGACCGCCTCCGCCTCGAAGCGCTGCATGTGCTGTTGGAGAGTGAGCACCCCGTGGACGCGAGCGAAGTGTGCTCGACGAACGTGATCGGAAGGCCGGGGGGGGGAGCAGGAGCGAACGAGCGAACGAGCGAACACGCGAAAGAGGGAGAAGCCGAAAGAGCAGACAAGCGGGGAGCGAAAAAATCTTCCCCCCCCGCCCCTCGTTCGCTCTCCCACCTCAACATCGCCGAATTCTCCCGCCTCGACATCACCGAGGCCGTGAAGTTCGCCGAGAACCTAAAACTCAGCGACGAACACAGAATCATCGCCCAGCCCATCCTCAAGGAAATCAACAACCGCCTCCGCTTCCTCATGGGCGTGGGCCTCGAATACCTCAACCTCTCCCGCAAAACCGCCACGCTCTCGGGCGGCGAAGCCCAGCGCATCCGCCTTGCTTCGCAAGTCGGTTCAGGCCTCGTCGGGGCGTGCTACGTGCTCGACGAACCCACCATCGGCCTCCACCAACGCGACAACGACCGCCTCATCGCAACACTCCGCCACCTCACCGACATTGGCAACACCGTCATCGTCGTCGAACACGACGAAGACATGATCCGCCACGCCGACCACGTCGTGGACGTTGGCCCGGGCCCGGGAGTCCACGGCGGCCGCATCGTTGCGCAAGGCTCGGTCGCCGACATCATCGCAACGCCACAATCACTGACGGGCGACTACCTCTCAGGGCGCAGGAGAATCGAAACACCTGCCAATCGCCGTCCACTCTCCGAAAAGCACGCCATCACCATCAAAGGCGCAACCGAGAACAACCTCAAAAGCGTCGATATCTCGATCCCAGTCGGCGGCATGGTCTTGGTCACTGGCGTCTCAGGAAGCGGTAAGAGCACCCTCGTCAACGACATCCTCCTCCGAGCAACGCGAAAAGAACTCAGCGGCTCGCGCGAATCCCCAGGTGCGCACACCAGCATCAAGTTCCCCAAGGGCAACCACACGATCGACCGCATCATCGAAGTCGATCAAACCCCCATCGGACGAACCCCACGCAGCAATCCCTCCACCTACGTCGGCTTCTTCGATGAAATCCGCAAGGTCTTCGTCGCCACCAAAGAATCCAAAGTCCGCGGCTACAAGCCAGGCCGCTTCAGTTTCAATGTCACCGCCCAGAACGGCGGCGGCCGATGTGAAGCCTGCCAGGGCCAAGGCCTCAAGAAAATCGAAATGCACTTCCTGCCCGACGTTTTCGTCGAGTGCGAAGTCTGCCGAGGCAAACGCTACAACCGTGAAACGCTCGAAGTGAACTATCGCGGCAAGAACATCGCAGACGTTCTCGACATGACGATCGAAGACGCCCTCAAGTTCTTCGAGAATCACCCCAAAGTCCTCCGCCCCCTCCAATGCCTGCACGACGTGGGCCTTGACTACGTGAAACTCGGCCAACCCAGCACGCAACTCTCGGGCGGCGAAGCCCAGCGCATCAAACTCGCAACCGAACTTGCGAAAGGAAGAGGCTTATTTGATGACGTGAGCGAACAAGCGAACAAGCGAACGAGCGAACGAGGAGAAGAAGAAATGGACGACAGCAACAGTGACGAGGAAGATTCTTCCCCCTCGCTCACTCGTTCGCTCTCTCGCTCGTTCGCTCCCTCCACCCGCACCCTCTACATCCTCGACGAACCCACCACCGGTCTCCACTTCGAAGACATCAACAAACTCGTCAAAGTCCTCCACCGCCTCGCCGACCAAGGCAACTCCCTCGTCATCATCGAGCACAACTTGGACGTCATCAAGTGCGCCGACTGGATCATCGACCTGGGCCCCGAAGGCGGCGACAAGGGCGGCACGATCATCG
>CAZEZV010000388.1:0-3082 GCA_964516725.1 uncultured Phycisphaeraceae bacterium
GACCTGTTCGGCGACAAGTGGTCGCTCGTCGTGATTCGCGATCTCTTTGCTGGGAAAACCCACTATCACGAATTCTCTCAGTCGCCCGAGAAGATCGCAACCAACATCCTCGCAGCCCGCCTCGATCACCTGACACGAACCGGCATCGTGAAAGCGTCGGTCTCAACTCAGCGAGTTGGCAGCACGTCGTACTCGCTCACAGAGAAAGGCCGATCGCTGTATCCGTTGCTTGTAGCGATCCGTGACTGGGGGCTCGCGAACATCGCCGGTACACAGGCTCGAGTAACTGTTCCATCGCCGCAGTAGATTTCACGCTGACACTCGAGAAGAACTGATTTCGCTTCCAGCGCTCTTTGATCCAGAATTATGTTCGCATTCCGAAAATTCGAAACTGGAGTCCGCGCATGCATCGTTCCCGTCTCTTGATCCTTCCGACCTTCGCATCATGCCTGAGCTTGCTCTACGGCTGCGGCTCAGTGCCAGCCGTCGGCACGCGTGACAACGTATTGCCAGAAGGACGACTCCCAGCTGATGCAATTCGCTGGCCCGCGCGATATGAACCCAAGAAAGCAACGTTCTTCGTCAGCAATCAGATCGATGTCGCCGCCCCACCTCAACACGTGTGGGACATACTCATCAACGTGGACAGTTGGCCGGAGTGGTACGCCGGCGCAAGCAACCTGCACCTCCAGAGCGATACACCTGGCAAACTCGCGCTGAATGCAAGACTCTCTTGGACCATCATGGACCTTGACTTCGTTTCGACAGTCAAGGAGTTTGAACCGCCATACCGCCTCAGTTGGGAGTCGCGAAAGTCGACCATCCAGGGATACCACGCGTGGCTGCTCATTCCAACCGACACCGGCACACGCGTCGTCACCGATGAGAGCCAATTCGGGATTCTCGCGTGGCTGCAAGGCATCTTCGTACCCACAAAGCTGAGCAGATTGCATGACGCTTCACTCGCCAAGATCAAGCAACGCGCCGAAACCACTTTCCATACACGCTAGAAGCTAACCGTAAACCACGGATGTAACGCTTCGCTGATCCACAAGCGGCCGTTCCTATATGGCCTTCAAGCTCTTTTCTTCTTTGTGCTCATTGTGTCGTTGTGGTGAACTAGGTTGATGGATTTGGCCTAGTCTGTTAGAATTTTGAACGGTATTTTGTCGCATCGTCCGGTTTGCTCCCGACACGCCCCGCGCCTAAAGTCCCCCACGGCCTTTGGGTTACCCCCAGAGGCCGCTTGTATCCTTGGAGTTCACTTGTCCCGCGATGGTGGTCGCGGCACTCTTCTTCGTATTTCAGTCCAGTTTTTGCGAGAATCGTCATGGCAAAGAAAAAGGGCGTGGCCCGTGAGTTCGTGTGGCTGCAGTGTGTCGAGACCGGCGACCTCAACTATCGCAGTCAAGTCAACACCAAGGGCGGCTTGCCCGAAGGTCTCAA
This sequence comes from uncultured Phycisphaeraceae bacterium, assembly GCA_964516725.1. Taxonomy (GTDB): domain Bacteria; phylum Planctomycetota; class Phycisphaerae; order Phycisphaerales; family UBA1924; genus BJHL01. Next base: position 1,447 of record CAZEZV010000388.1, read on the forward strand.
AGAAGGTCTGAGCAAGTACTGCCCGCGTTTGCGCAAGCACACGATGCACAAGATCAAGAGGAAGTAAATCAAGTCGCCCGAAGCGAGGGCGCCCTGCGGAGAAATCCAACGGGTTGTGCCGAGGCGATACTACCTTGGCAGCGGCGTTGGTCGGGGGAACAAACCCTGAAGTGCGTCGTACCTGAGACCGAAGCGGACTCGACCACCGCGACTCGGGTCGTCTGATGGGCATTGCGCTACGCCGGTAGCTCAACTGGTAGAGCAGTGGATTCCAAATCCACAGGTTGCGGGTTCAAGTCCCTCCCGGCGTGCTTTGTTTGTGTGAGTTTTCTATGGCTGACCTTCCCGCTGGACCATCTTCCGAATCTGACGAGTCGCTGAGCATCGAATCGCGCGAAGGCACGACTTCAGGCAGCATTGGTGGCTTTGGCCTGTACAAGTATGGCCGAGGCTATTGGGTTCGCGCAATGACGGCGGTTGCGCTGGGCATTCTCTTCATGTCCGCCGCGGCGTGGGCTTGGAAAGAACTCTCTGCGCTGTCGCTCCCCAACAAGGCATGGAATCTCTCGCTGTCCAACATCGAAGGCAGCGCCGCCGTCGGCAGCACCGTGACGCTGCAAAAGTCGCTCGAGGGCAAGCACGACGCCATCGGCACGGGCGTCGTTGAAGCTGTCGAGACGCAGGGCACGAGCAAGGCCAACATCCGCATCGGCCAGATCACCATGAACGACGCGGCACAGCAGCCCAGAGACGCGAATCGCGTCGTGGTTGCTGGCGCGGGCGCAAGCGAGTCGTTCGTCGGCTCGCTGAGCAGCTCGGGCGCATCCGGCATCCCGATCTTCCAGCCCGTGTACTTGCAGGGCGGTGCGGCGCTCATCCTCGTCCTCGCCGGCGCCGGATTGATCTACCACCTCGTTGGCCGCAAACACTCGTCCGTTGACTTCCTGATTGCGACGGATGAGGAAATGCGCAAGGTCAACTGGTCCACCCGCAAGATCATCATGGACTCGACCCAGGTCGTCGTCTTCGCAACATTTCTCATCGCGGGCTACATCTTCGTGATCGACATCGTGATGAAGAAGGCGTTGTTTGAACAAATTGTGAAGTAAGAAGTTGGGAACGGCGAGCGGGGAGCGGTGAAGATGGTCGGGGGGGGCGGGGGGGTGCCGGCGTTGTTTGGTCTAGGGCGCAGCTGCTTGCGCGCAAGACCTTGCAACGCCGGTTATCACAAGGTGACTTGCTCATCCTTGAAGGCTGAGCAAGTGTCGCGGGTTTCAGTGAATTGAGTCTTCAGGAGCACGTCATGTCAGAACACAAGGACAAGCACACCAAGGAACACGACGACCACAAGGAAGTCGCGACGGAAGTCAAGTCCGAGGTCTCGGGCCTCATCGGTGCCGACGAAGTGCTCAAGCAGGAAGGCATGAACTGGTTTACGCTGCGCGTCGCCAGCAACAAGGAGAGCAGCGTCCAGGCAACCCTCCTTCGCAAGATCAAAATCGAAGGCATGCAGCACTTGGTCGGCCGCATCCTCGTCCCCACCGAAAAAACCAAGACCGTCAAGAACGGCAAGACCAAGGTCACCGAGGCCAAGCTCTACCCCGGCTACTGCTTCGTCGAGATGAAGCTCGAAGAC
>CAZEZV010000389.1:0-3075 GCA_964516725.1 uncultured Phycisphaeraceae bacterium
GATGCACGGTCCTTCGCCATACACGCTCAGGAACGCGTCGATGTCGATTGGGTCGAACAGGCTGGTGTCATTGTTGAAGTCGATGGAGTCGCAGGTGACGCCAACTTCTTCGGTAACGCTCAGCACGCCCGCGCCGCGATGACCAAGATAGCCGTCGATCTGGACGTAGTAGGTCGCGCCGGGAACGAGCCCGGCGAGGTCGTGCAGCGCCGGATCGGTGCCGAATATCCCATGGTTTCCGCTGTCGTCATTCGCGGCGATCAATTGGAATGTGTTGTAGTTCGCGCAATTGATTGCCCGCCACACGGCGAGCTGTATGCTGGGCGATTGTTCATGATTGGCTGAGTCTATATGTCCTGCATGGATTGAAACCGTGCCGCTCGAAGGACCGACAAAGGTGTACCACACCGAGTTCTGCACACCCAGATCAGTCGCGCACCACCCGTCAGTTGATCGACAGCTTCCGTCTGGGCTAGTGCCGGCACCCGGCACCACTTCGCCCGGCTGCGCGTTCGCACAGTAGATGTTGAACGCAGCCGGTTGACCAAGCACCACCGGCGTCGCGCCGCACGCATTGTTGTTTGGCGGTAGCGTGCCGATCTCCACCGCCACTTCCTCCGACATCCGATCACAGCCGTTCGCGTATGTCATGAGAACCGCGTAGTGCCCGGACTGCGTCGCGGTGTACTGCACCAACGTCGCGCCCGGAATGAGCGTGTCGTCCCTGAACCACTGGAACGTCGAGCCGGCCGGCGGCTGCGGCGCGACGCGCAGCCGCACTGTTCCGTTTCCGCAGTTGACGAGCGGGTCGAGCGCTTGAATCCGAATCGGCGCATTGGGCCGAATAGTCTGCGGACGCACTTCATAGGTATTCCCGCCGAGCAGCGTTTGCCCCTGGTACGTGCTCATCCTCAGGCGGAATCTGGTCGTATCGCCCGCGCACGGAGGCGGACCTTGGCCGAAGATCGTCGTCACCAGAAATTCCTCGTTGAAAGCTATGGGCAGCCCTTCGATGGTCGAATCATGCCCGAGGATGCGAATGGTGCCCGTTTGCTGATTGACCTGAATGCCGTTTCCCATCGCGCCGTTCTGAAGCCATCGCGCGAAGAGCACTTCCCCCAAGTCAAGATCAACGCTGCCGTGCGAAAAGAACGGATCAAAGACTTGCTCCGTCGGCACTGTGAAGCGCAGGCGGAGGATGTTTCCGGCGGGGCTTGTGTTCCGTAGGAACACCGAGGGCGGGTCGACGACGTCGTCAACTACGGTCAGGTTCTTCTGCGCGATCTGGTTGCTGTTCTCGACGTTCACGTCGATGTGCACGCCGGTCGATTCACCAACGATTGGGTCTGCGGTAGTCGGCGAGGCGACAAATCGTGCGACCAGACAGAAGTGGCTCCCGGTCGCAACGGTCGGAGCGGGCATGTCCGACCAATGAACCTCCGCGACATGCTCGCGCCCCGCGCTGATGTTCGTCAGACTGACGGGAGATGCGGACAGCTCTGTAAAGTCTGTCTGCCATGTCAGGCCCGTCGAGGCGTTTGCCCAGTACACATGCAGGCTCCCGCTGATGGTGTTGCAGCCGCGGTTGCGAACCTTTACGTAGATGTATGGACGATCGGCGACAATAGTGGAATACTCGGGGTTTGAATGCTGGTGCTCGTTCAGATACCGTGTCGTCCCGACCAGCATGTCGGGAGTGTTGCGCACCCAGATGTCCTCGCTCTCCCATGTCGTGATGCTCTCAACATTGGGCTCGTTGGCGATGTCATCGGGTGAGTCCTGCATCCACGCGTCCTGAGTGCCCGCCTCGATGTCGGTGATCTGCTCGGCGGCGGTGTAAGTGCTGTATGTTCCGGCCGGCTCGTTGAGCGTGCATGCGCACTGCCAGTCAAACCAGATATCGTCGACAAACGCGTGCCACAGCCAGAAGATCGGCGACGAGGGGCTTTCGATGTAGGCCATGTTGCCACCGACTGCGCCATGGACGCCGTTGTGGTAGCTGGCTTCAAGCGTGGAATGGAAGTTGGAAAAGGGAACGTTACCGCACAGGGTCGTCGAAAGGCTTGTGAGCAGCGCGACGGAGGGTGTCGGGTCCACCAGCGAGCTGCAGTTCGCGGTGCAATCCGCGTCAACGCCCCCGCCCACCAGAAACTCCGACGGGATCGTCGTGCTCGGCTGCCAGCTCGGCAAAGGTACAAACTGCGGACGGTTCTGAGAAATGAGATAGTCTTCCATCTTCTTGATGTAATACCGATGCCACACGGTGAATCGCACCGATCCGTGTACGCCAGCCGGCGGGAACGCGTGCTCGTTGATGACGGTCGCCGTGATGTAGTTTGACATCTGCGTGAAAAGGTCCGCCCGTTCGATGGGGGTGAATGAGTAAATATCCGGGCGGTCATAGGCAAGGGCGTCCGAAGGCGTCCAAAGCATCAGCGTCGCACCAACGCACGCCGCGCCCGCGGCACGCATCCCGCGAGCCGCGTTCGCTTGGCTTCGGCGCGTGAAATGTCGTGAGAGAACCTGCACACACGATATGAAGTTCGTCGCCCATGTCATGACCTGGCTCCTTGAGTGAAACATGAATTGCCAGCACCTGCGATGGACGAACAGCATGCGCATCGCGTGACGTCTCGAGTGAGACGCTCGCAGCAGCATACCACAAACTGCCGCTACCCCGCAAGGGGTGGGGCGGCTGTGACTGCTTTTTTGTGCAAATTGGGTGCGGCGTGAGACGCGCAAGACCAACTAATTACAAACGATGTACGAACACCTCATGGTGTTGCGACGCCCACAAGCAATTCCCGTATTTTTCAAACAATCAGCACGCTCGGGCTTCCGCTCTGTGCCATCAATCCGGTCGGCCTTTCGATCAGATTGATGACCGACCCCCACACGCCGAGCACGGCCACTCGCTGTATCCAACATGCAGCCCGACCGTGCGGGGGAGGGAGCGGCTTGCTGCTTGCACTCTGACGGTCCAAGCCCTCCGGCTACATGCTCCCCCCGCTCACACCCCGCACGCCGTACACGGCCCCTCGCTGTACATCAGCAGGAACGAACTGATATCGCACG
>CAZEZV010000390.1:0-3074 GCA_964516725.1 uncultured Phycisphaeraceae bacterium
CTCAACGGAATGTTCGACGGCAACGAGAACTATGTCTCGGCGGAATTGCATGTGCTCGGAAATCTCAGCGGCAACGTCAGTGGATTTGTCCGGCTCGGAGCTAATGGATTGGACAGCGATACTTCATTCTCCGGTGCGCAAACAAAGCTGCAGGGTTTGCAGGATGCCATAGCGATCGGGCTTGACGTTCCGGTATCATCGCGCCTGGCACCGACAGTACCAGCGCGGACGCTCGACGTTAACGCCACCGGCGAGGCCGGGATTGATCTGAATAATACTTCCGGGACTATCGACGCTGGCGAAATTGGCACCGACGCAATAACAGGGGCCAAGATTGCAGCCAGCGCGATCACTTCCTCGGAAGCGCCGAATCTTGACGTTGCGGTCTCAACCAGGCTTGCTCCCAGCGGCACGCTGGCGACGGTGACGAACCTGACGCAGCTTGGCGGATCGACTGTTGGCATCACCGGGCTGAACGAAGCTTTTGACGCCGATGGCTCTAACGCGGTTGCAGAGATAACCGTTCTTCTGGCGGCCAATGGAACGCAAAACGACACGCGGATTACAAGCATCATCAACTCGCTGACTACTGCACTGTCGGCCACCGACAGTCTTGAGTCGTGGATCGAAATGATGATGTATGTCGCCGGCTCGTGCGCCGGCTGCTCGACGAAATATCTTCCGGCCGACGGCAGCGGTTACAAAGACGGCTACGAAGTCTATCTGGCCGGCACCAAAAAGGCGACGATCACATTCTACCACAATAACAATCCCGCTGTGCTCGATGCGCGGAAAACGCGCAAGGACTAAGCTGTGGTCTTAGATCACAATGTCTCGCCGACTCCCGGCGGGTTCTTTGACTTCAATCCGCAGTTTCCGGCCGGTATCGGCGGCGGTCCGGTTGACCACCGCGGCGTGCGCCCTTTTCCGGAAACGCGCATCAAGCCGCAAGCGATTGACATTCTCGACTTTTTGCCGGGTTGCCAGAAATCGCCGGGCATGGTCGAATTTGCCGGACCGCTCAATGACATGCTCAACACCATATACGATCGCGCGCGCGAGCTCCAGTATCTCGGCGACTATGAGCGCTGTGACCAGCGGTTTCTGTCGCATCTGGCGGCCAACTTCGGATTCGAGTTGATCGATTTGCCGTACGCCACGGAACGCGAGCGCCGGCGCTTAGTGCGCGATGCCTTCACGATCCTCAAGCGTCGCGGGACGTTTTGGTCTGTGAAGCGCATCATCGAGGATTTGGGCTTCACGGCGCTAATGGATATGGAGTATCAGATTTCCGGCCGCTTCAATCGGCACAAATTTTGGTCGCGCCTGGCAGTGACGTCAAAGGAAGTCTCGCACTCGTGGGATTCCGGTTCGATGGAAGGGTGGACGAATGAGGCGCTGGGCAATTTCAAAGCGATTGCGCAGAGCTTGCGCGGCTCAGCCTTGAGCGGAACCTTGGCGCCGACGATGTCGGCGACATTCCCGGAGACGACCTCGGATTACAATCTGCAATTTGAGTACCGGCTGCTGACAACCGGGGATTGCTGGTTTGGTGCTGTGGCCAGATATGAGAGCGCGACGAAGGCACTTTTAGTGACGCTCGACAAGAGCGGCTCGGCTGAGAGCTTGACGGTCTACGTCTTCAGCGGTACGTGGATTCCAATTCACGTCGTCGATGTTACAGGGACAACCTGGCGCACTGGAACGCATCGAATCACGATCTGGGATACGGGCGAAAAGATCACCGTCATACTCGATGAGACGACTTTGATCTATGAACAGAACTATGCCGCGCTGGTGGCAGCTAACAAGAAGGGACTGTTCTGCGCCTTCGGCACCGATGTCGAGTTTGACAACTACATCCTGCGCGTGCTGGACCGGCGCAAGCAGCCGAAGTTCTTCGCAGCCGGACAGGCCGATAAGACTTTGACAATCACACTCTCCGGGGCACCGCAATTCGAGACTGCCAAGAGAGAATACTTAGCCAAGATCATTCCGCAATTTGTGCCCATCGACGTTGCCGTCGCCTGGGTGTGAGGTGAACTATGGGAACTGCTGATATCACTCGGGACCAATTCAGCGTAAGCAAACGCGTCCTGCGCAAGATCGCGCAGCGCGATACCTACATCGTCGACGCAGATTTCAATGAGGCCGGGCAGGTGGCCGACTACCGGTTGAATGAAGTCGCGCGGCTGGCAACGGACGGCGCGCAAGCGCGCTCCGGCAGCGGCTGGGCTTTGACTGGCGGCTCAAATCAAATCGTAGTGGCCGCGGGCCAAGCGATTTTGAACATCAGCACGAGCCAATCGTTTGTCGTCACTCTCACCGGTAACCAAACCATCACCGGATTCACGACACCGTCGGGCGGCAATCGCAACGATGTCGTCTATCTCGATATCAGTTTCCCGATTATCGACGTCGGCGATGATGCAACGCTGATCAATCCGGCCGTCGGTACGGAAGCCTGCGTTGATCAGCGACTGTCACTTGCTTTCGTTGTTCTGCAGGGATCCATCGGCGGCGGCCTGCCGTCGATCCCGGCGGCGCCAACCGGGCACTATTACATTGCGCTGGCGGAAATTGCGCGCACGTCCGGAGTTGCGACGATCAGCAACGGCAACATCACGAACAAGCTGCGAATTTTTGAACCGCTGCTTTCGTATGGCGATGTCTCGGTCAAAGGAAATCTTCCGGTCGATACCGCGATCACAATCGACGGCGTCGATCTTAGCGAGTCGGTCGACGTGCTCTACAGCCAGACGTTGGCTGCGGCGTACTCCGAGAATTCTGTCATAACCGACTATGATAGCGCTTACGCAAACTGTTTCCGTCCGGCGAGCTCCGGCTCCGGTGTCTCGAATACGGTTCTGAAGATTGCGGCCTATCGTCGGCGCAACTATAAGAAGATCCGCGCCAAGTTCGAGTTTCGGCAGGATAACTCAACAAGCAGCAATCAAGTCTCGCTCACAGTCAACGCGTTGACACCTGCGGTATTCACGCGGGTTTCGTCAGCCGGCGCCTATGAGTTCGTTGAGTTATCAGTTGATGTTTCCGGCGTCACCGAAGCTGCCATC
>CAZEZV010000391.1:0-3064 GCA_964516725.1 uncultured Phycisphaeraceae bacterium
GGCAACTCTATCTTCCACAAAGAAAGACTACTTTGGAGGAACTTGGTCGTTCTCGATTGAAGAGCAGCTACGGTCAGATGATTTGGCGGACGCTAACCTGCATAGTCGCGTTCTTGCGTGGATGAAGCGGTCGCTTTGGGAGGAACTGGGTGTTCCCGATTCGGATTACACTGTAGACAACCTTCGAGTTCTCTCTGTTTTTATCGAGGGGCATAACCTAAATTGCGGAATATGCTGTGTCGTACGGTTGTCGATTTCTTCTACGGATTTAGGGGCGATTATCAGTGCAAAGCCTCGGCCCGACACCGAGTTTACGGACTATAAATTTGTTGCGGTCAAGGATGCGATTGAACTTCTCCGCCATCCGAACATTCCGTTACATCCGACGTCCGAGTATAGGTTGTTTCTGGCATTATGCTATATTCTTACCCCGCCAAAACTGGCGCGGAAACTATTTCGTCAGGAGCAGCCGTAATGCCGAACAAATCGTTGCACCTGACGGGGCGGGCCGTGGCGGTTTCTGAATGATACACGGTTTTGCGGCCCGCCCCGCAGGTGAACTTGGTCGTTGAACTAAACCGCTTCGCGGTGGTGTGGGAGGGGCGACGGTTGATGGGTCGTGGTGATGGGTGATTGGTAATGGCGGTGCGATGGGGTAACTTCACGGTCGCCGGGGGAATGTCCCTCGGCGTTGCTGTTTTCACCGTGGAGTTACCCCATGTTTCATTTCGAGCGGGAACCCGTCAGTCCGTTGCGACGTCGTTACATCGACGATTTGCGTCTACGCAACAAGTCGCCACGCACGATCGAGACCTATGTGCTGCGGGTGGTGCAGTTCACCAGGCACTTTGGCAAGTCACCCGAGCAGCTTGGCCCCGAGCAGTTGCGGGCCTATCAGCAACACCTGCTGAGTCGGCAAGTGTCGTGGAGCATGTTCAACCAGAGCGTGTGCGCGTTGCGCTTCCTGTACAACGTCACGCTGAGTCGGCCGCATCTGATCCAGCATCTTCCGTTCGCCAAGCGACCACGGACCATCCCGACCGTGCTGAGTCCGGAGGAAGTGGTACGCCTCCTCGAGGCAGCCTTGCCGGGCCGTGACCGCACGCTCCTTGACGTGGCCTATGTGTGCGGACTGCGTTTGAAGGAACTCTTGGGACTGCAGGTCCGTGACATCGACAGTGCCCGCATGGTGCTGCACATTCGCCATGGCAAGGGACAAAAAGAACGAGTCGTGCCACTGTCGCCGCAGTTGCTGGAGAGGCTGCGCGATTACTGGCGGGAGTATCGGCCAGCGACGTGGCTGTTCCCTGGCATGAGGTGCGGGGAAGCGATCACGGGCGGCACGGTGCAGCGAATGTGCCAGCGGACGGCCAAGCGTGCTGGGCTGACGAAGCGGATCCATCCGCACACGTTGCGCCACAGTTTTGCGACCCATCTGCTCGAAGCGGGCGTGGACCTGCTGAGTGTGCAAGCGTTGCTCGGGCACAGTCACTTCAACACGACGGCAAAGTATCTGCACATCAGCATGCGTCGCTTGCAGCAAGTGCCGCAGTTGCTCGAGGGACTGGTGGCCACGCGGATGGTCGAAGTGCGTGTGCCCAGCGGAACGCCGGATCACCCGGCGGCAGACGCCGCTCGCCTCGCCGGGGAGGGCTGCCCATGAACTTCCCCCTCGTCTGCGAACGGCCGGCGGTGGAAGTGGCCGATGTCATTCGCGAGTATGGTGCAGAGTTTTTGCAAAAGCATGGCGGTCATTTGACCTCTGCGCAGAAGAAGGCGCTCCACGATCTGGCCCAGTGCCGCACGGCGGCGTTGGGTGGGCATGTCGAACGCTGCGGCGACTGCGGCCATGAACGAATCGCCTACAACTCATGTCGCAACCGCCACTGTCCCAAATGCCAGGCCCTCGCCCGAGCCCGATGGCTGGAGCGGGAAGCAGCGCTCTTGCTGCCGGTGGAATACCACCATGTGGTGTTCACGCTCCCGGCGGAGGTGGCAGATCTGGCGTCGGCCAACCCCCGGACGTTGTATGATGCGTTGTTCCAGGCTGCGGCAGCCACGTTGCGAGCCGTGGCCGCGAATCCGAAGCACCTGGGCGCTCGCATTGGCGTTCTGCTCGTCCTGCACACGTGGGGCCAGAATCTGCATCATCACCCACATGTGCATGGCGTGTGCACGGGCGGAGGTCTGTCGTGTAACTTCAATGGTGACATCGAGGTGTCACCTCGTTGGACCAGGTGCCGGCCCGGCTTCTTCCTGCCAGTACGCGTTCTCAGTCGTGTCTTCCGCGGTAAATATCTGGAGTTGCTGCAACAAGCGTTCGACCGTGGTCGACTCCGCTTCCCCGACCATCTGGCGTCGTTGCAACACCCATGCGAGTTCCAACGTTGGCTGACGCCCCTGTATCGAAAGGAGTGGGTCGTTTACTCCAAGCCTCCCTTCGGTGGACCCGAACAGGTATTAAAATACTTGGCTCGTTACACCCATCGCGTGGCCATCAGCAATAGCCGGTTGCTCAGATTGGAGAATGGGGCGGTGACGTTCCGCTACAAGGATTACGCCGACGCCCATCGTCAAAAAGGAATGACGCTGTCGGCCGATGAGTTCTTACGACGCTTCGTGCAACATGTGCTGCCGCGCGGATTCGTGAAAATCCGCCACTACGGACTGCTGGCCAACCGTGATCGGGACGAACGGCTACACCTCTGCCGTAGCCTGCTCTTGTCTAAGGCTGCCGAACAACCAGACGCACTACCGTTGTCAGCCATCGAATCATCGCAACGGATCGAGCCGACCCCAATCCGATGCTGCCCCCACTGCGGCAGTCAACGTCTGTTGTTCGTCGCGTTGCCCAATGTTGGAAGCGATGGGTCATCCATCGCCGACACATCGTGATGAATCGCGATGGTTCACAAACAGAGAATCACTCACGGACGCCTGCGTTCCTGATTCCGTCGTGCGCGCCCCGGTCCGATTTGGCCCGACATCGGTCAACCGCTCCGACGATCAGCCCACCCGAGGAGAGGAATTTGCCAAGAAATCGCCTTGCCATTCTCCGATCCGA
>CAZEZV010000392.1:0-2989 GCA_964516725.1 uncultured Phycisphaeraceae bacterium
GGGCAAGTAGTGGAAGTCCAGAATGTTGCCCTGCTTGTCGACGATGTTGATCGCCGGGTGCAGGTCGCCCTTGTGCTCGACAACGACCTTGGCCTTCTTGCCCGCGCCGGCGTCCTCGATGCGGAACGTTTCCTTGTCAATAAGGTCAACGTACTGAACGAGTCCTTCCTTTTCGGCAAGAATCGCAAGGCGGTGCGGATCCCAGCGAACCAGCGTCTGGCCTTTCTTCACTTCGCTCTTTTCAGCAGCGTAGATGAAGCCGCCGTACGGCACCTTGAACTTCTCGAGTTCGCGCCCGCGTTCATCAACGATCGCCAGTTCGCCGTTGCGCTTGAGCACAACGAAGCAGTCATGGCCTTCGTCGTCCTTCGTGGGGGACACGCTGCAGTCACGCAGCACAAGCTGCCCAGCGTTGACCGCGTCATACTTGCTCTGCTCCGTCGAACGCTGACCGATGCCGCCCGTGTGGAACGTGCGCATCGTGAGCTGCGTACCCGGCTCGCCGATCGACTGTGCCGCGATGATGCCCACGGCCATACCGGGCTCCACAGCCTTGCCCGTGCTCATGTCCATGCCGTAATCCAGCACGGAGCAACCGAACTTGCTCTCGCTTGTCAGCGGGCTGCGCACTTCGACCGCGTCGATGCCCATCTTCTCGATCTTCTCGGCGGTCTCCGCCGTGATCATCTGGTTTTCAGCGACGACAACTTCGTCCGTCACCGGGTTGGTGATCGTGCGAACGCTGACGCGCCCAATGATCTGATCTCGCAGCGGCACGTCCACCTGCTCACCCTTATACAGAGCCCGCTTCATGATGCCGCGACGGCTGCCGCAATCATGCTCGCCGATGATCACGCTCTGGGCAATGTCGCACAACTTACGCGTCAAGTAACCGCTGTCTGCGGTCTTGAGCGCGGTGTCGGCAAGGCCCTTACGCGCACCGTGCGTGCTGCTGAAGTACTCGAGAATCGTCAGACCCTCGCGGAAGTTGGAGCGAATGGGTGTCTCGATGATTTCGCCGCTTGGCTTGGCCATCAGACCACGCATGCCCGCCAACTGCTGCATCTGGCTGATGTTGCCGCGTGCACCAGAGTCGATCATGAGATACACGGGGTTCAAGTACGCCGTGCCCGTGTTGGTATCGCCGGTTTCATTGCCCTCAACGTCACGACGATCGCTCTTGAGCGCCGCAACGAGCTTGGCCTGCACCATTTCGCGGCAGTGCGACCAGATATCCAGCAACTGGTTGTAGCGTTCGCGGGCCGTGATGATGCCGCGGTCGTAGTTCTTCTCGACGCGGTCCACTTTCTTCTGCGATTCATCAAGCAGCGCCTGCTTCTCCTTGGGAATGCGCAGATCCGTGACGCTGAACGACAAGCCCGCAAGCGTGCTGCGCTTGAAGCCCATTTCCTTCAGTCGGTCAAGCAGGTCAATCGTCGCGCCGCGACCCGCAGTCGCATAGCAGTCGTCGATCACGCGAGCACAGCCCTTCTTGCCCAGCGCACAGTTGTAGAACGCCATTCCAGGCGCGAGCACGTCGGCAAACAAGCAGCGGCCCGCAGTCGTGATCAATCGCCGATTGGTCGGCATGCTCTTGGGTGCACCGCCCTGGCTCTCGACAACGCTGTCAAACCCATCGATGCGCACCACGATCCGCTCGTGCGGCCCGATGTTGCCCATTTCCATCGCCAGAATCGCCTCGCGCCGATCCTTGAAGCTCTTCATCGTTTCAATCGCGCGATCGTCAGGATCGATGAATGTGATGAAGTACACGCCCATGACGATGTCCTGCGACGCCGAAATGATCGGCTTGCCGTTGGCTGGGCTGAAGATGTTGTGCGTGCTGAGCATCAGCACGTGCGCTTCTGCCTGCGCTTCAATTGAAAGAGGAAGGTGCACGGCCATCTGATCGCCGTCAAAGTCGGCGTTGAAGCCGCCGCACACCAGCGGGTGAATGCGGATGGCGTTGCCTTCCACAAGCACAGGCTCAAACGCCTGAATCCCCATTCGGTGCAGCGTCGGTGCGCGATTGAGCAGCACCGGGTGCTGATAAATCACTTCTTCAAGAATGTCCCACACCGCCGGGTCGCGCCGCTCCAGCATGCGCTTGGCGCTCTTAATCGTGTCCGCCAGTCCGTGTTCCTTCAACTTGCGAATGATGAACGGCTGGTAGAGTTCCAACGCGATCTTCTTTGGCAAACCGCACTGGTGCAGCTTGAGTTCCGGACCGACGACGATGACCGAACGCGCCGAGTAGTCCACGCGCTTACCCAGCAAGTTCTCGCGGAAGCGTCCCTGCTTGCCCTTGATCATGTCTGTCAATGAACGCAGCGGACGATTGCTCGAACCCAGCACCGGGCGACGGCAGCGACCGTTGTCAAACAGCGCGTCGACAGCCTGCTGCAGCATGCGCTTCTCGTTGCGGATGATGACCTCGGGGGCGTTGAGGTCCATCAACTTCTTGAGGCGGTTGTTGCGGTTGATGATGCGCCGGTACAGGTCGTTCAAGTCGCTGGTCGCGAAGTTGCCCGATTCCAGCAGCACGAGCGGCCGCAGGTCCGGCGGAATCACCGGCACCACGTCCATGACGAGCCACTCCGGATCATTCTCACTGCCGCGAATCTGCTCGACGAGCTTCAAGCGCTTGGCAAGGTCCTTGATCTTCTGCTTGGACTTGGTATCGCGCAACTCATCGCGGATTTCGCTCGCGATCGCGGCGAGATCGAGCTTGCTGATGAGGTCTCGCATCGCGTCCGCGCCCATCATGGCCTTGAACGCGTTGCCGTGCTTGTCCTGCGCTTCACGGAACTGATCTTCCGTCAGAATCTGCTTGAACTTCAATTCCGTGTCGCCCGCATCGGTGACCACGTAATCCTGATAATATATGACCTTCTCAAGATCGCTGGTCTTCATCCCAAGCAGCGTCCCGAGGCGGCTGGGCATGCTCTTGAAGAACCAGATGTGCACGATCGGCGACGCCAGATTGATG
>CAZEZV010000393.1:0-2971 GCA_964516725.1 uncultured Phycisphaeraceae bacterium
GCTGCTGCTCGCCGATGAGCCGACGACGGCGCTCGACGTGACCGTGCAAGCGCAGGTGCTTGATCTGATTTCGGAGATCAAGCGGGCGCGAAGGATGGGCGTCATGCTCATCACGCATGATCTGGGCATTGTGAAGCAGCGAGCGGATGTGGTGTGCGTGATGTATGCCGGGCGCGTGGTTGAGTATGCCCGCGCGAAAGACTTGTTTGAGCAGCCGCTGCATCCGTATACGCGAGCGCTGCTCGCGTGCGCGCCGCGGCTTGGGCAGCGGCGCGAGCGGCTGGCGACGGTGCGTGAGACGGTGGATCAGTCGCCGGAGTTTCAGCGCGGGAGTGATCAGCCGAGGCCTTGGTGGTTGTGGCACGATGCGCCGGCTGGCACGAGCAAGGATGAGCAATTCACGCTGAGAGAAGTGAAGCCAAGTCGTTGGGTTGGGTTGTGGAATACAGGTGCGGCGCAAGTGCTGGCCTGTGCGCAGCCGAGGCTTGACTGACGAGGGCTTTGCTTGGGCATGTATGTGCCTGCGGGTAGCACAGGCGTCCTCGCAGCAACGCGGCGGAGGTCGATAGCCGTGGGTCGCCGCGAATGCGGCAACCACGGAAACAAGCCCCTTCGAAAAATTCACCACGGAGTGGTGACGGTGCGCTTCACGACACCTGCTCCACTTCGTGGAGCCGCTGCTCTCTTCCGCGTTGTCCGTGGGCGTCGCTACGCGACGGCCCACGGCTATTCACCTTGACGGCTTCGCCGCCGAAAGTCAGCATGCGCGTTTTGTCGACAGAATTCGTATCACACCAGCAACGTCGCTGGCTTCTCAAGGTAGTTCCTGACGGTCGCCAAGTACTGCGCCGCCATCGCGCCGTCGACGACGCGGTGGTCGCTGCACATGGTCATGCTCATCACGAGGCCGGGCTCGACCTTGCCGCTGCGGACGACGGGTTTTTCGATCGCCGCACCGACGGCGAGGATTGCGACGTTTGGCGGGTTGATGATGGCGTTGAAGTGGGCGACGCCGAACATGCCGAGGTTGGAGATGGTGAAGGTGCTGCCGTCCATTTCGTTGGGCGCGAGGCCTTTGGTGCGGGCTTTTTCGGAGAGGGCTTTGGTCTGCGCGGAAATCTGGCGGAGGCCCATTTGGTCGGCGTTGCGAAGCGTTGCGACGACGAGGCCGCCGCCGGAGCCGTCTTCGTTGATGGGCAGTGCGATGGCGACGCCGATGTTGACTTCGCCGATGTATTCGATGAAGTTGTCGAGCTGGCCGTGCTTGGCTTGTTGTGTGACCCAGCGGGCGTTGACGTATGGGTGCTGATGCATGCCCAACGCGCACGCTTTCACGAGGAAGTCGTTGACGCTGAGTTTGACGCCTTGATTGGCGAGTTGTTCGTTGAGCTGGCCGCGGAGAGCCATGAGGGCGGACATTTCAACGTCGACGGTGACTTGATAGTGGGGGATTGTGCTCTTGCTCTCAGCGAGGCGCTGCGCGATGATGCGGCGCATGTTGGAGACGGGGATCATTTTGCCGGTGAGAGCCGCGTTGTAGGCGGGCATTGCCGCAGGCCCGGCGTCTCGCCGGGCAGCGGGTGCGGGGGATGTGGACGATGACGACGCGCTTGCGAACGACTTCGCCGGCGCGCTGCCTGGCGAGACGCCCCTTGAGCCGGGCCTACCAGCAAGCAGTTCTTCCACGTCTTTGCGAACGATGCGACCCGCGGGGCCGGAGCCATGCACGCTGCCGAGGTCAACGCCAGCTTCGTCGGCGATTTTTTTGGCGAGGGGGGAGGCAAACACGCGGCCGTTGCCGGACGAATGGCTGGAGCTCGGAGCGTCGAGCGTCGCAGTGCCGCCGGTTGTGCGGGTCGGTGGCATGGGCGTCCCGCCCGTGCCCGCCACCGATCCGGCTTTGGAAGTTCGCGCGGGCGAGACGCCCACGCCACCACTTGCAGCGCCACCTGCGTATTTCGCTTTCACCGCCGCAACGTCTTCATTGGGCGACGCGAGCACCATCATCAGCGTGCCGACAGCAACCTGCTGACCTTGCGGCACTGGAATCGCAGCGACGACGCCGTCATCGAATGACTGGAGTTCCATCGTCGCCTTGTCGGTCTCGATGTCGGCAATGACATCACCCGTCTTGACCTTCTGGCCTTCTTTCACGTTCCACTTCACGATCGTGCCTTGCTGCATGGTGTCAGAAAGCCGCGGCATTGTCACTTCAATAGGCATAACTGTCTCTCGTGTGAATTGGGCACTCTTGTCCGTGGGTTTGCTTTAACTTTGAAGCCGTATGAGCATCGTTGCTCGTTACTTGTGAACAATCGCTCGAACAGCGGCCGCGATCCGATCCTTATTCGGCAAGTACGCATACTCCAGGTTCTTCGCGTACGGCGTTGGGACGTCTTCGGTATTCACTCGCACGGGCTGGTGATCTAGGTAGTCAAAGCAGCGTTCGCATACCTGCGTGACGACTTCGCTCGCCACGCTCGCGAAGGGCCAGCACTGGTCGACGACGACGATTCGGCCTGTCTTCTGGATGCTGCGGATGATGCTGTCGATGTCGAGGGGGCGGATGGTCCGCATGTCGAGCACGTCGACGCTGATGCCGTCTTTTTCGAGTTCAGCCGCTGCTTCGAGGCAGAAGTTCACAGGGCGGCCAAAGCTCACAACCGTGCAATCGCTGCCTTCGCGCGCGAGGTAGGCTTGGCCGAAGGGGATGTAGTATTCCTCGGCCGGCACGTGGGCCTTGTCGCCCAGCATGCGTTCGCTTTCGAGGAAGAAGACGGGGTCGCTTTCGCGGAGTGCGGTTTTGAGCAGACCCTTGGCGTCGTAGGGGTTGCTGGGAATCACGATTTTCATGCCGGGCACGTTGCTGTACAGGCCTTCGACGCACCAGCTGTGAGTGCTGCCGAGTTGGCCGCCTGCGCCGTCGTTGGCGTGGTCGATCCCATCGCTGCGCGGCCGCGCCGATTTTCTC
>CAZEZV010000394.1:0-2963 GCA_964516725.1 uncultured Phycisphaeraceae bacterium
AAATACTGACAATGGATTTATAAACCGATGTATCTGCCGATTGTACATGCAGTTTGATCTTCTCTTTAGGCTTTACCTGGTTTTTATTTTTTGCGTCACGAATACCGGTAATCACTTCTTTTAATATGGATGCCTGCTTCAATTTGCTGTTATCTGCAGAGCTTGCTACCGGGTATTGTTTAACACAGAGATCATCACTTTGATCTTTGAGTAACTGATAAATCTCTTCAGTGACAAAAGGCATAAAGGGATGCAGCAATTGCATGAGTTGTTCAAAGAAGTAAATAGTCTTGTTATAAACGGTTTGATCAATTGATTCTTCAAATCCGGGTTTAACCCATTCAAGATACCAGCTACAGAAATCATCCCAGATAAGCGAATAAATCGTTTTCAACGCTTCACTCAACCGGAACTCTTTGAATAATCGATCGACTTCAGCTCTTGCTGAGCTGCCGCCAGTTCCGCCTCCGCGGCCGCCGGTGCGAGCCGAATCGCATCGAGGCTTCGCTGTGCCGCGTAAAGTTTCTTGCGCACCTCGCCTAGCTCACTGATTTGCGTACTTACCGCACTGACCAGCGAAGTCGCTGGCGGTTCCGAAAACGGCGACGCTGCCCAGCCATTCGTCCCTGCCGCATCCATCTCTGGCGCAAACTCTGGTTCTTCAAAACCAATTACGATCACCGGCTGCTCGCCCGGGCGCGTGAACGTAATCTCGTCGAAGGCCGCCGTGGCGCCGTTGCGCACGTCGAGCAAGATTCCTTGGTGCGGATCGGCTCCCGGGTTCCAATGATTGAGACTGGTAACCGCGCTGCGCACAATCGACTGCCCGTCGTCGGCATTCACAACATCGATGTGCACAAGGTCCTGCTCGACGTTCAACGTTCCCGTTACGTTGAAAGATCGCTGCCCGTCGGCAAAATTGTATCGCCCTATCTCGACTATGTTGGACGTGCCTGGTGCGTACGTGAGAACGCGGCCTTGCTCGAAGCCGACGAACGCCGCCGTCTTGCCCGCGACCTGATCAAGGCCCAACTGAAAGTTTGTATGGCCTTCCGCTTCGATCAGGATTTCAAGTGAGAATTTAGTGCCCGTCCTTACGTCGCCCAGCGTCGCAACATCACACCACAGCGCGCGCCTGCCTTGGAGCGCATTTACAAAAAGGGATAGCTTGCCGGCCAGCGCGGCCGACGCTTTTCCTACAAGCTGCGATTGGGCTTGATCCAACGCTACCTTTGCCGAATCCAACGCAGCTAGTCGCGTCGCTTCTTCAGTCGCGACTTGCGTCCGCACATCCTCAAGTTTCAATTCCGATGCCGCTACCGTCGCCTTCACCTTCGCGAGTTCTTCTTCCGCAATGAACGACTTCAGCCCAGGGTACACAACCATCGGTGGCAACTCGACCTCGTGCGGCTTCCCAATTTCGTAATCAAATAGCGCCGGCAATCCAGGTTCAACTGGTTCCTCGCCTTCGATAATGCTGCGCTCATCCCCCCTCCCATACATCCGCGTCACCGCATCGGACCGTCGATCATAAATGCGAATCATACCGCCAGCGATTGGTCCGTACGCAGCGCCGTACACGTAGTCCTGGAACTTGCCGGGATCGGGCTCGCCGCGTACTCGGTCTTGTCGCAGGTCGAGTGGTTCGAAGAATGCCCGCATTGCAAAGTAGTCGCGCTGCGAGATCGGGTCATACTTATGATCGTGACAATGTGCGCAATTGAACGTCAAGCCAAGAAATGCCTTGCCCGTGTGCTCCACATTGTCCTTCATCCACTGGTTATAGTTCCACTTGAACCAGTTACGCACCAGGAAACCCGTGGCCACGATCGCGCTGTCGTCCTCCGGCACAACTTCATCCGCGGCCAGCATCTCGACGATCATCTGATCGTAACCCTTATCTTCATTCAGCGATCGCACGATCCAATCGCGCCACCGCCAAATAGTGGGGAAGCTGCTCATCACGTCCGGAACGCTGCGGCGTCCGTACCAATCCGAGTAACGCCACACGTCCATCCAATGCCGGCCCCAACGCTCGCCGTACTGCGGACTGCCTAGAAGCCTTTCGACAACGCGCTCATACGCTTCCGGCGAATCATCCGCCACAAAGCAGTGCAGCTCGTCGCGAGTCGGCGGCAATCCGGTCAGGTCGAGCGTTACCCGCCGAAGCAGCGTCGCCTTATCCGCTTCCTCCACCGGCTGCAGCTGATGCTGCCGATACTCGTCGGCCACAAACGCATCGATCGGATTCCGAATCACGAGCGATAACGATGCGATCTGCGGCACATCCGGCCTTAACGGCCGCCGGAAGGCCCAGTGATCGCGCGGATCCGCCTCGGGCTTTTCATCCGCAGGACCTGCCGCGCCTTGCTCGACCCAAGCGGTGATGATCGAGATCTCTTGCGCACTCAGCGGCGCGCTCCCTTGCGGCATGCGCGTCGACTCATCCTCATCCCTGATGCGGCTCAGCAGGTAGCTGCCATCGACATTTCCCGATTCAATTGCCGAGCCTGATTCGCCGCCGCGCGCCATGGCAGCCGCCGTATCGACCCGCAGGTTTCCCTCCTGCTTGAGTGATCCATGGCACGAATAACAGTGTCTCTTAAAGATCGGTTTTACGTCGCGCAAATAGTCGACATCGCGTGCAACCGTCGTGGCCGGGGCCACCAACAGTACCACAGCAAGGAGCGAACATTTTTTAATCCGCGTAAGCCTCATCGGCGAAATACTCCGCGTCGCAAGAACTCATCGCAAACTATCTTGCCCGTAGGTGCCACGCATGTCAAAGGCGACGAGGACGAATGACGCTTTAACGATCATTCGGGCATTCGAGCAGCAACCTGACCGCCCCCCATTCCCGGGCGTCCAAAAGTCATCAACGCGACCACTGGCGACACAGATTCCCCAGTGCCGGGAACCCATACCTTCTCTCACAATGAGACAACGGCCCGTTTCGGGCTCCT
>CAZEZV010000395.1:0-2960 GCA_964516725.1 uncultured Phycisphaeraceae bacterium
AAGTTTCTGATAGTCCTTGTACAACGCCTCGGCGCGATCGAGATACTCAAGAAACTCTTGGGCCGTTCGAGCCTCTTCCGAAGGCATTGGGGATTGGGCATTGGGCACTGGCGAAGACGTTGGAGTTCCAGGCTCCTTTGCTGATGCCTGATGCCCAGTCCCCAGTGCCTTCCCAACAAACGTCTCTTCACCACCCTGCCGATTGTTCTTGCTCTGCTTCCTCACCGCCTCCAGCGATGGCGTGTAAAACCGGTCCGGCAAAATCGAATACCGCGCGCTGTATTCATTCACGTTCGCCGTGCGATGCCGAATCCACTGCCTCGCAATGAAAATCGGCATCGCGATGTGGAACTTGAACTCCACCATCTCAAACGGCGTGGTGTGCCGATGCCGCAGCAGGTAGCGGATCAAGCCGCGATCTTCGTTGATGTGCTTGGTCCCCTGCCCATAACTCACGCGAGCCGCCTGCACAATCGCGCTGTCGGCCGTCGTCCCTTCCGGCACCAGGCGCGGCATCGCGTCGATGAGCGCGACAAACCCATGGTCCAAACACTTGATCTGCACCCGCGACGCCCCGTGCATGACATCCCGCATTGCCGACTCGGGCTTGATCACTTCAGCTCGGCTCGGAAACACCGGAATCGCCGGTACCTGCCCGGAATTCGCAGAGTTTGCAGGTTGCGAACAGGCAGAAGCAGGCTTGAGGGCGACATCCGTGTGCATGAGGCACGTTAGGCAGGTGTTGCGCGGAGTTCGATGGGTTGGGGTGGGGGAGGAATTGACGCGAAACACTCTGGAAAACCTGTCGGCAGGTTGCGCCAACACGTGCCATCAATTCGCTGGCTTTGCAGCGGACTGATGCGAGTGGATGTTGCGTGTTCGGATGTGCAGCGCGATGGGACGTGTGGGTGATTCGCATCAATCTGCCTCAAAGCAGGCAGATTGATGGCACGGTCTGAGCCACATGCGGATCGCTCTTGGCTACTTCTTTTCGCCAAGCGTGACAGGTACCTCACGCTCCACCCCATCTCGCCTCAATGTCACCTTTACCTTCTGCCCAGGTTGAAAGTCTCCCAGCACGCGAATGAGTTCGGCGATGTCGCGCGTGGCGCGGCCTTCGATTGCCATGATGACGTCGTTGATGCGAATTGCCGAAACGCCCGCAGCAGACGCGGCGGACTTTGTGCCGCCCACGGGCATGTCGACGACAATCACGCCGTCACCATTGCCCGATTCAACGCTGACGTTGAGACTGGCTTGTCCCGGCTTCACTTCTTCAGAAACCTCAGGTAAATCTTTGAGCCACGCGCGGAACTGCTTGTCGATCTCCTTCGTGTCTTTGCCAAAGACATGCTCCAACGCCTTCTTGCCGGATTGATCGACCGCGAATCCGTGCTCGTTGTTGGTGCAAAACGTTTTGAGGAACGCTGGCAGTTGCCCACGCTGATAGAGAAACAGAAAAAATGCCCGTACCTGCGCATACTTCGCGAGCGGTCGCTGCGAGTTGAATGCTTCCGGCGTGACGGCGATCAATTCATCAAGCGAGAGCATGCCGCCGCCACGGGATTGCCGCTTGGCGGTGTTGGTTCGCCAACTGGCCACAGGTTTCGCTGGTGCCGCGTTGACCTTGCCATCTTCAAGTCCATCCATGTCTTCGACGAGTGACGCGAGGCCTTCTTGGAGCCAGATTGGGTGACGTTGGCCCAGACGATGGCACACGCGCCAATGCAGACCATGGAAGAACTCGTGGCGAAGCGACGTGCCCAGGTCCATCGACACCAGCCGCACCTGCAGATGTTCATACGCCCCGCCGATTTGCGTCATGGAGTTGCCATCAACATTCCCAAATCGCGCATTGATCCACTTCTGAAATCGATTCCGAGGCGGCAGGGCAACGACGATGATTGGATCAAGTGTGTTGTCGAATTCAGGCCCATCCGCGATTCCCGCGAAGAGTTCGCTGTTCGCCCACGTCGTCAGCGCCCGCAGTTCCGAATGCGCCCGCTCAAAGCTCCGCGGATCAGCCCATGTTGCGTAGATCACGCGATGATCATCATCGCGAGTGACTTCCGCACCTGGCCCAAGCGCTTCCTGCAAGTTGGCGAGCGTTCGCTGCGCCTGCCGCTCCAAGACACCGGGCCAGTCCTTCACCCATTCGTCTATCGGCGCCATCGCCGCGGCTTTTTCAAGAGGGCGTGTTCGCTGCAAGCCCCGTAGATCAAAGAATCCAATTTCAATCGCCTCTTTGAGAGCCGCCGCGGCTTCGATCTGCTTGTTCTGCATCGCCAGCGCGATCGCAAGGTTGTGGCGCGGAATCCAACTCTCAGGTTCAAGCGCACACTGTTCGCGCAGTAGCGCTTCGCCTTTCGCATAATCAGCCGCGGCGAAGGCGACTTCAGCCTGACGAGCAACGTCATTGGCCTTGCGCTGATTGGCGAGCACGTTGGTCGGCTGCTTGGGCGCGGGCTTAGTCGCGGGGCGAGACTGTGTCGTTCGCGGCTGCTGCTTGGGCTGTGCAGGCCGAACGCCGGTTTGCGCGAGTGCCATTGACGGAGTAAGGAACACGCCGCACATGGAGGTGACGAGGCAGGCGGCGGCGAGATGGGAGCGGCGAGTCATGATCGATTGTTCGACGCGTGGGCTTACGATGCGTTGCACAAGTCGCAGGCTTTGGTAAGCCATCACCTACACATGCTTCGGCCGCAAACTTCGCGAGTGAGACCGGGCATGCACGGGCAGCACGAGGGCGGTGTAGAACGGGAAGGTGTTGGCACGGAGTGCCAACCTACCCGACCCGCACCATCGCCGCATACTCCGCAAATCGCTTGTCCAACTCCGCTCGCGACAAGTTCACCAGACGATCCAGACTGAAACTCTCAACGGTAAAGCTCGCCGTCACGGTTCCGTACACCAGCGCCTTGCGGACGTGATCAAACGATCCCAAGTCCGGCTTCCCGCCC
>CAZEZV010000396.1:0-2928 GCA_964516725.1 uncultured Phycisphaeraceae bacterium
CAGCAGCACTCGCTTCGCTTGATCGAGTTGATCCATCGCTCCGCGGCTGGGAATGGCAAGTGCTTCGCAATCGCTTCGGCACAGCGGACACGATTTTCAAGTCCAACGGTTACTACTACCAGATCGCACCGCACCCGACACAGCCTTTGTTCGCAGTCTCAGACTGGGCCGGGCGAGCATTTGTGCTCGCCGAAAGCACGAGCTCTCAAGGTTTCTTCCTCATTGAGGAAAAACTCGCACAACGCGGCAGAGCAGGCGTCGCATGGTCTCCCGACGGGTCGCGTCTGGCCTTTTCCAGCGACAACAAGGTATGGATTCTGTCCCTCGAATCACTCCGCGCTTCGCTCGCGACACCTGAGATTCAGGAAGCACGCAAGCGCCGAGCAAATTTTTCGTTTGAACCTGCAGTGGAATGGGTCGATCCGACTCTGCTGAAGGACGGTCTCGCTGTTCCTGTCAAATCTCGCGCGAGCCGCGTGTTCTGGAGTCGCGATGGTGCTCACATCGCAGTGGTCATTGAACACAATCCGCCGTTCGAGGTATGCGTCATCGATGTTGAGTCCGGGCGCGTCGTCGCGGATGAACTTGGCCCTTGCCACTCCACTGCGATCATTCATCCCACGCGTCGCGAGGTCATCTGGGGTGATCGCGACGGACAACTCTTCGCGTACGACTGGGACAAGCAAGTCATCGTGCACGCCAGCAACTCGACGGGCGAAGCCATCGGTGACCTTGATATCTCGCCCGATGGATCAAAGATCGCAATCGCCTCGGCTCGCGAAGTTCGCATCCTGAACGCTGATGACTACTCACTCGCGGACAAACTTCGCGCTCCCGCGGCAATCAACTCGGTCGCTTGGTCACCCGACGGCAACTGGATCGCAGGCGGTTCGCTCGGCGAAACATATCCGTTCTGGAGCGCCCACACGGGCGTGCTCGCGTCGTCGCTGCCGCTTGATATCGATGGTGTTGAAGACTTGGCGTTCAGCCGCGCAACCGGACAGTTGATCCTTCCCGAGTCAACAGGCATTGTTCGAAAGCTGCCGACAGGCACTGGCATGGTCGACTTGCGGCAAGGTCGAGGTGGTGCAGCTCCGCTCGCACACGGCAAGTTCGTCGCCGTTCGTCAAGCAAACTACCAACCGAGTTCGCGTACAACACCAGAAAACGGCACGATCGCAAGATTCTTTGATCCGAAGAACGGCAACTGCATCGGCTCTGTTGAGTCTTCGACGTACTACGGCTGGTGGGTATGGACTGCTCCACACGCAAAGTCAGACTGGTTAGTCTGGGCGTTGGACGGCCAGTGCATGCAGTTGAGGCTTGTCTCGTCCGGCACCATCGTGTCTGAGGAGCATGTTCCAGGCGCACGGTTCATGGGGTTCTCAAAGAATCGCGAACGATTCGCGTTCGCCACCCGCACGGGTTGGCAAGTACGAGACGGAAGCACAGGCGAATTGCTGCACGACGTACACATGCCGTCGGAGCAGCCGCAACTTTTAGGGCACCTAGACCTCTCGCCTGACGGCATGTTGATGTGCTGCAGTGAACCAAGGCCGGCAAGTCGCCCCGGGACGTCGTACAGCATCGAAACAATCAGGCATGCAGACACTGGCGAGTTGATCTGCGTGTTTGATAGCGCTGGCGAACCTAGTGTCGGCGGGTTTCTTGGCGATTGCTCAATCTACGCCGCTGCGACATCCGTCGAAGGGCTTTGCCTCTTTGACACAACAACAGGCGAGCGACTGCGAGAGGTCGACCCGAATCGCGCTCACCTGTGGACACAAGTGCTGCCCGATCAGACGCGCATCATTTCTTCCAGCAGCGACGGCACGATTGGTGTCTACGACACCGCAAGCTGGCGACGCGTCGCGCAGTTTCGCCTCGACGGCATCCCTGCGGTTCTAGACGATGGGACGCTGGTTGTCGCAAACACCGATCGGATGCTTCGATTCCTGCGACCGTAACCATCGGTGCGTATGGGTCGCACGCTGTAACCGAACCAACCACAATGCCATCAACATCCAGCGTCTGTGCGAGCGTCCTCGATTCCGCTGGTGTGCGTACACGCTGAAATGTGAGCCCTTCCATCGCTGCAAGCGTGCGATCGATCGGCAGACATCGCAGCCCCTGCGTCTCTTCAATCGCACCGACCAAGTGATCACTGATCACGAGCAATTCAACCAACGAAGTCTCCGACTCATTCTGCAGAGGTACGACAGCCAAAAGCACTTCACCTTCCAGCACTTTGTATGGCGTCGTCAATATCCCAAGCGCGCGGCTCGTGTTCATCGATTATATCTGCAATCAGCGTGGTGCAACATCGCAGCAACGTCGTTGGTGTGGCGATGCTGGCCAATGTCTTTATAGCTTTCCAAGCGGCTTTCCCAGATGGATCAATTGAGCCTTCTCCTGTTTGGTCGCCCGGACCGGCCCACGGATCTTGGACCGCAATATTTGACTCTCCAACTTCAGGTATTGGATCTGCTGACTTAGTTCAGGGCACGTCCCAGTGGTTAACACCCCGAGAATGCGTTTGAAGCTGCTCGCTATTTCCGAGTGTTGGCCGCCGGTTGTGCCTTTCGGGCCGCTTTCACTAACGGCGGCTCTCGCTTGCGTTGGATGGGGTTTGTACAGGAAGGGGTGGGGCGGTTCCCAGCCCGCTTCCACCGACCGGTCGTGTGCGGGGTTGTTGTGCGCCGCTCGTGCTGCAGAAAACGGGTTTGCGAGCGGTTCTATCTAGAACAAAAAGACACGAGCCGACGCGTTGGGCATCGGCTCGTGCGAAGAGTTTCGAATTGGTGATCGAGAGATCTTATTGTCCACACAACGTGCATGGACCTTCACTGAACTGAAGCAAGAACGAGTCGATGTCACACGGATCAAACACCGAGCCATCATTGTTGAAGTCAATGTCGTTGCAGGTTG
>CAZEZV010000397.1:0-2914 GCA_964516725.1 uncultured Phycisphaeraceae bacterium
CGTGCGCTTGGTGATCAGTCGTTCGAAGCGAACATGATCAGCACACACACGCGAGATCGACGGCGTATGGGCAGGCGCGTTGATCACACGATCGGAACAAACTGGGTGGAAACGTTGTCATCAGGGGCTTGTCGGGAGCAACCAATGGCCGTCACCATGTTGGATATCGCAAAGCGGTTGGACCTGTCCGCCGCGACCGTCTCGCGCGTGCTTTCGGGCAAGGGCGCGGGATTTATCAGTTCTATCACAAGAGACCGCGTCAAGGACGCGGCACGGGAAATGGGGTACCGCCCCAACCGAGTTGCACAAGGGCTCGTGTCTGGAAAGACACGCGTCATCGCGCTGTGGGTTCGAAACCCCGACGCGCCGTACTACACCGGCATCCTGCGAAGCGTGCAGGACCTTGCGACATCGCAGGGTTACGAAATGATTCTGTCCGGCTATCGCGACGAAGGAGAGGAAGTTCTCCCCGATTCGATCGCCGAGCACGATCTTCGCAGTTGGCCTGTCGACGGCGTGATCGCTGCTGACTGCCCGCTGCGCGTGCAGAAGTATCGTGAAGCAAATCCGAACACGCCGGTTGTTGCGATCTCAACCGACGAAGGACTTGACGTTGACAGCGTCACGTTTGATCAGGTTGCAGGCATCGAGGATGCGATGCGCCACCTGTTCGAGATCGGCTGTCGCAAGCCGGTGCATATGACGGCGCTGTTTGCGGTGCCGCAAGTCGCGAGAGAACGCCGGCGCGTCTTCGAGGAGGCGTGCGCGAAAGCGGGCGTTGCAGGAAAAGTAGTCGTTGCGAAAGACGAATCGCGGGCCGCAGCGCGCGAGCAAGTCAAGAAGATGTGGCGCGAAGGCGCGACGGACGCGATCTTCTGCATCAACGACGATGCGGCGATCGGCGCCTACCGCGGCTTGCGCGACCTTGGCGTCAAGGTCGGCGAAGACGTCGCGCTGGTGGGTGTTGATGACATCCCAGACGCGGCGTATCTCGACGCGGACTTGACGACAGTGCGACAGCCTGTGCAGGAAATGTGCCAGAAGGCATGGGACTTGCTCAACCGCCGGTGGGAATCGCCCACGACGGAGGTCGTGCATGAATCGCTCAAGCCCACGCTGGTCGTGAGAGATTCCACCAAACGCTTCAAGAAGAAGTGAACATGCAGCCCGTCCATAAAGGAGGGCCCCGCGTGCAAGCACAACTTCCAAGCCCTTCCACGCAGTCGATAAACACAACAAGTCCCAAGTGCGAGAGCCCACGCTCTCGCACTTTTCATTCTGGACACCATGCAAATATGCAGCCTCAAAGCATGCAGCCCGACCGCCAGGGAGGGCTCCGTTTGCACGTGCAACTCTCAAGCCCTCCCTGACGGTCGGGCTGCATGCACGACACTACTTCCACGACTTCCTCAACTGTCCCACACACTCCGCCACAACTCTCGCCGCGCGTTCAAGCTCTTCTTTCGTCGTGTCCTTGCATGTGCTAAACCGCAACGACCCGTGCGCCAAGTGCTCTTCGATGCCCATCGCAAGCAGCACAGGCGACGGCTCCAGCGACCCCGATGAGCACGCCGCCCCCGCGCTCGCCGCGATGCCTTTTTCGCTCAGCAGCAGCAGCAACGCCTCCGCCTCAAGATGCGGGAACGCGATATTCGTTGTGTTCCAAAGTCGTTTCGTGTTGTTGAGAGGAGAATTCACAACCGCGCCGGGCACGAGTTCAAGCACGCGCTTCTCAAACGCGTCGCGAAGCGCGGCACATTCAAGCCGCAGTTGTGGCTGAGCAAGCCACTCTATCGCCTGCTCCGCTGCAACCCCGGCTCCGACAATCGTCGCAGTGTTTTCGGTCCCGCCGCGCCGTGACATTTCCTGCGTGCCAAGCATCTGCGGCCGAATCGATGTGCCCTGACGAATCCACAGAACCCCAACGCCCTTTGGACCATGAAACTTGTGCGGCGCGAACGCAAGAAGATCGAACGGCTGTGCAACATCGTCGAGTTGCGTGACATCGGTCGGCTCTTTGCCAACCCACTGCGTGCCGTCGACGAGCAGCGTCGCGCCCGCCGCGCGGCAGAGTTTCGAAATCTCCGCGATAGGCTGAATCGCCCCCGTCTCGTTGTTCGCCCACTGCACGCACACGAGTGTGGCACTCGCCCCACGCGGAGCGTGGGGGTACTCACTTGAAAATCCAGCAAAATCCACGATCGCCTCGCGTGTCACCGGCAACCACTGCACACGCGGCACAGTCGCATCGCCCGCCGCCCCGCGCCTTTCCCAGTCTTCCGCGATATCCCGAATCGCCGCGTGCTCGACTTTGGAGGTGATGAAGGTTGGTTGCGAGAGTGGATGCAAGCCCTCCCTGACGGTCGGGCTGCTTGCTGCAGTGCGAGCCGTGAAGAATCCGCGAATCGCAAGGTCCAAAGCCTCAGTCCCCGACGACGTAAACACCACATCCCGCGGCTTTGCACGAATCAGATTGGCCACACTCTGCCGAGCAAGTTCGACACGTTGTCGAGCCGCTTGCCCCGCGCGATGCACCGAACTTGGATTGTGCCAAAGGTCCGTGAGCATCTCGACCATCGCAGCAACAACCTCCGGAGAGGGCTGCGTCGTCGCGTTGTGATCGAGAGAAAGCATGGAAGCAACTCAATCTGCACTACGAGATCACTCGCCATGCTTGCGCGTCAAAATCCGCTCCACCAACCCCTGCACATCATGCCCTTCCGAATCAACGCCGTGCCCTGCAATCTGCAAAGCATGCAAGATGCCGTATCCAAGACCAATATCAATCAAGACCCACGCGATGAGATCATCGCTGAACACCTTTGTGACCTTGCGTTCGTCTTGGGCTTTGCGGACTTCGCGGGCGATGAAGGCGTGGAGGTTGGTGATGTGGTCGGTCACGGCTTTGTGGACG
>CAZEZV010000398.1:0-2904 GCA_964516725.1 uncultured Phycisphaeraceae bacterium
GTTTCCCGACAATTCCCCATTGTGCAAATCTCCAAAAGTCGCTATACTCGCCGTTCACCCCTCACGCGTTTGCTTTTCCAAGAATTGCTGCGCGGGTCCTGGGGTTTGTCTGGACCGGAATGATTGTGCCTGGGTGGTCAGTCGAAGGTTCATTGGTGGACAGTGTGAGCCCGGGCAAAGGTTTGGACGTTTCATGAAGAATATTTTTGTTGGCAACCTCCCGTACACCTGCACAGAGCAGGAACTTATCGACATGTTCAGCCCACACGGGACAGTGGACAAGGCGTCGATCATCATCGACCGTGAGACCGGCCGCTCCAAGGGCTTTGGTTTCGTCGAAATGAGCGACGACGCGCAGGCCCAGAAGGCCATCGAAGCTCTCAACAACCTTGACATGAAGGGCCGCAAGCTCGCAGTCAACGAAGCCCGCCCGCGCGAAGAGCGCCCGCGTTCCTTCTCAGGCGGCGGTGGTGGTGGTCGCGGCTTCGGGGGCGGTGGCGGTGGTGGCGGCGGCTACCGCGGCGGCGGCGGCGGTTCGAGTGGCGGCGGCGGCTGGGGTGGCGGCGGCGGGGGGGGTGGTGGCGGTGGCGGCGGTGGCGGGCGCGGCGGCGACCGTGGCAGCTGGGGCAACAAGAGTGGCGGCGGTGGTGGGGGCGGGGGCGGGGGGCGCGACCGCGACAGCGACTGGTAAATCCCAGTTGTTGGAATCTCAAATCTCAAAGCAGGCGGTCCGAGAAGGGCCGCCTCCTTCTTTATGGCAAATGATTGAAATGCAGGTTGTGTCTGGTAGGGCTTGTGGTATTCTTATTAAGTGGGTCTCGCAGGTTCAAACGGAGTTTCATCATGAACATCACACGTGTCTTGACAGTCGGTGCATTGGCGTTCGCGAGCGGCTCGGCCCTCGCCGCCGAGAGCGTCTCGATCGACCTCACCGGCGTGGTCATCCGCAACGCCGTCAACCAAAGCCGCACCAGCGAGCCAAACCAGATCGATCCCGCCAACAACTACACCATCACCTTCAGCCCCGACACGCGCGTGCGAGGCCGCGGCGAGGGTGGCTTCGCGATCTACATCCTGCCCACGCTCATTCCCAATCCCGTGACGCTCGACCAGGCGCTGCAGACCTTGTCTGGCGACCCCAACGCCGACTTCCCAGAAGTCACCGAAGCCCCGAACCCTGCGGGCACGCATCCATTCGTCGGCCTTGATCGTCTGATCGACGGCGAAGGCGAAAGCAGCGGCGTGACAGTCACGCTCTCGGCCAACGTCATCGCGCAGATCAACGCCGACAACACCGCAAACTTCAACGTCAGCAACGTCGTGATCACCAGCAGCAGCACCATCATCCGCGCTGGCTACCTCGAGTTCACCGCCGGCACCGTCTCGATCACACGCAACCCCATCACAGGCCCCACCTGCGACTCCATCGACTTCAACAACGACACCAGCTTCTTCGACCCGCAGGACATCGAAGCCTTCCTCAGCGTCTACAGCGAAGGCCCGTGCATCCCATCGACAGCCACCTGCAACGACATCGACTTCAACAACGACACGAGTGTGTTTGACCCGTGCGATATCAGTTCGTTCCTCGTGCAGTACAGCGAAGGTCCATGCACGGCGTGTGGAGTGTGAGCGAAGGGGGTACTGAGATGCATCGGTTGTTGAGCTGTTCCGCGTTGATGACTTGCCTGGTGCCCATGGCGTCGGCGCAGGTGTTGACTTCAATTGCGAATCACGTAGGGGTGACTGCGCCTGGTGCATCGGTCTGGGTCGGCGATGCGTCGGCCGATCTTCAAGTTCTGGTTGGCACACTGACTCCTGACATCAACGATCCTTACGTGTTTACTCCTTTCAAGTGGAGCGCTGCGTCGGGAATGGTCATGCTGCCCATGCCTCCCGGTGCCGCAAGTGCGCATGTGTGGCGTATGACGAATGATGGGGAAGTGCTGTTTATCCACTCGTACGCGCCCCCAGTTGACGAATTCAGAACGAGCCTGTATCGATGGACTGCTTCGCAGGGTTTCGCTCTGCTTTTTGGAGAGAACACAGGCGAGTTAGGTGGTGCGTACAACGTGAGCCGCAACGGATTGACATTTGTCGGGGCTGTCTATAACACACCTTCTCTAAATACCGCAACGTATCGACCATTTCAGTGGTCACTTGCTGACGGACTTCAGTATCTGCGCCCTGATGCGCCGGAGGAGTTCGCGATCGCGACACTCGCGAGTGCGGGTGGGGAAGTTGTTGCCGGTCTTGAATGGACTCTCATTCCCGGTGTATTTCGTTGGACATCGGCCACGGGATTTCAGATGCTGCCGCCCCTTCAGGGCTGGCCCCTTCCGACGCAATCGGGTATTCATCCTGTGTGGATGAGTTCTGACGGAAACGTGTTGTACGGAAATGCTGCTTCATTAGATCCTTGGGGAATGTGGAACGGATATCAAGGGGGCTTTCGCTGGAGTTCGCACACAGGGACACAGTACATTCCTCTTGAGCAGCGTGCGATTTTGGGGTATACCGACTTGGTCGGCGTGACGCCAGATGAACAGTGGCTTTACGGTTCGGGCGGCACGGATCGAGGCACACTCGACTCCGGCAACCAACACGCTTATGTCTGGCGTGCAGATGGTTCTGCGGTTGATCTTGACGACTACTTCGCCTCACAATCCCAGCATCCAGAATGGTTCCTTCGAAGTGCCCGCTTCATGAGCGATGATCACCGAAGGGTCATCGGGGAGGCAACTTTCGAAGACAGGGTTTTTCAGTGGATCGCGACGCTCCCCGACAACTTCCCGTGCGATTCCATCGACTTCAACAACGATGGGTCGTCGCTTGACCCCCAGGACATCGAGGCGTTCTTGTCGGTGTATTCGGAGGGGCCGTGCGTGCCCGCGAGCGCGAGTT
>CAZEZV010000399.1:0-2871 GCA_964516725.1 uncultured Phycisphaeraceae bacterium
GACCGGCGGCCTAATCAAAACCGACGAATGCCGAATCGCGATTCGACGACGGAAGATCTTTTGACACGCGTGAGTCTCTGTTAGGCAGTCGATATCGTCATTCAGATCTACCGGTCACGCGGCCCAATTGGCAGTGAGCAGCTCCGCCTGTTTAAGTACCGTCGCGGCGGCCTGGGCCTGCATGTCCGGCGGGTAGCCGCCAGGGCACCGCCATCGCGGCGAGCCGGCTCCGACGACCTGCTCTATGGGAGCTAGCAGCATGCTTGATCACGAAATTCACGGCCAGAGCACAAGATTATGCCGATTGTTAATAGGCTGCACACGATGTGTAGATACAAAGAGGAAAGTCATATGTGCGTTGTGCACTTAACTCAGCGTAAAAGCTCGACACTCAGCGGTTTGCTGGTGCTAGGCTCAGTACTACCGATTCTCGTGTTTGGCCGCATTTACGCCCAGGACTTGCGTGCAAGCGGAATCCCCAATGAGAGGGATGCTAGCAGTCAAGCGAAGGGTTCTGATGACCTTCTTGAGCGATCTCAGCAGCTCCGGCGCGCGACGGCCAACCTTTATGGCCAAGGAAAATACCGCGACGCGATTGTCATGGCAAAGCAAGTCGCGGAGATTCACAAGCAGCTTTTCGGCAAAGACGACCCGCGTTACGCTGCCAGCTTGAACAATTTGGGCGAACTCTACCGCGAACTTGCCGAATATCGTGAGGCGGATATTGCATTCAACGAGGCAGCGCAATGCTTGCGAAACCGTCTCGGCGAAAAACACCATTTCGCTCTGATACTGCTGAATCAGGGCATGTTGTACATCGATATTGCGGAATACGATCGCGCAAAACCGCTCTTGGATGAGGCCGTAAGCGTGCTGAAGGAAAGCCTCGGCGAAGGACACCCACGTTACGCGTTGGCGCTCAATAATCAGGGTCTGCTGTATCGCAAAATGGGGCAGTTGGACCACGCCGAATCGCTCTTCCGCCAGGCTTCGAGTGTTCTTGAAAAGACGCTTGGCAACCAACATCCGCTTTACGCGACGTCGCTGAATAACTTGGGCGACATTCACCAGGAGCGGGGTGAGAAGGCCCAGGCCGAATCATGTTATCGCAAAGCTGTCGAGATTATGAAACCGGCATTAGGGGAAGACCACGCCAGCTACGCGATCGCGCTCAACAATCTTTCCGACTTCTATCGCCAGCACGGTGACTATCAACAGGCTAGCCCCCTCGCTTTGGAAGCGGTGGAGATCCTGAAGAGGACGCTGGGCGATCAGCACCCTAATTACGCGGTCGCCTTGGCAAACTTGGGGCGGCTTTATCAGGCTAAGCAAGAGTACTCGCGAGCCCAACCGCTGTTCCAAGACGCTTTAGAAATAATGGAAAAGACGGTTGGGGAAAAACATCCTTACTATGCAACGGCACTCTACCGGCGCGGCGAACTATATCACGAGCAACGCGACTATCCACATGCCGAGCCAATGCTTAAACAGGCATTAGAGATACGCGAGGCGGTTTTTGGCCCGAACCATTCGAACCTTGTGGACGTTTTGGAAAGTTACGCGGCGCTGCTACGCGAAACAGACCGCGCGTCCGACGCAAGTGCGATCGAGGCGCGCATCAAGTCTATCCAGTCGCGTGTCGCAGGCAGATTGCCAAACAACAGCCATCGCTAAATCGCGCATTCAATTCCTTACGAGTTTGCTCGGAAGCGTGAACGCTGCCATTCAGCCGAAGCCGACTTTTATAATTCAATACTACTTGCTCCGCTCTACTGTTCGCTGGTTAACCATAGACACGATGGCAGTGAGTTCGGATGAATCCATACTCCTGGAGCTTGGTGTTAGTCGGCCTTCTTTGTGCTGGCCAGTATTCGTCGGCCGAGGCACCGGCCTCGAACTGGGCCGACTACTCGATCCCTCCTGAGACAAAGGCTGAGGATTGGGACTCGGGGCGCGTACCTTCTTCGAACTCCTCAATGCATCGGCTAGACAAAGCCGCGTGGACTAACTCGCTCGACGACGGCGACAGCGAACTCGCGTACGGCGATGAGAACGGCGAGGCCAAAGCGGGTCCCTCACACATACGCGACAATGGGTTTTTCGTCGAAGAAGCCTTCAACCAGGAGCCAGGCGACGTCCAGCACATTTTTAATTGGGTCAACGCGTGGGACCGTTCCCCACAGGGCCATACCCGCGACTTTTCGTTCACCTATACGATGGAGTTGCCACTCGGGTCCCAAGCCCACCAGTTCTCCTTCACCACTCTGTTTCTCGACGGCTTTGAGCATCCGAACGATGCTACGCCAGTGCAGCAAGGGGGCGTCGGCGATACGTTTCTCAATTACCGTTATCAACTTCTGTCGGATGATGAGTTCCTTTGGTGCGCTCCTCGATTCAGTTTGATCGTGCCGACGGGTGATGAACGGTTCGGCTTGGGCAACGGCGAGGTGGGGTATCAAACGAATTTACCTATCAGCCGCTACGGTGATCGCTTCGATTTTCATTTCAACGCCGGCTATACCATCACGCCCGACGTAAACGCGCAGCTTCCCCCCGCTTTTCCACTTATTGAGCACGACTTGCGAGGATACAACCTTGGCGGAAGCGTTTTTTGGAAGCCCAAGGTGAACCTCCACTTCTTTCTGGAGTCGCTCGCGCTTTGTATTGATGAAATCGACGACGTTGGTTCGCGAACCAACGTGAATCAGGTGTTTTTAAACCCTGGGGTGCGGTACGCGGTGTGCCAATTCGATGAGGTCGAGTGGGTAATCGGAGGATCAGTTCCAGTCGGGCTTACGCCCGATACGCCCGATGTTGGAATGTTCGTCTATATGTCGGTGGAACATACATTTCGAAAGGTTTCCGAGTAGC
>CAZEZV010000400.1:0-2868 GCA_964516725.1 uncultured Phycisphaeraceae bacterium
ATAACCGGAAGCGTCGTGAAGTGTGCGGACGTGCTGTTCCCAGGTGTCCGCATGGGCAACATTGTTGAACGCTGAGCGTGGTATTCCAAATGCGCCGAACCGATCCGCAAAGACAAGACCAATGTTGTTCTCGAAACGGACGATGTCTTCGAAGCTGTTCCACTTCAAAAGGGTCTTTGAGGTATCGTCCGCCCACTCAAAGCCCTCAGCATTGACGCGAACGGTTAGAGAGATTGGTTGTGAGTGCTCTGCCCGTGCGGCCGCGAAAATGTCCTTGCGAAAACGGTTCCACGCTCCGCTTCCAAGAGAATACAACATATAAGGAATAGAGATCAGGCAGCCCGCGATGACCGCGAAGAGTCTCATGTCGGGCTGGCTTTTCACAATGATCCAGTAGAAGAAGCCGCCCAAGATTGCCGCTGTCGGAATGGTCACGATCAGTTTGACAATCTTCTCGCGCCTGACGACAGCATCGAGATCAGGTTCGTTGTCAAGAAAGTGACTTGCCCATGCCGCGTTGATTGCGTTGGACCACATGAACTTGATGGTTTCCGGTTGATCGGCGGAGGTGTCAGACATGTGATGAAGTTTAGAAAGCAACTACTTTTCCATGAGAGCATGTGTAATGTCGACGTGGATGACTCTCTTTCCATCCTTTTCTTCGCTCATCGCGAAGCCGCCGCAATAATCCCACATCGCCCACCCAATCTTCCTCTCCCGGCACACCCCCGCAATATCCTTCACCCACGCAAGCCGTGACTCGCGCGGCGAGAACTCCTTGATCGCTCCGAATTCACCGCAGTACACCGGAAGCGCATCGCCCTTTCTCGCGTGCTTTCTGCTCCATGCAACTGCTTCGTCGATGCGTGCTGCCATGCGGCTGCGGTTCCAGCCGCCGAACTTTTGTTTGGCGTCGTCTTTGTCGGAGTGCTCGCCGATCAGGCCTTTGCGGCCTTTTTCGTCATCAATCGTCTTTGCGATGTCCTTCGCCTGCTGCGTCGAACACGGATACGGCACGTTTCGCAGGTGTTTCCAGCCTTCCCAGCCCCACGTCGCGCCCTGATGCGTGAAGGTCATGGGTTCGTAGAAGTGGAAGGAGTAGACGACGTTGCCGTCGTCGAGCGGGTCGAGTTTCTTGAGGCCTTCGACGCCGCCCCATTCGTCGCCCGTCGCGATGATGGTGTGGTTGGGGCAGTGGTCGCGAATGATCGTCGCGACGCGCTGCTGAGCGGCGGCCCACGCGCCGGCTTCTTTTATCTCGTGTGGCTCGTTCATGATTTCAAGAAACAGTCGTTCAGCGTCCCACTGTGCGCAGCGCGGTGCGAGGGCCATCCACAGTGCTTCGAGATGCTCTGTCGCACCGGTCTTCTCGTCGGGCATGATCCACTGAGAGCGGCTGCCGAGCGGATGAATGTCAAAGACAACGCCAAGGCCCGCAGCGAGGCACAATTCAACCGCATACTCCGCCTCGCCCCACGCCCCAGGCCGCAATGCCTTCGCCTCGCGATCCCACAGCGCCGCAGGATCAAGCGGCAGGCGCACATGCGTCAGACCCGCTTCGCGAAGAGCATCGAGCTCTTCGCGCTTGATGAACTTCCAGCGATTGTCGGCGTTCTGCTCTTTGGGGAGCCAGAGCCAGTGCGAGAGATTGACGCCGCTCGCAAGCAGCACGAGACGCGCGGCGGGAACCACGCGCGGCGAGCCGGTGGGTTGATTTGGCGGCTCGGAGTAGCCTTGGGCGTGCATGGTGCGCGCGATGCCGGCGGCGGCAGCGAGAGCGGCGGAGGAGAGGAAGTCGCGGCGGTGCATCAACAAGAGTACGAGTGGATTGAGTCGGTGATGTGATCGGGCGAGTGTTCTCACATCATGTCCGCGAGCGCGTTTGTGGCGACGCTCCGAAGTGTCGGAACGTGCTGCATGCGTATTAGGAAAGTCTTGGATTCGGGATC
The DNA here is from genome assembly GCA_964516725.1 of uncultured Phycisphaeraceae bacterium. Taxonomy (GTDB): domain Bacteria; phylum Planctomycetota; class Phycisphaerae; order Phycisphaerales; family UBA1924; genus BJHL01. The sequence continues at coordinate 1,950 of CAZEZV010000400.1, forward strand.
ACGGGAAATCGCTTTGAGTATGCTCTTGGCCTGTTCGCTGGTACTTTCGCTGGCTCCGATGAGCCACAGTGTCCACGTTCTTTCGTTTCCAGGCAGCAGGAAGTCTGTCAACGCTCGCATCATGCTTTCAGAGATGACCAATGAGACAACTATTGCGAGTGGGATGACGCAACAAGGCAAGTAATTTCTCATCAAGAGCACCGACGACGTTGTAGCAACAGGGATGATGAGCAGGCTGACGCAGTAATAGCGCAGTAGCAACATTCCAATGAAGTCGCGGAGCCGCATACAACAAGAATACGAGTGGCGGCTGGAGGGCGGTGTAGAAGGGGTAGGGATTGGCACGGAGTGCCAATCTACCTAATGCGGTATCTGCGGCAACAACTGTTCAATCAACGTCCACGCCCGATGCAAGTACTTCGCATTCGCCCCCTCACGATCAATCACCCCCGGCGCACACGCCGCCATCAACACGCGTCGCACATTCGCGAGCATCGTGTAGTCGCCATGCGTGGGTAGCCCCGCTTCGCGCCGCAGCCGCGCCAAGATTGAAATCGGCTTGGTTTTTTCGAGCCAGTCTTCGTGCCCCCAGTATTGCCGCTCAAGATACAACGCATCCTCGATCCAGTGTCCCGCGTGGACAAGGCCAAGGTCAATCAGGACGCAGCGTTGCGAGCCGTCAGGCAAGGTTCGCATGAGGACGTTGCCGGGGTGGAGGTCGCCGTGGCACCACGTATCAAGTTCGCGGTCCTCCCAGCGGTTCTTGAGCGCGGGCAGCGCTCGCTGCACTTTCCGAATCGCGTCCGTCCATTGCGAGTATTCAGCGACCAAGTGCTGGCGGCACTGCTCGCGGCTTTTTTCCAGGAGCGCACCCCAGTCCGGCGAGTGCGGCGCTTCGTTCGCCGACACAGGCTTGACG
>CAZEZV010000401.1:0-2862 GCA_964516725.1 uncultured Phycisphaeraceae bacterium
CAAAGTGACTTGATGCCACGTTGCCATGACGCCACGGTGCCTTCATGCCTCGTGCCTTCTTCTTCACAACAACTTGACGAACGAACGCGAATCCCCTATGGTTGCGACCAACGATTGCGGGGTGGAGCAGCCCGGTAGCTCGTCGGGCTCATAACCCGAAGGTCCCAGGTTCAAATCCTGGCCCCGCTATTCCAAGAACCGATCACGTAAGTGGTCGGTTCTTTGGTTTTCATAGGCGCTGCAACGCGGCGACCGCACACACTGCGATTTCACGCTGAGATTCGTAGAGTTTTCTTTCGTCGTGAGCGCGGCTGAGTCTCCGATTGCGACTTTGCCATAACCGTGGAACTCGCGCGTTGAGCCCCACGAACGCCATTTTTGGCCCCAAGTCTCACCGAGTCTCTTGTCTCCGTAGGCACGGGTTATGAGGAGTTGGTGCGCGAACAGCGCGGACCAAAACGCAATGAAGTGACCCGATGGTGAATGTCGCGCAGCACGTCCAGTGACGGCAGGGTCACTGACCGCAGGGCGTACAAGGGCCCTCGCTATACACGACCAGAAACGAGCTGATATCGCACGGATCAAAGACGCTGGTATCGTTGTTGAAGTCGATATCGCCGCATGTGGCAGTGCCTGGAACACAAGGTCCTTCGGAGTACACTGACAAGAATGCTTCGATATCTTGCGGATCAAAGAGGCTTGTGTCGTTGTTGAAGTCGATTGAATCGCAGGGTGTGCATGCAGGATCGCCTGCACTCCGAACGTTGACGACTGCCGGCGAACTGAGAACGCTCCCGCATCCATTCACGCTTGTCACTAGCACGTCGTACACGCCCTCGTTCATTTCGCTGACCGCAGGAACAAAGAGCGAAGACTGCGTTACGCCCAAGCTCACACCATCTTTTCGCCACAAGTAGTTCACTCCGCTCGTGCTTCCGGCGTCGACTGTCAGCGTCATGGTGCCGCCTGACTCGATGCAGGTACAGGCGGGCTGGCGGAAGATCGTGGCGCACGAAGGAATGCGTGAATAGCCAAACTGCTGGATTTCTAGCAACCGCGCGTCGGACAGTGCTTCTCGCACAACGAATACGTTGTCCACAACAATGCGAGACGGCGTGCCACCCTGTGCAGGATTTCCGCCCAATCCGAACCATACAGAGCCTGTGCCCATCAGCCCAACCATTGCATCGTTCAAAGATGTTGAATCGACACGCAGTTTAACTGTTCCCGAGGTGCCGCCACTTTCGTCGTAGACGGCAGCGACAAACATGTTCTCGCCTATCGCCACACGAGTGTTGATGTTGTTTCCTCCGAACGAACTTTGCTGTCTGTTTAGTGCCCAGTGATACTCGCCGTCATTGCCGAGCACGACGGTGAGAGCCCGATCACGATTCCCGCTTCCCGTACCGGAAGCAATGAAGTTCGCGGTTGATGTAAGCGGTGCGTCCACGCGAACCCATCCGCCGAACGAGATCGCTGTATGAGCCAGTGGTCCAATTTCAAGGTCGCATCGAAGCCAATTGTTTATGTCCAAACCCACGCCGCTATCGCTTTGCCCAGCTACGAGCGAAGGGTTGCCTTCCCATTGATAAACGTGGTGATTTGTTCCGCTCACATCAAGTAGCGGATCAATCGGGTCATCGAAAGTCAGCAGTTGGAGTAATGTTGTGGCAGGCGCCTGGACAGGACGGATACGTACGCGTCTGCCTGAGTCCATCCCCACGATTTGATACCCGCCGTCGGGTCCAATGATCTGCCACGCTATGAGGTTCGTCGGAACTTGATCAAAGCTTACGAATGTCGTCCATGGACCTGCGAGCGGCCCGATCACCGCACCGTCCGTGTTTTCGCGTCCCCAGTCGTGATTCATGGCAAAGATGTAAGAACCGTCCGAGCCGCGGCTGTCGACGTAGGTGTCATCATCAGGATCGTCGGAGACCAACCGGCTGGGCAAACCCGTTCCATTCAGCACTTCTACACGAGTTAGAGCGGTTCCGCCCAAATCACCAGTCGGATTGCCACGTCGATCATGAACCCACGTCAGTGCGACGCTGCCGTCGCCAAGTTTCACAAAAAAGAGATTGGAAAAGTCTTCGAGCGGAGCGCCATAGGTCAGCGTTCCTCCAAAGGACTGGCTGTTGTAATTGTAAAACGCAGTCGCGTCACCGGATGCTTCGAAGACTTGTAGAACCCCTAAAGGGAAGCAGTCAAAGTCACCAGCACCTGCTGCCGATTCCTGTGCTAGTTCCACATAGAGAGGCGCCGTCTGTGCTTCAGCAGTGCGGTTACCGACACTGAACATGGACAACATTCCAACGACGGCTAGGCCGCGCGTTGTTCCAAACTTGTGCTTGTAATGCATGAATACTCCGCAGAAGGTAAACTTTTCTCTAGAATGCCAAGTGACAAATGCGCCGCGTTGTGATTAATGAAAAGGTACGACCGTGACGCTCAGTGAATACGCGAGTACTCCACAGAGATGTCCCAATTGTGAGTTAAGGTACGCGGTATTTTCGTGAGCGTCACCTGTGCTCTTTTTGCAACGCGCTGACTGGGCTTTACTCGCAGAAGGTGTGCTGCGTATTCACGACCATGAGATCGTCTCTGATCTCTGGAACTGCTACCCCCGTCCCCCCGGAAAAAACTCACCCAACTGCGCGACTTTCTTTGACGGACCGCGTGTGGTCCCGAGGCGAAAACTCGTGGCTGGGCAGCCCCCTACCCCTTCGAAGATGATTTGGAAGCGTGAAAAGCACAAGCCAACGTACTGGACATTCGTGCCTCGGTTGACAGGCGCACAGACGCTAGCCTTATGCGTTGACTTACTTTTTGCCCGATCTTCGTACGCGCGTACTCCAATCT
>CAZEZV010000402.1:0-2852 GCA_964516725.1 uncultured Phycisphaeraceae bacterium
TCGACAAGGTGATTCCGTACCTTCTGAAGGATCGCGGATACCAGTCGAAGTATGCACACTCGGAGCTGTTCTTCGGCGTCGCTGTCGACAAGATGACCGACCTGATTGCGCGCATCAGCAACGACAACACGCTGGCGCTCAACAACGCGCAGCCCGCCGGACAGGACGGCCTGCTTGACCGCGTGTCGTTCAACGTCGCGAGCCCGATCAAGTATCAGTTGCAAATGTTCGGACTCGAAGCGCTGATTCCGAACGTGACCGCGCAGGGCGCAGACGAGATCTTCGACTACGCCGCCCGGCAGGGTGCGCAGGCGTACAACAAGGTGCGAATGCGGCTGGAGTATGCCGCGATCGTGCAGACGCTGCGCAACGCGGCACTGATGACATTCAACTTCACTGTTCCCGCCGCGCAACAGTGGAGCAACCGAACCAGCCCCGCATCGAATCCCATCGATGATCTGTTGACCTGGGTGCGGTTTGTCCGCGAGGAGTCGGGCCGCGACATCTTCAAGATCTACATGACCTACCCGGTGTGGCAGGAGCTGATCCAGCATCCGCAGACCATCAGCCGAGCCGATGTGACCAGCTGGCGCATGATCACGCCGAAGATCCTGGAGGAACTGCTGGACGTTGCGGAAGGCACGCTGTTTATCGACAAAGCCGGCATCTACAACGCTCCCGGTCAAGTCGGTCTGGGAGCCAAGCGGTACTATGGTGGGCCTGATGTTCTTGTGCTCACCGGGTCGCCGGTCAGTCGCAGCGACAATAGCTTCGGGCACATGTACTACTTCGGCGGGTCAGAGGACGAGCCGATCGTCACCCTGCGCTATCCGGAGTTTCGGCATGCGCGTTTCGCGGAGGTGGTGCAGACCACGGCGTTTGTCCACTTCATGATCGAAGAGCCGACGGCGGCCTTTGTCGCGTTCAACGTCGTCAACCCGGCGGAAGCCCGCTTCCGTGGCATGCTGAGCGCCTAGCTTGGCCAAGTTGCCGCACCTGCATGGTGGCGGGCGCGGCAACGCAGCAACCCCCAAAGGAGAGCCAAATGTCTGATCATATCGACGCATACGAAGTACCCAGCCGAGTTGACGCGCTGGATCATTTGGTCAGCGAAGACCAGCTGAATGCGTTGGAGTCTGGACATCTGCGCGCAGATGCCCCGGTCGCGTTCGCTGGTGTCATTGACAACAATCTCAATACGACTTTCGTTGACCCGCGTGGACTGATTACGGTCATGCTCCGCCCCGGTCGCGAATATTCGCAGGTCATTGGAGCGCTACAGCCTGGCGCAATCAACTTCCGTCAGGAGCACAGGACGGACGGAACGGTCGCGGCTCACTTTTTGCCCGGTCAGAAATACCGGGTGAGCATGCAGACGTTCAACGACAATCAGGGTGTTCTCTGCACGCCGAGCGAGTACGTGCAGATCAAGCGTGCGCAGGCCTCGCCAGAAGCGCGCCGAGTGCAGCAGGAAATCCTGACGATGCGCGATCATCAAACCAAGGTCACGCGGGAATCGCTATCGCCGGAAACCAAGAGCCGCGAGGATGCACTCCGCAAGCAGGCGGCGGAAATGGCCACGGCGTACGACCGGCAGCAAGCCGAGATGTCGATGGTTGCCGAACAGCAAAAGCAGGCCAAGGCGCACGCCGAGAGCGAGCAACGCAAGGCACAACTGGGCGAGATGACCGCCGAGCAGTTTGAGGCGATGTTGATAGCCAAGCGCGAGCGACTGATGGCGCAGGCGAACGAACTGGGGTCGCGTGGTCGGCAGGCGCTGATCGATGGCATCGAGGCCGACGAGCAAGAGGAGCGCGAACGATATGCCGCTGCTCAGACGCAAAAGGCGCTTGTGCGCGACGGCAACCCCGCGCCGGCATCGCTGGAAGTTCGTGTGCAGCGGCTCAAGTCCCTACGAGAAAGCGGCGTGCTTGGGCAAGAGGATTACGATCGTCAGCTGACCAAGCTGATTCAGGAGTGAGTGATGCAGGTCCATCTGAGCAAACAGCAAGCGACACAACTTGGCTTACCAATCAGCGGCAATGCCATTGAACTGTATGAGGTCGCGCTGGTGAGCGAGCAGCAGATTGAGCAAGCGCCGCAGGTTGCCGAATCGGAGCAACTTCAAGCGCTGCGGGAGCAGATTGATTCGCTGCTTGCCGAGAGGGGCAAGTTGTCAGACGAAGTGCTGCGTCTTGCTGGCGAACTAGAGGCGGCAAAGACTGCCCCGGTCGCCGAGGAAAAGCAGCCGGACACAGAACCCAAAAAGCGCGGCAAGTAGTCATCCATGGCCGACCATTACCTTGGTCAAGCCGACGCAGAAAAGGCCGTCGGCGGAGCGTCAGATCTGCGCCAGCACTTCAAGGTGCCTGGCAGCACGGGCATTGACCAGGATGATTTGGAAATCGTGCTGTCAATGACCGACGGGCAGATTCGCAAGGCCATTGGTCTGTCGTGGGATTTGGACGCATTTGACGCGCTGTGGTTTGACAAAGCGGTGCGCAACTGTCCCAAGCCAGCGATTCCGTGGACCGAGATGGATCGCTCTGGGATTCGTACCGATGCCATCGCCGTGCTTCGCAAGTATATCTGGTTGCATGGCGACAAGAATCAAGCCGTCCCCCAAGTGGTAATTGACGAGGCGGACAAGGGAATGGCCGGCTTGCAAGCGCAGGGTGCTCGATATGCCGCGATGACAAGCCAGATCAAGCCGGCTTCGGACCGACTTTACACGCTGCGGTCATCGGGCGGAATCGGAACGACTCGACAGGGCACAGCGCGGCGAAGTTTCCGAGGGTACACGTAGATGTTTGAGGTGGATTTCCAGATGGAAGGACTGATGCGGACGCTCG
>CAZEZV010000403.1:0-2841 GCA_964516725.1 uncultured Phycisphaeraceae bacterium
GTCGCGGCTGGAGCCCATGCCGTAGTCCTTGCCGCCAAGCACGATGAGCGGCGTGCCTTCCTTTTTGTAGTTCTGACTGGCGTCGTAGATAGTGGACAGTTTGTTTCCACCTGCACGCGAGTAGTCGGTCGTCCACCAACCTTCGCGAATCTTGCCGCTTTCAACCGCAAGCTTGTTCTTCACACGCACGTTCGCAAACGTACCGCGCGTCATCACGCGATCGTTGCCGCGGCGGCTGCCGTAGCTGTTGAACTCGCTCTTCGGGACACCCAGCGTTTTGAGATACTCGCCCGCAGGACTCGCCGCTGCGATATCTCCAGCAGGCGAAATGTGGTCTGTCGTGATGCTGTCGCCAACATTGACGAGACAACGTGCGCCCTTGATCGCACCGATCTTGCTCGCGTCGGGCGCAACACTCATGCCCTGGAAGTATGGCGGGTGCTGGATGTACGTGGACTTGTCGTTCCAGTAGTATTGATCGCTCTTGCTGACCGGCACTTTGTTCCAGGTGTCGTTGGCTGAAAAGACCTGCCCATACTGCGTCTTGAACTGCCCCGGCTCGATGCACATGGTTTTTACACTCTGAATCTCGGCGTTCGTCGGCCAGATGTCCTTGAGGTAAATCGGCTTGCCGACGCGATCGCCCTGCGTCGCGATGCCCAGCGGCTCGGTCCCCAGATCAATCGCCACACTGCCCGCGATCGCGTACGCGACGCACAAGGGCGGCGACGCAAGAAAATTCGCCTTCACATTCTGATGCACTCTTCCTTCAAAGTTGCGATTGCCGCTGAGCACGCTCGCGACAATAAGATCGCCTTCCTTGATCGCGGCTTCAACTTCATCAGGCAAAGGCCCGCTGTTGCCGATGCAGGTCGTGCAACCGTAACCAACTGTGTGGAAACCGCACGATTCGAGGTCTTCCGTGAGCCCACCCTTATTGAGATAATCCGTGACCACTCGACTACCGGGCGCAAGACTCGTCTTGACCCACGGCTTACGAGTTAGTCCAAAGGCTCGCGCCTTGCGAGCGACCAGGCCCGCCGCGATCAACACATCCGGATTGCTCGTGTTCGTGCAACTCGTGATTGCCGCGATAACCACCGCGCCGTGCGTGATCTTGGTGGCCTGCCCCTCCGGGACGGGCGTCTGTTCCGAGCGCTTCACTGTGCCGCTTGCATTGAAAATCTTCTCAAACGGCAAACCAAAGCTCGTGTTCCCCAACGGCGCACCAAGACTCTTTAAGAACTCCGCCTTGATGTTCTTCAGCTCCACCCGATCCTGCGGCCGCTTCGGCCCCGCCATGCTGGGCTGCACGGTCGAGAGATCAAGTTCCAAAACATCCGTGCATTCCGGCTCAGGCGACCCAGGCGTCCAGAACATGCCCTGCGCCTTGCAATACGCCTCAACCAGCGCCACCGTCGCTTCATCACGACCGGTGAACCGCATGTAATCCAGCGTCACAGCGTCAATCGGGAAAAATCCGATCGTCGCGCCATACTCCGGAGCCATGTTGCTGATGGTCGCGCGATCCGGAACGCTCAGCGCCGCAAGCCCATCACCAAAGAACTCAACAAACTTGTCAACGACGCCCTTCTTGCGGAGAATCTGCGTGACCGTCAGCACGAGATCGGTCGCCGTCGCGCCCTCGGGCATCTTGCCTTTCAATCGGAACCCAACCACGTCCGGCGTCAGCATGTAAATTGGCTGGCCCAACATCACAGCCTCGGCCTCAATACCTCCCACACCCCAACCCACTACGCCAAGCCCGTTGACCATCGTCGTGTGACTGTCAGTACCAACGCACGAATCTGGGTACGCCACTGGCGTCTCGCCCGTGGCTTTGCCAACGCTGGTCCAAACCCCCTTCGCAAGGTACTCAAGATTCACCTGATGCACAATCCCCGTCGCGGGCGGCACGCACCGGAAGTTGCTCAAACTCTGCTGTCCCCACTTCAAGAACTCATACCGCTCGGTGTTGCGTTCAAACTCACGCGTCGCGTTGATCGTCAGCGCGTTCTTCGTGCCGAACGCATCCACCTGCACGCTATGGTCAATCACCAGATCGCACGGCACCAGCGGATTGATCACGTTCGGATCGCCCCCCATCTCCTTCATCGCATCACGCATCGCCGCGAGATCAACCACGCACGGCACGCCGGTAAAGTCCTGCAACACCACTCGCGCGGGCATGAACGGAATCTCGTCCTTCACCGGACTCTTGGCGTTGTAGTTCGCGAGTCCGACCACGTCATCATCCGTCACGATGAACCCATCAACATTGCGAAGCATCGCTTCGAGCAACACCTTGATCGAGTATGGCAACTTGTCGACGTGGCCAACCTTCTGCTGCTTGAGTGCCTCAAGCGAGTAATACGTGTACGACCCGTGCTTGGTCGTGAGGGTCTTGCGGGAGTTGAAGGGGTTACGGGGGGTGGCGGGGGTGCCGGGCGTGGTCATTGGTTCATCCTTGTACGATAATTCTTTATGCGCGAAAATCTGCGCCTCACTGCTCTTGTATCGACGTTTCCGCTCAACGAACACACAAGCATACCAATCTATCGACATGAATCGAATCGATGCGGATTACGTCTTTCATAAACACAAGTTATGCCACACTGACGCGCCACGCAATCGACCAGTCAGCTCAGTCGCCTGTGCCTGCCCGCAGATGCCTTGACGCTCGCCAGCAACGACTTCTCAAATTCACCCGAAGCCAGATTCGGGACTCGATCGCGTCTTCTCACAATCGCAAGCGTCCTCGAAAGGTCTGCATCCTTGCACACAATCCCCTGATCGCTCCTCAGCGCAAACCGCGACACAAATCCGATCCCGATGCCTGCC
>CAZEZV010000404.1:0-2837 GCA_964516725.1 uncultured Phycisphaeraceae bacterium
TGATGACAGACGGCATCTTGCTCGCGGAGACGCAGAGCGACCGGATGTTGCTGCAGTATGACACGATCATCATCGACGAGGCGCACGAGCGCAGCCTGAACATCGACTTCATGCTTGGGTACTTGCGCACGCTGCTGCCGCGCCGACCTGATCTCAAGGTCATCGTCACGAGCGCGACGATTGATCCGGAGCGGTTTGCGAGGCACTTTGCAAGCAATGGACAAGATGCGCCGATCATCAGCGTGTCTGGGCGGACGTATCCGGTCGATGTGATCTATCGCAAGCCTGGCGAAGATGATCTTGACGAGCGCGATGAGCAGTTTCAGAAACACATCGTCGATGCTGTGGATGAATTGTCCACGTATGGCAGCGGCGACATCCTCGTGTTCCTGAGCGGCGAGCGCGAGATTCGTGAGACTGCAGAGACGCTTGCAAAGCACCGCCTCGCCGACGGCGAGCACGCTGAAGTGCTCCCGCTGTATGCACGGCTCACGGCGGACGAACAGATGCGGGTGTTCAAGCCGCACGGCGGGCGACGGATTGTGCTCGCGACAAACGTCGCGGAGACAAGTTTGACGGTGCCTGGGATTCGATACGTTGTCGATCCGGGGTATGCTCGCGTCTCGCGGTATTCGCCCCGAACAAAGGTGCAGCGACTTGAGATTGAGGCGATTTCGCGGGCCAGCGCGGATCAGCGCAAGGGCCGGTGCGGGCGGCTCGGGCCGGGCGTGTGCATCCGACTGTATGACGAGCAGGACTATCTCTCGCGCGATCAATTCACGGATCCGGAGATTCTGCGGGACAATCTTGCGAGCGTGATACTGCAGATGGCCGCGCTGCGGCTTGGGAAGGTCGAGGAGTTTCCGTTTCTCGAGCCTCCGGACGCGAGGGCGATCAAGGACGGGTATGAAACGCTTCACGAACTAGGTGCGATCGACGACGCGGGGCAGCTGACGCAGGCGGGGCGCGACTTAGCGAGGCTTCCGATTGATCCGCGTATCGGCAGGATGATTCTTGCGGGCGGGAAAGAAGGATGCCTGCACGAGGTGGTCATCATCGCGAGCGCGCTGAGCATTCAGGATCCGCGCGAGCGTCCGATGGCGATGCAGGACGCGGCGGATGCGGCGCATGAAGAATTTGACGATCCGACGTCTGACTTCTTGTCGTTTCTCAAACTGTGGAACGCGTGGAAAGACCGCAAGCGACACTTGACGGGGAGCAAGCTTCGCAGGTGGTGCAAAGAGCGGTTTCTTTCGTTTGTGCGAATGCGGGAGTGGGAGGACTTGCATTCGCAGTTGGCGGATGTTGCCAACGACCTGCACCTGCGGGCCAATCGAGACGCCGCGAAGCCGCAGCAGGTGCATCGAGCGCTGCTGACTGGGTTGCTGTGCAACATCGCGCAGAAGACGGAGAACGATCGCGAACTGGGCAATTACCTGGGCGGGCGGAGCAATCGGTATCATATTTTTCCGGGCAGTGTGCTATTCCGCAACGGGCCGAAGTGGCTGATGGCATCGGAAGTTGTACGGACCACGCGCGTGTATGCGAGAGGCGTTGCGGCGGTCGAGCCGGAGTGGATCGAAGAACTCGGCGCGCACCTGCTGAAGCGCAGCCACAGCGATCCGAGGTGGGATAGGCACTCTGGGCGCGTTGTTGCAAACGAGCGAGTGACGATCTTCGGGCTGGAACTCGTGCCGAAACGCCGTGTGCACTACGGCGCGATCAATCCGAAGGAAGCACGCGACATTTTCATTCACCATGCGCTGGTGCTGGGCGACGTCGAGAAGCCCTGGGCGTTCTTGCAGCACAACATGCGGCTTGAAGATGATGTGAAGGCGCTTGAGGTGCGCGCGAGGCGGCAGAACCTGCTCACGGGATTTGAGCAGCGATTCAACTACTACGACAAGAAAGTGCCGCAGTCGATATGCACGGCGGGAGCCTTTGAGAAGTGGCGGCACGAGCAGAGCCAGAACAAGGCGCAGCCGCAGGCTCGGCTGTTGTTCATGGCGCTGGAAGACTTGATCGCGCCCGGCGCGGACTTGCCCGGGCTTGATCTTTTTCCTGATGAACTCGACGTCGGCTCGCTGAAACTGCCGCTGGCATATCGGTTGGAGCCGGGGCATGAGGCCGACGGCGTGACCGTGCGTGTGCCGCTGGAGGCGTTGGGGCAGGTCAGCGCGGAACGATTGGCGTGGCTCGTGCCGGGGCATCTGCGTGAGAAAGTCGAGACCATCGTGCGTGGGCTCGGGAAGGAATACCGCAGGATTCTGCCTGTGCCGACGCAACTGACGGATGACGTGGTTGCATTGCTGAAGTTCGGTGAAGGCAACTTGCTGGATGCAATTCGCGCAGCGGTCTTAAAGGCGACGACGATTGATGTGCCGAAGGACGCTTTGAGCGGCGTTGCGCTGCCCATGTGGATGTCGATGCGTGTTGAGGTGGTGGATGCCGATGGAAAAGTGATCGAAGCGGGGCGCGATGTGAATCAACTGAAGTCGTTGCTTGCGCCGAAGTTGCGGAGCGGGATGCTGACCAGCCCGAATCGCTTCACGCGTGAAGGCATCAAGCACTGGGACTTTGGCGACTTGCCGGAGCGCGTCGAGTTGGATCGCGCGGGTGTGCGATTCGGTGCATTCCCGGGCATTGTGGATTGCAAGACGAGCGTTGCACTGCGACTGTTCGACACGTTTGACGCTGCGGAAGCCGCAACGCGTGCGGGGACTCGACGCTTGTTCATGTTCTCGGCTGCGGAACCTTTGCGAAGGCATTGCATGTACATTCCGGGCCTGGAAACTGCGGCGATGTTGTTTGCGACGATGAGCGGTGGGGGTGGGGGC
>CAZEZV010000405.1:0-2835 GCA_964516725.1 uncultured Phycisphaeraceae bacterium
GACATTCTCTTCCATCATCACGCTGCCCATGTCGTTCGCGCCGTACATGAGGCCCAGTTGTCCGATGTGCGGGCCCATCGTGACCCAGGAACTGCCAATGCTGTAGACGTTGTCGAGGAAGAGGCGGGAGATCGCCTGCGTTCGCAGATAATCGCTGGCCATGCTCATGCGAACGCGCTTGCCGAACAAGTGAGCAGTGGGGTACTTTGACTTGTCCATCGCGTTGTAATCGAAGACGTCTATGGTGCGGCTGCCGACGGGGTGCGCATCGACGCCTCGACCGAAGTCCCATGCTCGCGCAATCGCATCACCCGGAAACTCCTGCGACAGTTCCGCTTCATCCGCACCCCAATCCGGCACCCGCCCCAGCGGCGTGTTTTCACGCTGGAAGGGCCAGGCGATAAACGCCTTGTAATGACCGAAAGGCAGCGGCGAAGTCGATGCAAACTGAAACAGCGAATCGTCAATGCCCGCCAACGTCGTCTCTTCGTCTCTTTGTCTCTTCGTCTCTCGACCCATCGCCAGATCCTGCCACTCGCGCACCAGCCACATGTGATGAATCCGATCCGCGTACCCCTCAATATGCCCGAACATCATCGACGCACTCGTGAACATGCCCAGCGAATGCGCCGCGTACATGCTCGTCATCCACGCCGTTGCATCACACTTGCCCAAGCCGATCTTCCGGCGAACCGGATCAGCAAAAATCTCGCCACCGCCGCCAGGGAGACTGTTCATGCCCGCTTCCTGCAACTTCTTCAGCACCCATCGAGCCTTCTCAAAGTAATTCGCGCCAGGCGGATTGAAGAAGTGAACAAACTCAACGAGTTCAGGCGGACTGAACGCGTGAATGTGAACTTTCGGAAATGTCGCCTTGATGCCGCTGAGCAAGTTCAAGTACCAATCCAGCGGCAGGTCCGGGTTCATGCCGCCCTGCATAAGAATCTGCGTGCCGCCAATCGCGACGAGTTCGCTGATCTTCTCATGAATCTGCTCGGGCTCGAGCGTGTACGCGTCGTGCTCATGGCCGTCGCGGCGGAAGGCGCAGAAAGTACACTTGGCGTTGCAGACGTTGGTGTAGTTAATGTTGCGGTCGATGATGAAGGTGCGGAACGTGTCGCCATGGATGGCGCGGCAGCGAGCGTCGGCCCAGCGAGCGAGCTCGGGGAGGGGCATCCTGTGGAAGAGGTCAATGGCTTGGTGCGGGGAAAGGCGGGCTTCGCCAGAGACGACGGCGGAGAGAAGGCCGGGGTCAAGGGCGGATTTGGCGGGGTTTTCTGCCGGTCGATGCAGAAAGGTCGCAGACGATGCACTCGACGATTGGCCGAGACGAGGTTCCATGGTTGATTTTAGGTCACAAACTTGAACTTTTCAAGTATTCTTGAAAACTGGAAACTGCGTCACTGCAGTTGCAGCGCCATCGTCACGAGCGGGTCTTCGGGCAATGGCGGTGTTCGGCCTGCTGCCCGCTCCTGTGCATACGCAATCACGGCTTCTGGCACCATGAACGCCGCGTTTCCCGAAGGGCCGGGCTGCACCATGGCGTAGTACTCAAAGTGCCTTGAGGATGCGCTGGGCTGACGCTGGCGGTAAAGGAACATGTCAAACGTCGCGACCTGACGGCCTTGAGCCGATTGAGGCGGTGCGAATCGGCGTCTGAAGAGTACATACTCCTCGTCCTTTGTCATATTACTAAATTCTTTGTCGTCGTCGCCGGAGAAGCAGATGAGAATCTCTAACTGATCCTCGAGTTCTTGCGTCAGGGGCGGGCCGTCGTCCGCGATTCCCATAAACAAGCCGGGGGCGAAGTCGACTTCCCCTTGGAGGAACGCTCCGTTGATCATGATCGGCGTCATGCTTCGCAGCGTGCCAGCCGTCGCCGCACGCATCACGCTGTCGCGAAGGCGCTGGTACTGAGACTTCACAACGAAGTTGCGGATGATCAGATGGATTCCGATGGGGGGGACCGCGAGCAGCGGAATGCCCAGGAGTAATCGGGTGTTGCCGGGCTTTGTGCCGATCCGGGGCTCTATGAGGTTCGCGTTGATTTTGCCCTCGGAGGCAAGTGTCCGGTAGTACTCAACAACAAACGGTTCGAGTTGGGCGGCGGTTGTTTGTGACACACAGTTCTCCGGCACAGTGGGCGTCAACGCTGCAAATGAGGCGTGAGATTATGGCAGCGGCTCGCGCCACGGGTCGGGCACTTCTCTCGTCATGCTCGCCGACGCGTCGAAGTACGCCGCGTTAAATTGGTTCTTGCCGTGCCAGCGGCCGATTCGTGAAATGCCGGGCGATGGCGGCGCGACGTGATCCGGGTTTCGGAATGAGATGACGCTTGCCGTGCGTTCTTGGGGAGGGGCGATCCAAGCCGAGTCGATGAAGAGGGGCTGACGCAGCACAACTTGCACCTTGTTGAGGTTGATGTGGACCGTGACGCTGGCGTCGTCGAAGCCACCAGCGCCAGAGCTCTGATCGCCTTCATGGCCTGTGACGTTGATCGCGTAGGCGCGGTTGAGCGGGCGGCCGTAGTGTGCAACGGCGGATGGGCACACGACGACGGACTTGGGCGTCAGTGTTTCGCCGACAGTTGTGCCTTGAATGCCGGCGAGGTTTTGGATGACGACGGCCCAGTTGGGTGCGTCGGTATATGGCCTGCCCAGCGCGGGCGAGAAGCCCTTGTTGTCGTCGGCGTAGGACTGGACGAGAGCACCGCACGAGCGGAGGTTCGAGAGGCAGACGACGTTTCTGCCCGCTTCGCGAGCACGGGAGAGGGCGGGGAGGAGGAGGCCCAGGAGGAGGGCGATCACGGCGATCACGACGAGCAGTTCGATGAGG
>CAZEZV010000406.1:0-2829 GCA_964516725.1 uncultured Phycisphaeraceae bacterium
GTCACGAGTGACGAAGTATTTCACTCCTGCCGCGATTGTGTTGGCGAGATGTCGGATGTCTGACTCATCCCGTTCATTCAACAAGACCGACTTCGGATACAGCGCACGCAAGTGAGGGACAATCCGATCAACATCCAGAGCGGGCGGACGGATCTCCCCAAAAGTGCCCACCATTGCTCTGCTGCGCTCCCTTTCCGCAATCGACCCAGCTCGTTGAATGTCATTGTAGATTTCGGGCGTGAGAACGAGTTCAACGGCGTCTTCCACCCACGGTTCGGCAAGCGCACCAGACACTTCTCTTTTGGGACGATCAGGCGCCCACAGGTCAAAGAAGACATTCGCGTCGATAGCCACCCGAGTCTTGACCGGATCAGCAGAAAACAGATCAGGGTGACCGTGATCGACATGCCAGATTGTTAGTTCTGCTCGGTCCCCACCTCGTCCACAGGCCTTACCTTTTGCAACAAACCCCATACGGGGCCAAAATCCATTCGCCTCAAAGTCCGTTCGGCACTTCAACCTAATGCCATCGAGTTCTGCGGTGTGCTGCTTTAGAGCGGTGACAAGTCCGGACGCGACGCCCTTTCCTCTTTGATCCTTTGTAACGCATAGATGGGCAATCGTTGCCATCCGCCCGCCAACTCGGTAGAGGAGATAGCCAACAAGCTGTCCGGCATCATCAGTTGCTACTAGCAACCGGCGGTTGAGAATTCCCTCCTCAAACGCTCCTTTTGGCATCCAGCCGAGTGTTCCGCTTGCACCTCGATACAGTGCGAACACATCGTCGCACTGCTTTAGATCATTGAGGTGAGTGATTTGAATCGACATGCAAAGAATTGTCTTGCGACTCGCAGCTCAAATATCGTCTGCGCTCCAAGCTGTTGCCGAATGCAGATTCTCAGGCGTCACTTTGGCGAGAAGATCGTCGAGGCTCAGGCGCCTCGGCGAAGGGTTCACGGTCAGGATCGAGTTGCTGATCTTGAGCGTGACGACATCACCCTCACGAATGCGGGTTTGCCTGGCGATGGCAGAGGGAATGCGGAGAGCAAGGCTGTTGCCCCATTTCTGAATCGTTGCAGTCATGCCCCTACATGGAAGCTACGAGGTCGGGGTGTCAACGCGGCAGTTCGGTAACAGACCAATGCTTTGCTGAGTGAATTGCCTCAACAGTGTCGGGGCGATTGGCACCACACGAATTCCGCGACGCTGTCGCGGAAATTGGAGGTTTTAAATTCGCCAGACGGCGTCTGGCGGATTCCGGGTGCCTCAACGGAAGAGGCGACCTGCCCTGGCCGTATGGCTTTCACCGTTTCACTCATGTCCCGCTTCATGCCAGACCTCCCACCAAACAGCCTCGCACGTCGGGAGTTTCTCCTGCGGGCCACCGGCGGCTTTGCGGTGCTGGCGTTGGCGGATTTGATGGCGGGTCCGTTGACGGAGAAGGGGGCGCATTTTCCGGCGAAGGCGAAGCACTGTGTATTCTTGTTCATGAACGGCGGGCCGTCGCAGGTGGACACGTTTGATCCGAAGCCGGCGCTGGCGAAGTTTCATGGCAAGCCCTACACGGGCGATGCGAAGGTGGGATCGAACGGACGCGCGGTGGGGCATCTGATGCAATCGCCGTTTGAGTTCACGCGACACGGGCAGAGCGGGCTGCCGATCAGCAGCTTGTTTCCGCGCACGGCGCGTCATGCGGACGACTTGTGCGTGATCCGCTCGATGCATGCAGACACGGCGGCGCATGCGTCGGGCTGTTTGCAGATGAACACGGGCAGCATCTTCATCGGCAAGCCGAGCCTCGGCTCGTGGTTGAGCTATGGACTGGGCACGACGAATCAGAACCTGCCAAGCTATGTCGTGATGACCGATCCACGCGGCGGGCCGATCGGCAGCGCGTCGAATTGGTCGGCGGGCTACATGCCGGCGGCGTTTCAGGGCACGTTGTTTCGAAGCGGTGGATCGCCGCTGCTCGATCTCGCGACGCCGGAGGGCACGAGCGACCGCACGCAGCGGCGCAGCCTCGATTTGCTGAAGTCATTGAACGAAGAGCATCTCGCGCGGCATCCGGAGCAAAGCGAACTCGCCGCGCGCATCGAATCGTATGAACTCGCCTATCGCATGCAGACGGAGGCGATGGACGTGGTCGATCTCAACCGCGAATCCGCCGCCACGCGCGAGATGTATGGCCTGAATCATCCGCTGACCGCCGACTTCGGCCGCAAGTGCCTCATCACGCGCCGTCTCATCGAGAAAGGTGTGCGTTTCATCCAGCTCTACTCCGGCGGCGGGCACATCGAGGACACGTGGGACGGTCACAACGACTGCATCAAGAATCACAGACTTCATGCGGGCGAGACGGACAAGCCGATCGCGGCGCTGATCGCCGATTTGAAGCGCATGGGGTTGTGGGACGAGACACTGCTTGTGTGGGGTGGTGAGTTTGGCCGCACGCCGACGAGTGAAGGCGTGGGCAAACCGGGACGTGATCACGACTGGCATGGCTTCTCCATGTGGATCGCCGGTGCAGGCGTGCAAGGAGGCCAGGCCATTGGTGCGACGGACGAACTCGGCTTCAAGGCGGTCGAGGATCGCGTGCATGTCAGCGACTTGCACGCCACAATCCTGCATCTCATGGGCGTCGATCACACGCGGCTGAGTTTTCCTCATGCCGGCCTCAATCAACGGCTCACGGGCGTGGAGGAGCGACGGGTGGTCACAAAGGCGCTGGTGTGATCAAATCAGCTCTTTGATCGGCGATCCTTGGTCACTGATGAAGACCGGCCTGCCCTGATGATCCTTGTAAGTCGCGTCGAGCGGCACGCCCATGTG
>CAZEZV010000407.1:0-2817 GCA_964516725.1 uncultured Phycisphaeraceae bacterium
CAGCAACACAGCGAGCTTCGGCGGCTTGCGACTCCTTGACGGCACGCTCGACTATCGCATGAGCGGCATCGCGGCCAGCGCGATCAACGTCGCACAAATCCGCAACGCATCGCTCCTCAACGCCCAGGCCCTGCAAGTCACGGTCGACGTGCTTGCTTCCGCACAAAAGGGCGCTTTGTATCTCAATGGCGACAACCCCGGCGCATCGCCCGATGGCCGACTGCTCTCCAGCATGACGCTGGAAATCAAGGGTCCAAAGGGTGTGCAGGAAATTAGCTTCACGTCCAACACCACGCTTTCGCAGGTCGTCACCGCCGTCAACTCGATCAGGCAGTTCACCGGCGTTGAAGGCGCGTTGCTGGTTGCGGGCCAGCCCAACTCGGGCATGGTGTTCCGCACGACCGAGTACGGCTCAGAGAACTTCGTCAGCGTTCGGCGCATCAGCCCGCCCGCGACAGGCGACTCGTTCGCCACCTTCAAGCTGCCGGATACAACCGCCGTGCCCGCGGCGATCGTCTGGGGCTCGCTGGTTGCAGCGCAGCTCGACGCGGGACGCGACACCACTGCACTGGTCAACGGATCACTTGCCATCGGTAGAGGACTCGACATTACTGTCAACGCCGCATCGCTGGGCGCGTACATCCGCCTCAGCGAAAGCGCGGGCACTCGCCCTGCGGCAACACCTACAAGCTTCTACGTCACCGGCGGCGGCGCACTCTTCCAACTCGGCCCGGACGTTACAGCGCTCCAGCAATCCAACTTCGGCATTCCTTCGGTCGCGGCGTCACGCCTAGGCGCAGCGTCAACAGCCAACGGCGTGCAGTACCTCAGTTCGCTCAAGACCGGCGGGCGCAACAGCATCGAGCAGTCCGTCCAGCGCGGCAACGACTTCAACGACTCGCAGGACATTCTGAAAAACTCGATCGACGAGATCACCGAGCTTCGCGGGCGGTTGGGTGCTTTCGAGAGAAACGTGCTGGAAACCAACTCGCGCAGCTTGCAGTCGCAGTTTGAAAATCTGACGAGCAGCGAAAGCCGCATCCGCGACGCTGACTTTGCTCAGGAAACCAGCCGCCTGACGCGAGCACAGATTCTGGTGTCCGCAGGCACCTCAACGCTTTCGCTCGCAAATCAGCAGAGCCAGCAGGTGCTGCAGCTGCTGCAGGGCTAATAACAGCGTAGAACTTCACGAAATCTCTTCAAAGCGATCAGACAGGCTCACCTCTTCGAGGGTGAGCCTGTTGCGTTTTGCGCGGTCTATGTCCGGCGAAACAGCTCTTTTTGCATTTCCGGACGCGCAAACAGACTCTCTCACTAAACCCACCTTGTTCCAACGTCGATTCTCCTCACGTCCGTCGTCAGGTGGTCTGACGGCGGGCACGGCACGCGGGAAGGAACCTGCTTGCCGCGAGCCCTCTGCCGCGTTGGCATGGGCTTACTAGGCGAAGGGCGTGTTGCCCTGAGCATCAGATCAGCCCGCGTGTCCAGCGCGGGGCTCGCACAGCACGGAGGATTCTTAGCATGTCACGTATCAACACGAACACTCAGTCATTGATCGCCCAGCGCGTCTTGGGCCAGAACAACTCTGGCTTGAACACCGCACTCGAGCGCCTCAGCACCGGTCTCCGCGTCAACCGCGGTAAGGACGATCCGGCAGGCCTCATCGCCAGCGAGAACCTTCGCGGCGAACAGAAGTCGCTGAACCAGGCGATCGCCAACGCTGAGCGCGCCGATCAGGTCATGAACATCGCCGAAGGCGGTCTTCAGGAAGTCTCCGGACTCTTGACCGAACTCCAGGGCCTGCTCACCCAGACCGCCAGCAGCGCTGGTCTCTCGCAGGAAGAAAAGGAAGCCAACCAGCTTCAGATCGACTCGATCCTCCAGACGGTCGACCGCATCTCCAGCGCGACCAACTTCCAGGGCATCAAGCTCCTCAACGGCAACTTCGACTTCACCACCAGCGGCCTCAACGCCAGCGGCATCCCTGACTACAAGATCAAGGCCGCAAAGTTCACGGGTGACAGCCTCGCCGTGAACGTCGCCGTCACGCAGTCTGCTCAGCAGGCTGGTATGTTCATGTCGATGGGCGGAGCCGCGATTGACCTGTCCAGCGGTACCGCACGTCTCACACTCGAAATCGGCGGCAAGACCGGCAGCCGCGAGTTCTCCTTCACCAGCGGCACCTCGCTCACGGCCGTCCGTGACGCGATCAACCAGTTCACAGACGTGACAGGCGTGCAGGCGTCGGTGTCGGGCACGGGCATCAAGCTGATCAGCAAGGACTTCGGCGCAGACGAGTTCGTCAGCGTCCGCACGGTTGCTGATGCTGCTGGCGTCGTTGGTGGCGGTATCGCCGCTGGCACGTCGGGCGTCTACGGCCTCAACGCGACCAACTTCGGCGCTGCTGGCGCTCAGTTGTCGGAATTCAGCGCCGCCAACAACGGCATCCGCGATGCGGGCCAGAACATTGCCGGCACAATCAACGGCATCGCCGCCAACGGTCGCGGCAAGAGCCTCTCGCTCTCGACGGACTTCCTCGACGTGGACGTCAGTCTGTCCACGGGCGAATCTCAGGCCATCGGCAACGTCGACGGCACGGGCGGCGCCAACACCCCCGCGTTCTACATCACCGGCGGCGGCGCTGACTTCCAGCTCGCCAGCAAGGTGGACATCGGCGCGAAGGTGTCGATCGGCATCCAGGAAGTCGTTGCCCGCAAACTGGGCAACAGCAGCGTGGGCTTCCTTAGCAGACTCGACAGCGGCATTGCCAACTTCGTCGTCTCCGGTAACTTTGGAGAAGCGCAGAAGGTCGTTGCT
>CAZEZV010000408.1:0-2807 GCA_964516725.1 uncultured Phycisphaeraceae bacterium
AGGCCCCTGCACGCTCTGCGGCGTGTGACGGAAGACAGGTCGCCGCCTCTCCGAGGCGTCCGGATTCTGCGAATCAATGAACTACTAAAACCCGCTCGACTGAGCGGGTTTTCTGTTGGAGTGGTGGGTGTTGCTTTGAGTTGGTGTTGGATGGAGCGAGCGCTCCGGGAAGCCGCGGCCGAACATGCGTTCTCGAACTGCGGCTTTCGCAAGCAAAAATGCACGGCTTGGCAACGCGAGAGCGCACACGACGGCGGTTTGCCCCCTAACTTTCAATATGAAATTCCTCGCCACGCTCCTAGCGATGCTCGCGTGTTTGTGCCTCAGTCCTCGCACGGCTTTGGCGCAGCACATAGTGCTCGACGACTTCGCATCACCCGATGCCTGGCGCATCCAGCTCCCCGAGGGCGTGAAACTCACACTTCACGCCGACGAAGGCATGAAGGACCCAAATGATCATTCAGCCGGCAAGCCCGGCAAAGCCCTGCGCCTCGACTATGAATTCGTCACCGGCGGCGGCTACTGCGTCATCGCGCGCGACCTGCCCATGGAACTCCCCGCGAATTACGAATTCACTTTCCACGTCAGAGGGCAAGGCCCAGACAACAACCTCGAATTCAAACTCGTCGACCAGCACGAGCCGCAGGTGGGGGAGAGTGTCTGGTGGATCAACCGCCGCGCGTTTGCATGGCCGAGCGACTGGACGCGCATGTCCAACAAAAAACGCAAGTTGGAATTCGCGTGGGGGCCGTCGGCTGGCGCACCGCTGAAAGCGATCAGCCGCATTGAGTTTGCTGTCGCGAGCAGCAGTGGGGGCAAGGGCAGTGTGTGGCTCGATGAACTAACGTTCCGGGAGTTGCCAGCGCCCCAGGCGGACATCGAAGGTGAACCGATCCCGGCAAGGATCGAGGCCAGCAGCGCGAAGAAGCCATACGAAGTAAGCAACCTCGTCGATGGCGACATCGCGACGGCATGGCAACCTGCACCGGAAGAGAAAACATCAACTGTGACATTTGATTTTGGCACCGCTCGCGAATTCGGTGGTGTTGATATCAACTGGAATGGTGATGCGCCGCGCACTGTGATACTCGAAGTGTCGGACGACGGCGCCGCGTGGTCGTCGCTGGATGCCAAGCCCAACACCGTTGAATCCCGCACGCTGTTCATCACACCTGATGCCGAGGCAAGGTTTGTGCGGCTGCGCTGTGACGCTCGCATTAAGGAGCTGACAAAGGAAGATACTCGCAATCCAAAGGGCTGGCCGTACAGCGGCATCGCCGAAGTCCGCTTCCGCGACGCCGCATTCAGCGCGACACCCAACAGCGTTGTGATGGCGCTTGCGAAGGAGTCGCCGCGAGGGACGTACCCGAAGCAGTTTTTGAATGAGGCGACGTATTGGACGGTAGCAGGTGCACGAGGTGCGCAATCGGAAGTACTTGTCAATGAGGAGGGGCAGGTCGAGGTCGGCAAGCGTTTGTTCTCTGTGGAGCCCTTCTTGCGCGTAGATGGCAAGATTCTTACATGGGCGGATGCGGAGTGTGATCAGCGACTTGAGTACAACGGCGCACCAATCCCCAAGGTTGTTAGAAACTACGGAGACCTGGGGCTTGTCATCGATGTCGCAATGATTGCGTTTGAAGAAAACCGTTCGTGGCTCAGAGCTGTGTACACCGTTGTGAATACTCGCAACGACAAGGATGCACCTCCGATTGCCGGTGAGCTGTCATTGGTCGTTAGACCCTATCAGGTGAATCCTCCTTGGCAGCGACTGAATTTCGAGGGCGGTGTCGCCCCAATTACAAATATCGAAGCACGCGAAACAGGTGAACCAATCGTCAAGTCGCTGCGAGTGACGACTCCGAACGGCGTGAGAGATGTCTTCAGTGTGTTGTACCAGTCCAAAACTGAGAAAGAACGAGTTGACGCCTCCCGCAATCCAAGGCATGGGCAATTTGCCGCCTGGGCACCCGATGAAATTGTGGGCCAGCACGGCACTGAAATCCCCGCGTCATTTTCGTTGAGAGCGGGCGAGCGATACACGCAATTGATCTATGTGCCGATGGGTGGTCCGATTGAGCAGTTACCCTCGTTGGACTTGCTTTGTGCTCGACGTCCGTTCGTCGACAAGTCGCAAGCCTGGAAGCTTGATGGAACTGATTGGAGCCTTTGGACAGCGCAATGTGAGCTCAAAGTGCCCAAGTCCGATGATTGGATTCGCTCGACGTTTCAAATGCAGCAGTCGTACATCCTTGTGAATGCAGACGGCCCCGCCATCCAGCCAGGCTCGCGCAGCTACGAGCGTTCCTGGGCCCGCGACGGCTCGCTCACGTCTGCAGCACTCATGGAACTGGGCCATCAAGACGAGGTCCGCGCATGGATCGATTGGTTCAGCGACCACATCTTTGACAACGGCAAAGTCCCCTGCGTCGTCGACAAGCGCGGCGCAGATCCGGTCCCCGAGCACGACAGCCACGGCCAATACATCTGGGCCGTCGCAAATTACTATCGATACACGAAGGACAAAGAGTTTCTTGCGAAGCACTGGCCAAAGGTGCAGCACGTCGTCGAGTACATCCAATCGCTGCGGGCGCAGCGGAAGACGCCGGAGTTTTCGCAGGCGCCAGATGGCGATCTCAAGCGGGCGATGTACGGCTTGGTCCCCGAGTCAATCAGTCACGAGGGATATTCGGCCAAACCCATGCATTCGTACTGGGATTGCTTTTTCGTCGCGCTTGGTTTGAAGGAAGCAACTTATCTCGCACGCGAAGCCGGCGACACTGCGAAAGCAGAAGCCTTCGATGTCGAAT
>CAZEZV010000409.1:0-2796 GCA_964516725.1 uncultured Phycisphaeraceae bacterium
GACACCAGCATCTTCGACCCCTGCGACATCGACAGTTTCCTGCTGGTGTACAGCGAAGGGCCATGCGTGCTCTGCCCGTAGCATCGGCTTCCAGCCGATGAGGAACGACCTCAAAGCGAGATTCCTTTTTCAGCACAGAGACAAAGAGTTCAAGAGAAAAAAATGAGAGAGATGAAATGCAACACCTTGATGCCTTGATGCCGCGCGGCCATGCCTCATGCCTTCTTTTTTTCACACACTTCTTCTCTCCTCCTCCTCTTGATCTCTGTGTCTCTGTGCTGAAAAGAAAATGTCACGTTGCGGTCGCTACGAAGCAACAGAGAATGCTCTGGAAGCCGATGCCACGATAAAAAAACCCCTCCACAAGGAGGGGCTTTGTCTTACTTGCGAAGCAAATTTTCTTAGCCCTTCTTGCCCAGCAGCCATCCGATCACCCCGCCCAGAGCTGCGACGCCCGCGCAGATGCCGATGATCATGTAGAAGTTGTTGCCGAGCTGGTCGACCAAGCCGCCGCCGCTACCGGTCATCGCCGCGATCATTGCAAAGATGCCGACGAGCAACGCGCCGATCGCGCCGATGGCAAGGCCGCCCAAGAAACCAGAGCCAGGCCCGTCATACGCCTCGACATACGCCGCCATCGCCGGAGCTGCGGATTCAAAGCTCTCTGAACTCGTCGCGGGGCTTTCGAACAACGCTCCGCCGCCAACGTCTGACGCGGGAGCATCGCCGCCATCAACCGCTGTTGCGGACGCGACAGTTTCAGAGCCGTATACATCTTCAAGCAGCCCAGCGCCCAAGCTCGTGTCGTCCGCCTCGCGCGTCAGGTCAAGCAGCCCCGCGCTGCCCGTCTTGCTCTTCTTGTCCTCGCCCGGATCAACCATCCCGCCACCCTGCGCGTTGCTGATGCGCGTCACCGCGTTCGCGTCCGCTTCTTCGGTCTCTTCGATGTCGAGCAGCGCGATGCCCGTGCCCGTGTTGTCCTTTGCGTCCATGCCCGGCGCGCTGCCCGACGACGCGAGACCGATGGGCTCAAGTTCGCCCGAGTCGGCGAGCTTCAGCGGCTCTTCCTCGCCGCCGCCCAAGAGGTCAACCTGCTCCTTCTTGAACATCAGGCGATCGCGGTCGCGGAACTCGGCGAGCTGACCACGAGCGGCCATCTGGCGGACTTCATCGGCGGACTTGCCCAAACGCTGGGCGGCTTCTTCGAGCGTGTAAAAGAGTTTTTCCATGAACAACGACTCCGGAAGAGACTTCTAATGGCGGGGGGCAGGCCGAGCGCGGTTCAACCGCGAACGAGACAAGTCACACGATCATATGAGGCTGACGTCCGTGGCAGCCGGGGGTTCGGGGGGCGGGTAGGAGGGGAGGATAGGGAGGCACGGCTCCGCATGGCGAAGGCCGGAATCCCCAACTTGTTACAAACGTTGATACGGCTGCGAGCGGACGAGGGTTGCATCCGTAGGCCCGCCCCCCGATCGTCTCACCGGGCAACGAACCGCATGTGATTTCTGTGCCCGGCGAGACGATCGGGGGCGGGCCTACGCACACACGGCCCATTCCGTTGCCACACCTGGCACTTTTTGACAGTCACCACACTCCACCCGCCGCTCGTAAGCCACGCTGGGGCCTCCGCCGTCCACGTGGCGGCCTAGCCGTGCCATGTTTTTGGCCGCGCGAGCCATGCTGAGGCCCGTCGTGTCCACGCGGAGCGCCCCACGAGCCATGCGTTGCGCTCCACGAGCCACGCGATGTGCGATCGCGTCCACGCGGAAGCCAATCGCGTCCATGCTGAGCGTGCCAACGTCCATGCGGAGCAGCTTCGCGTCCACGCTGAGTGCCTCACATGCCCGCTTATTGGACAGATTCGGGGTGTGGGTGGGTGTTTTGAGGCAGTTGCTGCGCGAATGGGGAAGGCATTCAACACAGGGAGCGCCCTCCGATCTGAGAGCACGGAGAAGAAAAAGGGATTGGCAAAGGGTGACGTGGTGGTTGAACAGAAGTTTGAGAACGCGTCCCTGCCACCCCGCTCTCTTCTGCTCTCTGCGCTCTCTGTGTTGAAGTCTTTTCAGCCCACAATGCGGCTCGGCCAACGGATGGTGGGATTTGCGCCGTCACGGCCGCACGACATACAGCGTGTACTCAAAGTCGTGAGCCGTGCCTTTGAAGACGGGGTGCAGGCGTTGCAGGAGGCCGGCGCGTTCGTAGGCGGGGAGTTCTTCGATGCGGGTTGGTTCGCGCTCGCGCGTGTCGGTGCGAAGAAGAACGTAGTTGTCAGTCGGTGGCAGCAGTTCGCTCGGGGGGTGGCACGGACATGTAGTCATGTCCGTGGTTTTCTTCGTGTGCATGTTCTTTGTTTCGATGGACGTCTCGACTGAGGATTCGTTGCTTGTTGGCAAGTCGTCACTCGTTGACAGTTCGCCACGGACATGAGGACATGTCCGTGCCACGATGCTGAGTGGTTTCCACTTGGGCTGAATGATGATGCCGTGCTTTCTCGCCTCGCGCACGGCCGCCATCACGATTTCAGGGCGGATATCGAGCATTTCATCGCCCCAGAGTTGGACGGGTGGCTTTGGGTGCTTGCTGAGTGAGTTTGCAAGAGCCGCGTCCACGCGGGAGTTCATTGGCATCCCAGGCATCGCGATCTTGGCAATCACTTCGCCCATGCGCACGCCGTCGGTTTCTCCCGTTGTGCGCACTGTCCGCCGATGCTCGGCATACACGCCAAGTCCCACACACGCAATCAGCAACACCGCCGCGAGCACGACGAGCGTGTTTGTAAGACTCTTGCGAAGC
>CAZEZV010000410.1:0-2747 GCA_964516725.1 uncultured Phycisphaeraceae bacterium
GATGCCAACGACTTCCAAACCGGCATCACGCAGCGATCGAACCATGCTCGCGGACGTTTCTTCCTGCAACCCCACCGCCATCGCCGTCGGGCCGCCCTTCGCGCGGTCGACCGTCGGCAAGTCCCAGTAGCCCATCGCAAAGCTGCCCGCCTCCGTGCGATACAGCCTTGCCATCTCGGCACGCGCGATCTCATCCAGCGGCGCGCTCGACGAGTGAGGCGGTAACTCCAAGTGGGCGGTCATCAGCCCTTCGTCCGGCGCCGCCACGACAACTTCACGACCTTCAAATCCCGCGCGGCGCAATGTCTGTGCGAGGTCGGCGGCCTCGCCGGGCTTCAGTTGCCCGGGCTCGCGCCGCTCGATGACCAGACCGCCGCGGAGCGACGCTGGCCCGGAGCGAACACCGCCCAACTGCGCGATGCCGATGTACCGATCGGCGATATCAACGCCGATCACACCGGTCTTGGCGGGCAAGCGCAAGCCGCGATCGGCGGGCCACGGTCTTGATTGTTGATTGATGTTCATTGCGCACCTCCGCCGCCCGCCGCCGTCAGGTCAAACAGGGGCAGCAGCATCGAGATCGCCATCGCGCCGATGACCAGGCCCAGCACCAGCAGAATGATCGGCTCCATGAGGCTTGTCACGGTTTTGATAGTCTGCTCTGTGTCCTCATCCATGTAGTCGGCGACGCTTGCCAGCACCGGCGCGAGGTTGCCGCTCTTCTCGCCGCTGCGCACCGCCTCGACAACAGACGGGGGCAGCAGCTCTCTGTCATTGAACGCCGCGCTGATGGGATCGCCCCGCATCACCACTTCCTCTGCGCGGTACATGAGCGCGACGTAGTACGAGTTCTTCACGATGTTCTTGGACAGCGCGAGCGCCTCGAGCATCGGCACCTTCGCCTCAAGCAATGTGCCCAGCACGCGCGCGATCCGCGCCGAGGCATACGAGCGCGTGAACTGCCCGAGCTTTGGCAATCGCAGCGCAGCCAGGTCCATTGCCTGCCGCCCGCTCGCAGATCTGAAGTACGCAGTGCCGCCGAACACGGTGGCGACAACGCTACCGATCACAAAGTACCACTGCTCTCGCAGGAAGTGATTCATCCCCATCAGGGCCTTGGTCATGGTCGGAAGATCTGCGCCGAGCGTCGAGAACAGCCCCTCAAACCTCGGGAGCACGAACGTGACCATCGTGACGATCACAACCGCCGCGACCCCCAGCAGCACACACGGATAAATCATCGCCTGCCCGACCGTCTTGCGGATTCGCACCTGCTGGCGGATGAGCTTTGAGAGCCGGTCCGCCATGGTGCTCAATTGCCCGCCCGCCTCGCCCGCAGCGACCAGGCTGATCGCAACAGGATCGAAGTACTGCGGATGCAGCCCCATCGACTCGGCAAGCGTCTTGCCCTCCTCTACCTTGACACGCAGCGCTCCGACCACCTGCTTCCATTCGCCTTCCCCGGCCTGCGAATGCAGCGATGCGAGCGCATCCACGACCGTCGTCCCCGTTGCAAGCAGCAGCGACAATTGACGCATCATGAACGACACTCGCTCCAGCCGCGCCGTGTTGCCACGAATCCGCCGCTGATCGCTGTCGTTCATCATCGACAGCCCGCCCGCCTCAGCCGCTCGCAGCTTGACCGCGAAAATCGACTGACGCCGGAGCGAGTCCCTGGCGTCGTTGGTGTCCTTTGCCTCGACAACGCCTCGCACAGACTTGCCGGTCTTGTCGTACCCCTCATAAATAAGCCTCACGCGGCCTCCTTCCCGGCGTCGAGTGCCATTCGTTTGGTGGACGCCAGCGCCTCGTCGTCGTCATTCTGTGTCACGCGCAGCACTTCCTCCAGGCTCGTCTTGCCGTCGATCGCAAGCAGCACGCCCTCGTCCCGAAGCGAGAGCCCGCCATTCTCCTTCATCTTCGCGCGCAGCTCGTGGCTCGGGCGCCCGTGATGAATCATGCGCCGAACCTCTGGCGTCACCTCGAACACCTCGTACACACCCGTTCGCCCCAGGAACCCGCTGTTGTGGCACCGCTGGCAGCCCCCGCCCTTCTTGAACGCCCTCCCTGCCTCGTGCGCGATGCCGGCGTCTCGCAGCACTTGCTCGGAAGGAAAGTACTTCGTCTCGCAGTGTGCGCACAGTGTTCTCGCAAGTCGCTGCGCGACAGCACCGTTCAACGCGCCGCTCAAGAGATAGGGCTCGATGCCCATGTCCACAAGCCGCGCGACGGCCCCCGGCGCGTCGTTCGTGTGCAAGGTCGCAAGCACAAGATGCCCCGTCAGCGCGGCCTGCACCGCAACCCGGGCTGTCGCTTCGTCGCGGATTTCGCCCACCATGATGACGTCCGGGTCCTGGCGCAGTATGCTCCGCAGCGCACGGAAAAACGACAGGCCGATGCCCTCGTTCACCTGAATTTGGTTGACCATGTC
The DNA here is from genome assembly GCA_964516725.1 of uncultured Phycisphaeraceae bacterium. GTDB lineage: Bacteria > Planctomycetota > Phycisphaerae > Phycisphaerales > UBA1924 > BJHL01. The sequence continues at coordinate 2,432 of CAZEZV010000410.1, forward strand.
CAACTGATACTCAACCGGATCCTCGACTGTCAGGATGTTCGTGTCCGGGCTGCGCAGCAGGTCCAGCGCCGAGTACAACGTCGTTGTCTTGCCGCTGCCCGTCGGCCCAGTCACCAGCGCCATGCCGTGGCTGAGATTCAGGAACCGCTTGAACGATTCGATGCACGCGCTGCGAAAGCCCAGGTCCTCCAGGCGCACCTTCAGATTCATCTTGTCCAGCACGCGCACCACGACTTTTTCGCCCAGCAGAGTCGGCATGCTCGACACGCGCAGATCGATCTCTCGCCCCTCCGCCACGATGCGGACGCGGCCCTCC
>CAZEZV010000411.1:0-2734 GCA_964516725.1 uncultured Phycisphaeraceae bacterium
GTCACCAAGGCGATCCCCGACTACATCGGCTCCATCACCATCGACGCCGACTTGCTCAAAAAGTCCGGCATGCGCGTCAACGACAAGGTTCTCATCTCCAACTGCCGAAACGGCTCCCGCTTCGAGACCTACATCTTCAAAGGCCGCAAAGGCAGCAAGTGCATCGAAATCAACGGTGCCGCTGCCCACCTGGTTGAGCCGGGCGACCCCATCATCGTCATGCACTACGCACTGATGACCGACAAAGAATACAAAAAACACAAACCCACCGTCCTCATCATGGACGAAAAAAACAACATCGCCGAAGTCATCCGCTACGGCAACAAGTGATTTTTTGTCTTGCCCCTCCCGCTCGGGGGCGGAAAGGGTCAGGGGAGGGCGGCCGCAAGCATCTCACCACAATGTCTACCGCCCCAACAAACTCCCCCCTCACCGTCCACCTCAACCTAGGCCCACGCTCCTACGACGTCCTCATCGGCTCCGTCGCCAACAACACCGGCGCACACGTTCGCAAAGTCCTACCGAACTCAACATGCGCCGCGCTCGTCGTCGATCCGGCTCTCCCGCTTCATTACGTCGATGCCATTACCACATCGCTCAAAAACGCTCACTTCCAGACCAAGATCATTAGACCAGTCTCAACGCACCGCGCAAACGACACAATCTCCAGACATGTCTGGCACAGCACTGAAGAACAAAAATCTCTCGACGCGATAGGTTCCATCGTCGCAAACTTGGTCGACGCCAATCTCACCCGAACCGATCCCATTATCAGCCTCGGCGGCGGCATTCTCGGAGACATAGCAGGCTTCGCCGCTGCAATGCATCGTCGAGGCTCCCCTTGGATCAACATACCGACGACACTGCTCTCGATGGTCGATGCCAGTGTCGGAGGAAAGACCGGCGCAAATGTCAGCACCTCATACGGCATGTTCAAAAACATGATCGGCGCATTTCATCAACCATCGCTTGTCCTTGTCGATCCAAACTTTCTGCGCACGCTCCCTATCCGCGAACTCGTCGCGGGATTCGCCGAATGCATCAAACACGCGATGATCGCCGGAACACCTTCCCTCCGAGACACCAGTAAGCCGGCCAACACAGAACCGGATCTTTCTTTCTCCAGCATTCAACACACGCTGAAGATCTTTGAGTACATCTCGCAAGGAGATTTCGCCGCGTTCAACTCGCTTGCCCCATTCATCCACGCAAACATCACGCTCAAAGCCCGCGTCGTCGAGCAAGACGAATTCGAAACCAGCGCAGCACCCGAAGGCGGCAGAATGCTCCTCAACCTGGGCCACACCTTTGCGCATGCAATCGAAGCTTTCTGGCACGAAGTCACCAATCCCCTCAATCCAACTTCCCCCATCAACCACGGCGAAGCCGTCGCCCTAGGCCTCGTCGCCGCATCCGCGACTGCCGCCGCGATGAATCTCATTCCGCAGTCGCAAGTCACAGCGTTGAAGTCACTCCTCGCGCAAGTCCCGCTTCCCACACACTGCCGAATCAACCCCGACAACACCCACATGATCAAGGTCATGTACTCCGACAAGAAGACTGCCGGCAAAACGCTCCGCGTCATCCTCCCCACCAGCCCCTCCACCGCCGCCGTCTTCTCAAACCCACCAACCAACGCCCTCGAAGCCGGCTGGAACGCAATCCGCGCGTAACTTTCAAAAAGCCCTTCCCGCTCGCGGGAGGGGTTGGGGGAGGGCGACCACCAACATTCTTAGTTTTCTCACCGCCCCACCTTTCGCGCGTCTCGCCCCATCGCCCCTTTCGCCCTCCTCTTCTATACTCCCCCATGCCCTTCACCCTAAAGCCCGACGACGCCCTCTCCGTCGACATCGACAACGCCTCATACCTCCAGCAGCACGTCGACACTGGCGACCGCTGGGTCCTCAACTTTGGCCCACAGCACCCCGCCACCCACACGACCCTCCGCCTCGTCCTCGAGCTCGACGGCGAGCGCATCGCCCGCTGCACGCCCCACATCGGCTACCTCCACAGTGGATTCGAAAAGCTCGCCGAAGCACACGACTACAACCAATACGTCACCGTCGTCAGCCGCATGGACTACCTCAGTCCCATCGCTAACGACATCGCCTGGCACGGCGCAGTCGAAAAACTCTTCGGCATTGATATCACGCCCCGCTGCAAAGTCCTCCGCACCATCATGGCCGAGATGGCCCGCATCCAAAACCACCTCCTATGCGTCGGCGCCGCAGGCCTCGACCTCAACGCCTTCACAGGCTTCATCTACTGCTTCAACGTCCGCGAGAAAATCTACGACCTCGTCGATTACATCTCAGGCCAACGCTTCCATCCAGACTGGACCCGCGTGGGCGGCCTCATGCAGGACCTCCCCTGCGCCGCCAACAACGACGACATGTTCAAGCGCCTCGTCAAAGACCTCATCCACAAAGAAGTCCCAACCGCCGTCGCCGAACTCGAAGGCCTGCTCAACCGCAACCGCATCTTCATCGACCGCGTCAAAGACATCGGCGTCATCACCAAGCAAGACGCGATCGACTGGTCCCTTACAGGCCCCATGGCCCGCGCCAGCGGCGTCAAACGCGACCTCCGCAAGGACGATCCATATCTCTGCTACGCCGACAATTGGGATGGCCTGGGCGCAGAGAAAGTAAAGTTCTCTATCGCCATGGCAGACGAATCCAGCGGCGGCGACGCCCTCATGCGATACCTCGTCCGCCTCGAAGAAATCAAACAA
>CAZEZV010000412.1:0-2706 GCA_964516725.1 uncultured Phycisphaeraceae bacterium
AACGACTACAAGGCGCTCTTCCCGCCCGTGCTGCACAACGCGCCCGACCGCGAAACCGGCAAGTTCAGCATGCAGTGGTATGACGAAGCACGCATCGGCAGGTACTTGCCGCAGTACGACTCATCGAATATCTCCGAAACCAACACGCGCAGCAACACCGTCGGCGGCGGCATCATGGCCTGCCCCAATCACCCCGCCGCGGGCCGCTCATACGCGCTCAATTACTGGGCAAGCTCCGCGGGCAACTGGATCATCGAGGCCGGCACGAATCGCCTGCTGACCTACCGGCCCGGCAGCTTTGCCGAAGCTTCTCGAGGCAAGGGCTTTGACGCAACCGTCGGCAACAGCTCCAAGACAGCGCTGCTGACCGAGGCGTGGGGGACGTTTATTTCTGAGATCACCAACGACCAGTCCAACGAACCGACAAAGTGGTTCGCAACGTCGCACACTGGCATCAGCAACTGGCCGGGCAAGCGCTTCGGCGGCGGCTCGGGCATTTCCGGCAACGAGTTTTCAGGCCAGTGGTTCGGGCAAGCTCCTGAACTCATCACCATCACCAACGTGATGCAACTCAACTCCTACATCCCGTTTTATCGCCATCCGCGCAAGCAGATTACTGGAGTGGGCATGCCCAAGGGCAGCGGCGCGAACTTCACGTTCGTCGATGGTCACGTTGGTCAGTATGGCCAGAAGGATCTGATCACGTCCGACGACAAGAGCACGCTTGCGGTGTGGTGGTCGCCTTTGGATGACAGGGTGAACAACTGATTGTGCGTGTCGCAGAGGCAAGATTCTCGTGAAACATCGCGTTCGACAACCTGCGCGCAATGCGTCGGGCAAGCCACGCTGGCTTGGGCCGACGATTGTCTGTTCACTGGCGGTTGTGTCGATGTTGCTGGCCGCGGCGTTCCCGGTGAAACGAGAATCGGGCGTGCGGTTCTGGCTGTTTGCTCGATTGCATCATGAGATGTACGTGCCCCTCGTTGACCAGTGGAACAAACAACACGCGAGTGAGCCTTTGCGGCTGTCGTTGTTTGGAGTCCAGGCGATGGAGCAGCGGCTAATGTCGTCGTTCATGGCGGGCGTGCCCAGTGCGGAGTTGCTTGAGGTGGAGCGAGCGATGTCTGCGAGAGTTTTTGCGGGACCGCTGGAGTCGGTCGGTTTTGCTGACTTGACCAAGCGTGTGGAAGCAGATCACCTGCGCGAGCGGGTTCATCCGGCGGCGTTCAAGCCTTGGACAATGCAGGGGCACGTGTTCGGCATTCCCCACGACCTGCATCCGGTGATGCTTGGGTATCGGGCGGACATTGTCGAGGCGGCTGGGATTGACGTTTCGAAGATTGAAACGTGGGACGACTTCGTGCATGTGCTATCGCCGCTTTTGTATGATGAGAAGGGCAAGCGCCGGACGGATCGGCATCTACTCAACATGTGGGAGACGCACGAAACGTCGCTGGAGATTCTCGCGTTGCAGGCGGGCGGCGGGTTTGTGAATGATCAGGGACTGCCCACGCTGGATAGTCCTGCCAACGCTCGGGTACTGGCGCAGGTTGCGGAATGGATCGTTGGAAAAGAAGGCGTTGCGGGTGACGCGCCGTACTTTCGCGCTTCGGGAAACAAGCTTTTGCTGGATGGGTTTGTGATCGCATCGTTTGTGCCGGACTGGATGTGCAACGTGTGGCGGAAGGAGATTCCGCAGTTGTCGGGTAAAGTGAAGTTGATGCCGCTCCCAGCGTGGGACAAGGGCGGGCGGCGCACGAGCGTCTGGGGCGGGACAATGCTTGCAATCGCGCGCGATGCGCCCAATCAGGATCAGCTGTGGGATATCGCAAAGCACCTGTATCTGTCCAAGGAAGTTGCGACGCGCCTGTATCAGGAGGCGGACATCGTTTCGCCCGTGATGGAATATTGGTCAGACCCGATGTACGACAAACCCGATCCGTACTTTCGCGGACAGGCCGCGGGACGGCAGTACATCAACCTCGCGGATCAGGTGCCGGATCGATACAGCTCGCCCTTCACGCAGCTCGCAACGGTTCGATTTCAAGCCGCGGCTTCGCAGCTTGTGGCGTACGCGAAGGAATCCGGAAAGACGACTCGCGAGGAGTTGCAGCCGAAGGCGATGGAACTCGCACAGAAGGCTCAGGCGGACCTGATGCGGCATGTGTCGCGCAATCGGTTTTATGCGGAGCGAATTGGTAATTCGGAGAGTTCGGGCGGAACTGCGAACGAGGTGAAAGCCAAGTGAGCAGCGCGACGTTGCAATCCGGTGCAGTTGATCGCGGCGGACGCGCTGCGAACTCGCGAGCGGGCGGATGGCTGCTGGTTGCACCGTTCTTGGCTTGCTTTGTGGTGTTTACGCTGTATCCGCTCATCAGCGCGGGCAAGCTTGCGACGCAGCAGACGTTCGGGCCCGGGTCGGCGCGATTTGTGGGGCTTGGGAACTTTGCGAATCTGCTGCAAGATCCGCTGTTCTGGACGGCGTTGCGCAACACGGCGTTGTTTACGTTCTTGAGCGTGCTGGTGCAGATGCCGCTGGCGCTGGGCCTGGCGATGCTGCTGAATCGACCAGGACTGCGCGGACGGGCAATCATGCGGCTTATCTTGTTCTCGCCGGTTCTTGTAGGCGTTGTATTAACCGCGATTATCTTTGCGATTCTGCTCGAGAAACTAACCGGGCTGCTCAACGTAGCGCTGCTTCAGGCG
>CAZEZV010000413.1:0-2693 GCA_964516725.1 uncultured Phycisphaeraceae bacterium
GCAACACGATGTGGTTCTGCGTGACGTGGATCGCGCCGGAAAAGAACTTCGCCGTGCTGGTGTGCTGTAATCAAGGTGGTGATGCAGCGACCAAAGCCGCCGACGCCGCGGCTGGGATGCTCATACAGGAATTTCTCAAAGTCTCGGGGTCAACCAGTGACAAGTAGTGTGAGCTAGGCGTGCAAACGTTCTACGGGCTCTACACATAAAAAAACAGACTGTGCGCGAAACCAGCACGTGACCCGTGCCACCGACTAAGGCTTTGTGAAATCGGTAGGAAGCCGCACAATATGTTGCTGGAGCATCGATGCGTCAAAGGCAAGCGATTTTTCGTCCATTGACGGAGTCCGCGCGTTGCGAACGTTCTCCACCGACTGCGCAAAGCCGCCCCCCGATCGTCCGTGGCACGACTGTGTCGGAGAATCTGCGGCGGGAGGCAATCATCCGCAACTTCATCCCCTTCCGAACCAACTCCCTACCATCCACTTCATGCCCCGTCGCCGTCCCCCGAATCCCGAATCAACCCGTCCCAGCCGCCGCGACCGACCCGGTCGCCGCGTCGGTGCCGGCAAGCCCATGCCCGAGCCACGCACCCCAAAGATTCGCAGCCGCGGCAGAAACACTGGTCCGGTGTCCTCCGCGCCAGCGGCGTTGCCGCAGGACCGCACCCGACGCCACGCCCGCCAAGCCCCGCGCATCGGCATCGTTGTCAGCCGCTACAACGCGAGCATCACCGATCATCTCTTGGAAGGCGCGCTTGGCGAGTTTGAACGCGCGGGAGGCTCTCGTGCTGACGTTGTCATCGTGATCGCCCCCGGCGCGTATGAACTGATTGCCCTCGGCCACGCCCTCGCCAAAAGCAAACGGGTCGACGGCATCGTCGCGCTGGGTTGCATCATCAAAGGCGAGACCATCCACGACCGCGTTCTCGCCGACGCCATCGCCCAAGCCTTCGCCCAAGTCATGATCGCAACCAGCGTTCCCATCGCGCTGGGTGTCCTCAACGTCAACACCATCGCCCAAGCCCAAGCCCGCGCGGGGGGCGAAAAAGGCAACAAAGGTGCTGAGGCGCTCTCTGCTTTGCTCGCAACACTCGCGGCGATGCACAAAATCGCAAACCCTGCTTCGTCTGCGCGCAGCGACCATCAACAGAAGTACTTTGGCGGCACGAGTGGCGATCGTCCTGACAAGGCCTCGGACAAACAAGATCGCAACGATCGGCGTGATTCGACAGGCGATTCTGAAAGCAGTGGGGGATCGGGGAATGATTCTGGTCGTGATCACGGTGATCGGGGGGGCGGACAGTGACGACACATATGAAGAAGCCCGACAACACCGAACACTCTCACACATCACAAGGCCCATCACCGCAAGCCGACCTCATCCACCAACTCGCGTTCCACAGCATCCTTCAACTTCCCCAGCACGACGAAGTGATCGCCACGCGCAAGCCCGCGCCGCTTCCCGCGCAGGTCGAAGCGATCCTCGCGACGCTGACGCCCGAGCAACGCGAACGCACCTTCAACATCGCCATGCGCCGCCTTGCGCTGCAACTGTTGTACGAAGCCGATCTCTCCGACGCACAAACGGAGTCGTCGTTCGAAGCCGTGCTCAGCAAACTCGCCTTCGTCGATGGCCTGGGCCCCTTCCAAGCCCAGAAAACCCGCGATCTCTGCACCGGCGCGTGGCAGGCTAGAGCCGCGTCCGACGCTGAGTTCGCAAAGATCGCCCCAGAGTGGCCCACGTATCGCCTCGCAGCGATTGATCGCGCACTGTTGCGATTGGGCCGTTCGGAGGGCACATCAGCCATCACCCCCGCCCGTATTGTGATTCACGAATGCGTCGAACTCGCTCGGGCTTTCGGTACAGAAAAGTCCGCGGCGTTCATCAATGCACTGCTCGACAAAGCGTTGCAATCACAGTTGCAGAGCGAATCGGCGATGACAAGATAACTGACGCAATCGCACAATCGCACTCACGCACCTTCGCACCTGCTTTCTCAAGGACACTCCCCTGAGTCTCTTCCGTTCCATCGTCGATAAGTTCAAGCAAGGTCTGACTAAGACCCGCGAAGCCATCGTCACCGGTGCGCTGGGCCTTCGCAACATTCTCACGGGCCGCCGCCTCGACGAAGCGCTCATCAATGAAATCGAACGCCGCCTCCTTCAAGCAGACGTCGGGGTCAAGACCACCACCAAGCTCGTTGAAGGTCTCCGCGCCGACTTCCGCAGCGGCAAGATGGAAAACGGCGACCAAGCTCTTGACTACCTCAAGAAAGAAATCACCGCTCTCTGGCCCTCGCAAGACCGCTCCCTCAAGCTCGCGCCGCAAGGTGAAAAACCCAGTGTGATTCTCGTCACAGGCGTCAACGGGGCCGGCAAAACCACCAGCATCGCCAAACTCTGTTCCACGCTCCGCAAAGAAGGCAAGACTGTTCTTCTCGGCGCGTGCGACACCTTCCGAGCCGGCGCAGTCGCTCAACTTGAAACCTGGGCCCATCGCCTCAACGTCGAAGTCGTCAAAGGCCAGCAAGGCGGCGACCCCGCCGCCGTCGCCTTCGACGCTGCTTCTGCCGCGCTGGCCCGCAACGTCGATGTCCTGATCGTTGATACCGCTGGCCGCCTGCACACGCAGGACCCGCTCATGCGGCAGCTCACCAAGATTCGTTCGGTCCTCTCACGCAAGATCGAGGG
>CAZEZV010000414.1:0-2668 GCA_964516725.1 uncultured Phycisphaeraceae bacterium
GCTCCGATGCGTCGCCGTACTTCAAGATCAATGCCCCACCACTGCCCACGCTACGGTTTTTTTCTGCGTGCTGGGCATCAACCTCTTCGAGCGAGAACGACACAGGTCGCCCCGCGTATTGAAAGTCTGCAACCTCAACTTGACGAAAGGCGAAGATGTCTCGGGGATTTTCGCGGTGAAACGCGGCGATGCGTTTGCTCATCAAGTAGATCGATGCGAGCATCACGACCAGCGACACCGCCGCGATGCCGAGCCACTTTGTGCGGGGCGAGTTCATCTGTATTCTCTCTGGATGCTGTGCCAAGAACTCTCGGAGGCGGCATTGCGAGGTGAATGCTCGCGGCTGTACAGTGCACTCGTCACGCAACTTCGCACCGACCGCTCAAAGCAGCAGTCGGTGGCACGGGTCCACCACAAGAATCTCAATGCCCGTCCTTGGGCTTTGTGTCGCTGTGCGAATCACTTGAATGCGAAGCATCATGCCCGTGCGCGCCTGCACCACCTGCGCTTGCTTCCAGCGCACCCGTCATGCCCTTGAGCGGACGGCTGTGGCTTGCTGTGCTGTGGGCTGCTTCGTGTGCGCCGTGGTGCCCATGTCCATGCAGCAGTGTTGCGCCGATTTCTTGGTACCGCTTTTCGCCCGCTGCGAGCTTCGCCGCGTCGTCGGCTTTTTCGCCGACGACTTCGGTGCCGAGCCGCTTTATGTAGTCTTCTTTCTTCACCTGCGTCAGGGGCTTGTCCGTGCCCCACGTGCCGCCCTGAATTGCGTACGTGCCTTTGAATTCGTACACACGATCGCGCGTGAACAAGTCCAGCGACGTAAACAGCAGGAACAGCCCCACCGCGAAGAAGCAGAAGAGCATGATGATCGTGTTCATCGGGTTGTCGTAGCGCAGCTGCATGAAGTACGCCATGACAAGCGCGGCCTTGACGCTGGCGATGAGCATCGCGCCCGCGACGTTTAGCCACGCGGGCAGCGAGATCGAGAAGTAGCTCATGATCCACGACTCGAGCTGCGCCGTCGCAACCGTGAGGACCGTGAACGCCAGCAACGCGCCCAGGATGAGCCGCAGCGTGATGGGCGGCACGATCACGTGCGTATGAGGTGTCCCGCCGTGCGGATCGGATTCGTCGAAGTGGTGGGCGGAATGTGCGGAAGGTGCGTGAGTAGTCATAAAAAATCTCAGGGCAAGGCTGGATGGGCTGGGCACACGGCACTGGCAAAGGCTCCTTGAACATCCAGCATTTCTGCCAGTGCCCAACGCCTAGTGCCCAGTGCCTCCTTCTTCAATGGATCAAGTACAACAACGGGAACAGGAAAATCCAAACCAAGTCTACTAAGTGCCAGTACAAGCCCGTTATTTCAACAAACGTGTAATGGCCCGAGCCATAGTGGCCCTTGAACGAGCGGAAGTACGCACGCGCGATGAGGACCATGCCGATGATGACGTGCGAAGCGTGGATCGCGGTGCCGGAGTAGTAGACGCCCCACCACAGCGGCATGTTCGGGTCGCTCGCGAACGGATACGCAAAGAACTGGCCCGGCGCCTTGCCGCCGTAGCCCTCGACGAACTGGATCAAACCACCATACAACGCTTTGCTCTCAACGATGTTTGCTTTGTAGTGCGAGAGCGCGGGATCGAACATGAAGAAGTAGCCGGTCCACTTTGGCATGTACTCAAAGCCCAGCTTGATCACGAGGAACGCCAAGCCGCAGAAGAATGTCATGAGCAGCAGGCGCTGGCCGTGCTTGATGCGGTCGGTCTGGAAGCAGTAGATGGACATCGCCATCGTGTAACTCGAAACCAGCAGCACGACGGTGTTGAGACCACCGACCTTCCAATCCAGATAGCTGCTGCCCTCGGCCCACGCGGCGGGGTGCATCGCGCGGAAAATCGCGTATGCAACGAAGATGCCGGCAAAGAGCAGCACTTCGGTGGAGAGAAAGAGCCAGAAGCCCAGCTTGCAGGCGTCGAACTCCTCGTCCTTGGTCCGCCAGTGATGACCGTGTCGGTACCTTGCCCACAGAGGGAGCAAGTCAGACGAACTTGGCTTGTTGCTTGGGATAGTCGTCATAAGAAACTCGTTGCTGCGCCTTCACAACCAAATCAGCACGGAGGACATAGCGAAGAAAACTGAAGATAAAGCACCTGAACTGTCACTTCAAACTTCACCGTCTCACCGTCTCAAACTTCGTCACACACTCGAAGCCCTTCCCTATGGTCGGGCTGCACGTTCAATGTGCGCCTCTGCGCTGACGCAGATTCTCCTCCGGTATCGGATAATCCTTCGGGTCCCATCCCGGCGGGACGGTCGTGTCGTAGTCATACGGCCCGTGCTTGCACAGCGGCTCGTGATCGAAGTTGTGCTCGCTGGGCGGGCTCGCCGCTTCCCACTCCATCGTGAGGCCACCCCAAGGGTTCTGCGTGGCCTTCTTGCCACTCGCGAGGCTCGCAGCAAAGACCCAAAGGTGCATAAGGAAGCCCACCAGCAGAATCAGCGATCCACCCGTTGAGATGTGGTGATAGATCTTGAACTCGTCGATGTAGCTCGCGTAGCGGCGGGGCATGCCCTGCGTGCCGAGGAAGAACTGGGTAAAGAACGTCAGATTGAAGCCGACGAACACGATCAGCGCGGCTGTCGTCGCCGCTTTCTCGTTGTACATCCT
>CAZEZV010000415.1:0-2662 GCA_964516725.1 uncultured Phycisphaeraceae bacterium
TCAAGCCATTCTGCAGAAAGTCGTCAAAGTGCTCGCCGATGCGGCCGTCGGAGCAGTAGATAGCCGCGGCGTGAATTCGCTTGTGTTCGTAGGGGATGCGGGATTCGTAAGGCTCAAGCATGGTGAACTGGGGCTTTCCCTTGTGCCTTGGATTGTGGCGGTTGAGATCGTCGGACTTGACTTCGACTGTGGCACTGCTTTGGGCGGTGTGGGAATCGGCGTTGCACATGGCAAAGATCATAGGGTGGTGATCGCTAGCCGCAGTTTTGTAGGATGATTGGAGTGCTGTTGATTCATAGCGGCGCGGTTCTGGTACGTTATATAGCATGGGCTCGCTGCATCCGTACGCTATCACGATGAATGCTGGTGACATGGAGCAGAACGAAATCGGCGTGCGAGAATCGATCGGTCTGGGAACGAAGAGATCCCGTGCTACCAGTCGATTTGTCATCGCTCTTTCGATGTTTGCCGCGAGCATGGTTCTCAATCGAATCGCGTCGCACTTGGATATGCATCATGTGGTTTGGATTTGCTCATTTTTCGGATCAGGCTTTGCACTACAGCTGACGGTTACTGTCTGGCTTTCCCGACTTGCCGGATCACGCGGATGGAACCTGCTTTGGGTCGCGTACTTTGTCGTTCTCGTCATTATTCTCTGCGTGTTGGTTTGGGTCCGCATCGAGCCTGTGACGTTGCACCCAGCATCGCAGGAAGTGACAGAAGCAGCTCTTGGCTTCACGCAATGCATCGGCCTTGCAGCCATTGGTTGGGACGCAAGACGCTTGCAGTTGCAATATTCAGTCTCAGGGTTTGTAGTGCCCAGTCTATTGTTCGGCGTTGAATGTGCTTTAAGCGTGTTCGTGCTGTTGCACGGCATGACAAATACATCGACACTTTCAATCAGCGACTCGGTTAGTTGGCTCGGCGCACTGGCGGCGATTTCCGGATTCGTCATGATTTGTGTGATTGGATTCGGCATCACAGAACCGGTGCGTAGGAAAGGCGTTTGTCCCTCATGCGGGTATGATCTCAGCGGTCTCGAAGCCAAGCATTGTCCTGAGTGTGGCACTCAACGCATCTACACAGAACACCCCTTACTTGCGGAATCAGCTTCCTTGCGTCGTTACCTTGGTCCGACGGTGCTCATCGTGATGTGCGTGTGGACTGCCGTTGGTTTTGTCGACCCGCGTGCGCCCATTACGAAACGACATTCAACAGATCGTCTCCTCGCGATGGCTGACGACTTTGTTTCGGTTTCTGAAGCGCACTGGTGGCGAAATGTCTACCGTACTAACACGCCGCAGAATGCAGAAGTGCCGACGGAGTGGGCGTTGCGTGCGGCGGATGAACTGAGGACCCGGTGGCGAACGTTGTCAAAGGAAGACCAGGAACGCGTCGCTTTGGCAGCGTTGAAGGTGATCGCTGACCGCCGATTGCGGCATGACGACCTGGCGATGGAACGTTGGTGTAAGTTAGCGGCATTCGGTGTCATGCACAACGTCATTCCCGACGATGTTCTGCGAGAAACATTTATGCAGAGCATCGGATTGCAACTGCACACGCGGCCGGTCGTGCGAACAGGTGCGATCATTCCGTTTGATATCGCGATTGATCCGATTGGGTATGTTCAGAACGACAAAGTCTTGATGCAGTCGTTTATCACGACTTGGGATATTGAAGTCCGAGTACTGTCGGCAACTCTGAACGGTCAGCACGTTGATGTTTCGCAATGGGATGGTCCTTGGAAGCCAATGAGATTGCGACAAAGAGGCTCGTCGTGGTCTCCCGAGAACAGTCTCTCGGCGCGAAGCATCATGGCTGACACTGTGTTGCCGCACGCGCCGAGAGAGCCTGGCAAAGCTGAACTGCGTATGCAGGTCGAATTGCGGATCGACCAGCAGCATGATCTTGATGTGCTTGAATCAGCCGAGAAAGCGATTAATGTACACAAGCCTTGGAAGACAACCCTTGTCTCACAGATCGAAGTTGTTGAAAAGGCAACTGTTTTGTCTGTCGTGAGTCAACACAAGTTGAAAGCAAGAGTTGATGCGTCTCGCATTCACCCGTGGCCCCCATATCCAGATCGCTTCAGTTCGCCATACATATCCGATCAATCCGCGAGCGTAGCTTGCCAAGTGTTTGCGGAGCACTCCGACGGTTCGCGGACAGCACTTGGACCTTGGACCGAGTTCTTGCGTGGAGACTACTTATTGAACTTCGGTGATGCACAAGCCACGAGAAGTGCCCAGAGTCAAGGCGAAGTAGTCGCTCTGATCTTCATCCCTGACAAAGCAGTTGCGGAACGGACAATTCACATGAAAATCATGTATGACGGCGATCCTGTTCGTGTGCTTTTGTCGACTCCTGGCAGATAAAACGAACAAAGTGAGACATTTCCCTCATACAGTTCTTTGTGCAGTCTCAAAGAGCATTTCAAGTCATCTCCGAATTCTCACCCACGGGCGATCAGCCTGCGGCGATCACTCAATTAGTGGGGGATCTGAAAGCAGGCAAACCCGCAGTGACATTGCTCGGCGCAACCGGTACCGGCAAGACGTTCACGATGGCGCTCGTCATCGCGCAGTTGGGCAAGCCCACGATGATTCTGTCGCAGATCAAGACGCTCGCCGCGCAGTTGTTTGAGGAAATGCGGGAGCTCTTC
>CAZEZV010000416.1:0-2661 GCA_964516725.1 uncultured Phycisphaeraceae bacterium
GATCATCGCGAAACTATCGGCGTGGTGGAAGTACGCCGCGCCAGGAAGGGCGGTGACTTGGCGTTTGCCTGCGTTGATCAACTCTGGATCAGCGTTGGCTTTGTCAGGCGACGGACCCATGCCCAGCAAGCCGTTCTCGGTGTGATAAACAAACGTGCGTCCTTCGGGCACGAACTTCGCGACCAATTCGGGTATGCCGATGCCCAGGTTTACGTACGACCCACTGCGAATGTCGAGCGCGACACGGCGTGCCATGTCGTCTCTACTCCAACCAACTTGATCGGCTTGCGTGCTCATGGGTAGGTCGCCCCCGCCGCGACGAGTTCGGATTCGTGCTGTGGATTGGGAACTTCAACGACACGGTCAACAAAGATGCCGGGCGAGACAACGACCTCGGGATCAATCCCGCCCGGCGCAACAACCGAGTTCACTTGCACAATGCTCACTTTCGCGGCCATCGCCATGATTGGTCCAAAGTTGCGTGCGGTCTTGTTGTACACGACGTTGCCGTGCGTGTCGGCGCTGCGGCCTTTGATCAATGCGAAATCTGCACGCAGCCAGCGCTCGAGCAGGTACTCCTTGCCGTCAAACGTGCGTGATTCCTTGCCCTCGGCGAGCGGTGTGCCCACCGCCGCGGGGGTGAAGAATGCCGGGATGCCCGCGCCGCCTGCGCGGATGCGTTCGGCGAGCGTGCCCTGAGGGACGAGTTCGAGCTCGATCTTGCCGCTGCGGTAGAGATCGGGAAAGACAGTTGAGTTCGCAGTTCGCGGGAAAGAGCAGACCACCTTCGACACACGCCCGGCCTTCAGCAGCGCGGCGAGGCCGACTTCGCCGCTGCCAGTGTTATTGCTGATGACGGTGAGGCGCTTTGCCCCCTGGTCGATTAGCGCATGGATGAGTTCGATGGGGCTCCCCGCCTCACCAAATCCGCCAATCATCACGGTTGCGCCGTCGGGAATGTCCGCCACGGCGTCGCTAGGTGCTTTGACACGCTTGTTGATCATCGTCTAGTCTGCATGTAGGCCCGGCGTCTCGCCGGGCACGGTACTCATTGAGGGACTCGTTGGTGATCGGTGCCCGGCGAGACACCGGGCCTGCTCAGTGTGTCGCCAATGTCGTCGCACTCTTCACGCGAGAGTAATCAAAGAGCCCTGCTTCATCAAACAGCACGCGATCTTCGTAGTCGTTGAACCAGATCGCTTTGGGGTTGCGGCCGACGATGCAGACTTTGCAGCGATCGGGCGCGCTGCCGACGCTGCGCAGGAGTTTGAAGATCAGCACGCCATTTTCCGCTCCGGCAAGGCCCGGGATGGGCTCGTTGGTCACGGCGACTACTTCGGTTTTGCCCTTGTAGTGCGTGATCGAGAGGCGGGCGTGGGCTTCGACGCCCGAAAGGCCCTTCTGCGACTCATTGAGAATCTGCCACGCGCGTTCGATGGGAACGTTGAACGCTTTGTACGCAACGATGTCTCGGCCACAGAAGAAGTAGTGGTTGTCCGCGCCGATGCGTTTGATTTCGCGCTGCATGATTCGAAGGGCATCGGGATCGTCGTTGATGTCGCGAATGATGGGCGTTTGGTTCTCGACCGTGATCCAACTGCGGGCGAGCACGCCTCGCATCGCAGCGCCGGTGTCTGGTACCCACTTGAAAAAGCCTTTTTCGTCCTGCACGTAGTCGCCATTGTCGTCCTTGACGAGGAATTCGTCGGGGTGCTCAAAGTGCACCATGATGTGGACGCCGACTTCGGGATAGGTCTCGTGGAAGGCGTCGAGCATCGCGAGGAACGTCTCATCGAAGCGCTTGGGGTAGAACGCCATCTCCTTCGTGCCGATGCGGATTGACTCCACGCCAGCCTCGGCAAGCGCCGCCATCCACGCGGCGATCTTTGAGTTGTTCAACACCATCGGATCGCCGCCCGAGAGCAGAATCTCGCGGAGTTTTTCGCGCCCTGACTCAGGATGCCGGCCGCCATTGGCAGCAACCTTCGCGTTGAAGTCGCGGATGTACTCACACACGTCGGGAATCTCGGCAAGTCCCTTCTTCGCAACGGTGCCGTCCTGACGCTGAATTTCTTTGCGAGCGATCAGCTCTTCTCGATAACAGAACCGGCAGTGCGCGGAGCAGGTCGAGACGGTGTACAGCAACCCCATCTCATACTTGTGCAAGAGGCCTTCAACCGGGCTGTAGTCCATCTGGTGGCCCGGGTCCTCCGAGCCGGCGAGATCGTTCGTCTCTTCCGGGCTGGCCTTGACGAGGCGCTGCATCGGCTTGCTCTTGGTCGCAAGATCGAAGTAGTGACGCGTGACCTTCACAGGCATGCGCTTCTCGACGTCGCGGGGCGTGCCCTTGAGCCCACCCAACTGCACGAGTTCGTTGCGGCTGTAGAAGTTCATCATGTCCGCCGGTGCACGCTCATCGATAAACGGCGCAAGGCCGTTGATGATCTCACGCTTGTACTGGGCGTCCACAACGCGCTCAAGGAAGCGACGCTCGCGGTCAGTTTGGACGTATTCCTGGGTCGTCGGCATCGAAAAACTCCTCGTTGAACGGTCGCCCCAAGTCTGGGGTATCTCTTGAAATCAGATGGACACTACCAGAATTGTAACCTATCGGTCAATCTGACGCGAGCCGATCTTCACGCATGTCAGATTTCAGCCGCT
>CAZEZV010000417.1:0-2660 GCA_964516725.1 uncultured Phycisphaeraceae bacterium
CTCTCGCACTACACAGTATTGGAGCCCGCGCTTATGAACGCGGGTCAATCAGCGATCGAGCGAGGGGCAAGGACTGAAGACTTCGCTGCCGTAAGAGAAGAGATGCTCGATGCCTTTCAGCGTTTGAGCGGTGATGACTGGACGCACGAACTGCATCACGACTGGGGCTTCGTGTTGGACGCAGTCGCAGGCACCATGCTGCGAGCGTCGGAGTCTGGCGAGCAGCGCATGGCAGCGTGATGCTGTTTGAGGACAGAGCGTCGTTGGCATGTGTCGCTGACCGCGGTCCTATGCAGTCCGCGTTGGATTGCTCGTGTAGAACTCTTGCATGAGCCTGCGAAGCAGGCGGAGGTTGGTAGCCACCGGCGAAAGCTGGTGCACCATGCGCAGCCAAAAGGAGCCGAGCCCTCGACGAGGGCGAAGGAATCGTGCTGCACGGCGACAGACTGTCGTCGCCCGCTTGGCGGGCTTGTACCTCTCAACTCAAGCTGCTACGGCATACCTTGACTAATGGAGCCAGCAGGTCAATCAAACACAGGCAACCAACAGCCGCCTCGCACGTGGCTGAAAATCCTGCTGCAAGTCTGTGGCGCGTTCATCGGTATCGCCTTGCTCATCTGGGCGCTCCGCCTCGCAACCAGCGGCGACAACGCCCAGCGAATCGAAGTGTTGCGTCAAGCACCGATCGAGAAAGTCGCGGCGTTGTTCGCGTTGTCAGCCCTCAGCCTCTGCATCAACGGTGTCATGTTCAACATCACACTCCGACCCCTCAAGAAAATCCCGCTGGGCGAAACAATCGCCGCGAACTGGATCGCGACCTGCCTGTCAGTCTTGCCTTTCAAACTGAGTCTGATCGTCCGGACGCTCGTCCACGTGCGAAAGCACGGCGTCTCCTGGAAACACATGGGCGCGTGGTACGCCGCATTCGCCGGCCTCACGCTTGGAACCGTCGGCATCGTCGTCGCCGTCATCGTCTTGCGAGGCGTGTTTGATGCGGTGACGATCGGGCTGATCGTGCTCTCGCTGGGCGCGTTTCTATTGATTGTCCACGGCGGAGGGCTGCTCATTCCCGCGGTTGCAAAGCGGTTCCCAAAGTTCGGCCTCCTGTCCATGGGTGCCGAACGCATCGCGCTGTCGCGCGGCATCGTGGCGGCGCACGTTGGCTTGCGTCTGCTTGACCTGTGCACCTACGGCCTGCGCTTCTGGATCGCGGCCAGCATCGCTGGCGTCGCGCTGACGCCCTCGCAAGGCATGCAGGTCGGAAGCACAAACATGCTGCTGCGAGCGATGGCACCTGCAGGAACGCTCGGATTCACTGAAGCAGGCACAGCATTCGCCGGAGGCCTGATGGGCCTCTCAAAGGAAACCGTCGCCTTGCTCGCGCTGGTGTGCAGCGCAGGCGAGTTCATGACGGCGCTCCCACTTGCCATCATCGCGTGGATATGGCTCGCGCCGCACAAGTTCATTTCGAAGAATGCTTCCGAGTGACGCCGGACCTGAGCAAGTCTTCGAGCGAAAGTCCGGTTGGGTCCTGCCTGATGTGATCAACCAGCATCCATCCGACCCTTCAAGAAACCCTCCCAAAATGCACCCGACCGACCGTCCTTGTGCGCAACTTCGCGGTCACTCTCAACTTCCCCCTTGCTTTTTCAAACATCCCATGTCATGATCCCGCATGCTCGAGGCCATGTCACAACATCTCACCGACCTGCCGACGATCCCGTACGAATCCCGCCGACTGATCGCCGCGTTCATAAACGCAGATCAGGATGTCGAGAACCTCGCAGTGGAACTCAACGCGGACTTCTTCGATCTCATCCACAAGCTGTGCGACCCCGCCGTCAAGCAGTGGATTGCCGCCATCAACGCACTGAAAAACAACGAACGCAGAGAACGCGCACTCCGCGCTCTCGATGCAACGCTTACTCGATCAACCGATCAAAGGCTCATCCACCGCGCCGCCTCGCGCCTCCTCCGTCACCTCGAAGTCACCAAGCCCCGCCGTCCGAGCGGTCAGTCAAGCACTCCTCCAGGGACTCAACCAGAAACCCCAGAAGGCTCCGGCGTCATCGATGGACTTGCGAGACATCAACGCGATTGCAATTCCACCTCCCCCCCCCGTTTCCTACGACACTGCGACAATCACTTCGCCCGAACTCCTTGCCGTTCACTCATGCTCTCGTTCACTCCCGTGTCACGTCACTGCCACGCCTCAAGCGCACACCGCGCTCCAGAACCCGCCGCCGGATCGTCACGCTGTGTGCCCTCAGAACGTCCCCGCAACCGCCAACGAATATGAATGTGTCATCGAGCGAAGGTCTGGATAGCCCGCCCTGACTTCGGCAGAACCGTTCCATGCCTTCGATCTCGATACAGTCAACAAATGACAGTACGAAAATGACCCACACAGTCACACGCGGTATACGCACTGCTTGATTGCGAGGAAAACATGCTCGAAATGAGACCAAATTGCGAGTGCTGCGACTGCGACCTGCAGCCCGACGCCGCCGGCGCGATGATCTGCTCGTTTGAATGCACGTTCTGCGAGGCGTGTGCCCGTGGCAAGTTGCGAATGGTGTGTCCGAACTGTGGCGGTGAGCTCGCGGCAAGGCCGATTCGACCGACTGTGAAACTTGCAGAGAATCCGGGTTCAGTGAAGA
>CAZEZV010000418.1:0-2600 GCA_964516725.1 uncultured Phycisphaeraceae bacterium
TGCACTGGCAGCCGTCGCGATTGCCGCAGGTGTGCGTGGTGCAGCCGAATGAATTCGGTCACCGTTCAGTGCAACCTGGAGGAATACAGGTGCTTTCAAGATGTGGTCCACCTTCCTAATCTGAAAAGCTGTGAAGCGCTGCTGCCAAGCGCTCGAGTTAACCGGCCTGCGCTGTCAAGCGCCGTTTGCCTCGTACGCGATGATGCACCATGTGCCGCGGACCAGGCTTACGATGCGTGTCGTAGCGAGTCCGGCTGAGCGAGGGGTTAGGCCTCGCTGAACGACTGTCCCCGCGATCTGACGAACCGCCCGTTGACAGAACTGTGCTCAAGCGCTCATTCCGATGAGCCATGGCCGGACCTCCAAGCTCAACAGTCCTGACTTCACTGCCAGATCATCGGCCGCGAAATGCTTAACCTCAGCTTCGGGAACGCCCAGCGTTGGAATCATCATTCCGCCGCCGCGCTCGTCGAGGTGCGGGCCGCCCAAGCTCAGTTTTCCATTCTCCAGCCACTTACTGAAGTGCTCAACGTGCTCTCGAATCCCCTCTTGCTCGAACATGCTCTTGCCCTTGATCCACTTGGGTCCGGGTGCGTGCAGGACAACAAACCTGATGTCTTTCATCGAGGACCTCAGAGGCACTGGGTGCCTTGGTGGAAGCGCATTCGGGAGGACTCTGTGGGCTCTGCGGGAATGCATGAGTGCTGCCGATTGCGACCCCTTGCACGCATCAGCCGGGCTCGGACGGGAAACGCGTTCGTGGCAGCGACGCTCAGCGAAGTCGCAAGGAGTAGTGCCAAGGTCACGCGCGCCCGGTCGCTCATATCGAATGCCGAAGGAGCCGCTCAGTCACCAGCGGAGCCGGTCGACTGCAGCTTCTTCTTCGGCGCGTTGCAGTTATTGATCGTGCCTCGCCCCGTCGCGTCGTTGCGCAACGTGCCAAAGGATGCCGGATGGATCCACAACGAAAGCAACGCGCAGCCCCCACGATTGCATTGCTGGCGCTCGTGGCGCGGGGACGCCGAATGTCTTGACTAGATCCAGCGACTCGATATGAGTCCACCACGCATCCAGGTCATCCACCATCAGTTGCATCATGTAGTGACTAGCCCAGTCTTCCTGGTAGTACCGCTGCAAGATGAAGCTGCCGGCGCCGGCATTGAAGATTGCAACATCGCTGTCGAGAACTATCTCGAATCCCAGTGCTTCGTAGAATCGCTTCGAAAGATCAAAGTCTCTCGCCGGTATGAATGGCCGGACCCGTTCTGTCCCCAGCGGAACCTTGGTCACTTCGAGTCTCCTGTCTCATACGAACTTTCGAACTCAGTGGGCGATAGCGGCAGGACGCCAGGCCTGGGCTGTGGAAGTTGCTGCGCACCACAGACAGGGCCTGGTGGCATGCCGTTGGCGCTCCGCTTGAGCGAGGCGTTAGGCCTCGGGTTCGTGGTAAACCGCCTCAATGTTATGTCCGTCTGGACCAATGACGAAGGCTGCGTAGTAGTTGCCGCTGTACTGCGGGCGCAGACCGGGCGGACCGTTGTCTTTCCCGCCCGCCTTCAATGCTGCGAGATAGAACGCTTGAACTTGCTCGCGACTTTCGGCCACGAACGCCAAGTGAAGAGGCGCCGGCTTCTCCTCGGTTTGGTACAGGCACAAAGAAACCGTACCGTCCGGTTGACTAAGTTCGATACCGTTCGGTGGCCACTCGGTGGCGACGGTTACTCCGAGTGGTTCGAGTGCCTTCGTGAAGAACGCCTTGCTCGCTGCATAGTCGCTGACTCCAAACTTGACATGGTCGAACATGCGGTCTCCCGGTTCATCATGGCGATGGATCGCGGTGCTGCTATGTCGTTGCTACGCACATCACGCCGACAGGCGCTATTCCGTTGGCATACCGCATTGCTTGACTCCGAGGCCCAACGCCTTAGCGATCACCGACGGCGCAAAGCGCTGTCCGCCGAAGCGCGTTGTTGTGCGGTTCCATCGATCTATGCCCACGTGCCTGTTACTTCCAAGTGGCCGCTGAGGCGGGCACCTTGTCATTTCGCGAAATGAAGATTGCAACGAGCCACGCGAACGTTGCCGCGACGGTACCGTAGAACAAGACAATCAGTATGCCTATTGGAAGTAGGTTGCTCTCGCGTGCATCAGGAGAAATCAGCGATACCGCAACGAGTGCGATGCTGCTCACAAGCCAATAGCAGGTGGCGGCAACGGGGCGCAAAGCGCTCGGCTTCCGGAGCACCGTCAAACCGCCCGCAAAGAGGATGACGAAAGTTACTAGCAAGGCTGCGGGTGAGTTGGCAAACGAGGGGTCAATTTCCCCGCTTCTCATCGTGTGCTCATACCCAGGCCATGGGAAGCGGGCATATACGAATCGCCACAGCACGACTGTTTGAAGGTGTGCCACCAAATTAGCAACGATTCCAGCAACTGCGGCGAGCAAGATGCGTCTCATTGGCGACTCTCCATCACGGGGACTTCCGAGCTGCATAACACTGGAGTGAAGCTGCCACGCTCGATAATGCTCATGCTTCGGCAGCTTCAACTCCTTGTTCGGCCGCGCCGTCCCTCTTCGGCTGAGCACAGAAGAACCGAAC
>CAZEZV010000419.1:0-2596 GCA_964516725.1 uncultured Phycisphaeraceae bacterium
GTTACCGGCGGATTCCTCTTTGCCGGAGGCTATTTCACGCATGCAGGCGGCGCCCCGGCAAAATACGTCGCACGCTGGGACGGCACTTCATGGTCTGGGGCGGGTACGCTTGATCAGGTTGTCGAGGCGCTCGCTGCGTATCAGGGTCACCTGGTTGCTGGAGGTGCGTTTCAATACGCCGACAGACAAGCCGCAAGCGCCATTGCGCGGTGGGATGGCAATCAGTGGCATCCGCTTGGTGCCGGACTGAACGGGACGTTCCCACTCGTCTTGTCTCTCGCGAACTCCGCTGAGTATCTGCTGGTTGGTGGCTCCTTCACGGGCGCCGGCGACACGCCCGTGGCAAACGTCGCTTGTTGGGATGGAGTGCAGTGGACTGCACTCGGTGGCGGTGTGTCCGCGATCGCTCCGAACGTCCCTTTCGTAAACGCCCTCCTGTCCACGCATGTTGGCGTTTTCGCCGGCGGAGCGTTTCTGCGCGCCGAGGAGCAGATGGTGTTTGGAATTGCAAAATGGAGCGACGCTCAATGGCACGCAGTGTCGCAGGGGCGCGGCATTCTGGGGATCGTCAATGCCCTCGCGACGGATGCCGATAACTTGTGGATGGCAGCGGATGTTTCCTTCGGTGGCGATCTAGAAACGTCCGTGCAAGTACGAACTGTGGATGGGTGGCAGCGCCTAGGAACGCGTTTTAGTGGAGGGCACATCATCGCGCTAGCGCCGTTTCACGGCGGGCTCGTCGCAGGGGGGTGGTTCACAGCCAATCGCGGAATCGATCTCAATCATATTGCATTGTGGGACGGATCGGCGTGGGCAGCGATGGGAGATGGGTTTAACAACCTCGTTGAGACTGTTTGTACGTACAACTCGGACGTGATCGCAGGCGGTGATTTTACCACCTCCGGCGCAATGGACTTGCCCTACCTGGCCCGGTGGAATGGCGCGACCTGGGAAGCGTACAGAGGGGGCGCCAATGGTGGGGTGTACAAGTTGTTGGACTGTGACAGTACGCTCATCGTTGGGGGGCGCTTTACCCGGATTGGGACCACGCCGGCGGAGCGGATCGCTCGATGGAGTGGTGATGCGTGGACACCCCTGGGCAATGGATTTGACGACGCGGTATTGTCGATCGCCGTATACAACGGGGATATCATTGCTGGGGGGTCGTTTACGCACAGCGGCACAGAGGAAATGTTGCGCGTGGCCCGCTGGGACGGCTCTGCATGGAACCCAATGGGATCGGGCTTCTCGAGTATTGTAACGGATCTTACGATTTCAAACGGTGCGCTGTATGCGACTGGAGATTTCATGCAAAGTGGGTCATTACCCGTCAATCACATCGCCCGCTGGAGCGGAAGCGACTGGATTGCGGTGGACAATGGCACTAACGGCCCTATTTTCGGTGCTGCCCACTTCGAGGAAAGTTTGTGGATCGGTGGCGGATTTAATCAAGTCGGCAACGTCACGTCGTTTGGCGTGGCGCGCTTGATGGACTCGCAATCGCCGGTCGCAGTGGAGTGGCGATCCGTATCACGGGGCGAACGAGGAGTTACGCTGTCGTGGTCGTTGTCGCGAGACACCTACGCGCAAGCCGTAACCGTTAGTGTGGAACGGGGTCAGGCTGAACGCGGCCCATATAGGGTTGTTGAGACGTTTGTTCCGACGCAAGAAGCCTCGGCCTATATTGCAGACGATGGCGCTGCAGCGTGGTATCGCCTTCGCATTGTGCTTCACTCAGGCGAACTGTACGGGACACCAAGATTCATCGATGCGCTGCCTACGAGGCTCCTTCTGCGACTCGTCCACCACAACGCAAACGTTGTCGAGTACGAATGCAGCATTCCGAGGATCGGTGACTGCTCGTTATCGTTGGTTGATGTCAGGGGTCGCTTGGTGCAACAGCTCTACCGTGGAGCCGTGACCAGTGGGTCGGTGTTTCGCGTGCGCAAGGAACTGACTGCACCACGTGGCGTCTATGTGGTGAGGTTGACGGCTTCGGGGCAGGAGACAAGTCGCAAGCTGGTAGTCACAACGCGCTGACCGCCGCGCGTACCGCGGCGATCATGGGGATTGCACAGCGGGGGGCAGGCGAGTGTGTGGAGGTGGAATACTCGCATGAGGAGCTAAGACGCCGTGGTAGCGGACGAGATTGGTGTAGGGCGCGGGCACGAGCGCCGCAAGCCGGCGCAAGAAGTCACTGGGCTCCAAGAGCAGGCAATTTGCACCTTGGGGGTTGGGCCAGGGCTTGCGCAGGTGGTAGACGATGCGTCCATCGGATCTGCGGCTCAGTCGTTCCTGCGAGAACGGCGGCGGCAGGCCGTAGCGGCAGAGCTTTTCCAAGGCGTCGCGGTCGTGGGCCGGCACGACACGCGCTGCGTGCAACGAGAGGCCAGCGATCTTGGCGCAGGGAGCTGCCTCGGTGGACGTGTGATCGAGCAACTCGAGTCCGAGCTTGGGGAGCGGTGGCTCGAGGGCCGAGGGCAACTCGAATGGCTGCTGCGGTGCGCTCGAGCGCGGCATCGGTATCGCCGGCGTCGGCACCGGCGCGCTCGATGACGGCGGTCAGGCGCGCCGCGATCTTGTGCGTCAGGCCTTC
>CAZEZV010000420.1:0-2566 GCA_964516725.1 uncultured Phycisphaeraceae bacterium
TTGCTCAGCGTTCGGGTTCAAATTCATTGCGAAGTTCATCGCGAACCAGAAAGACCCAATCGCTCCAACCGCGTGAAAAATTCGGGACATTTGTCGCCTCCGTTTCGAAGAGGCTCTTTCATCTCACAAGGACAATCGTGGCCCCTTACGAGCCCTAACGCCCTTGAAAGCCGACGGGCGAGACAAAGGGAGCGCCATTGCAAGCGAGGCGTGATATTTCACCTATCTCGACGGTATCTATCCATGCCTGTGGGAAAGGTCGATCCATGCTACGCTTATACCGGTTTCTTGGAATAGCATTTAGCGTGCTTTCTCTCACGCTTCTGATCAAGCGTGGGTTCGACATGAGTTTCACTTCGGTTCTAGATACCCTTCTAGCGTATTACGACAGGGCCACCGAAGCGGTGTTGGGATGGGCATCGCCTTGGATCGGGGACCGCCTGCGAGAATTTGGAATTCAGATCGGTTGGGATCTAAAGCTGCACGGTCACTGGCGACACATTTTTTTGTTGCTGTTGATCTATTTCAGCGCAGGGACCAGAGCATACGCGACGCGAACCAATGGCCACTACGCCGCATTCTTCTCGCTGACGTGGGGATTCGCGGTCGCGTTGTGCACAGGTGTGGCATCCGGAGCCGTCTCGCTGGATGGGATATCCTTTGCCGAGAACTTCCTATTCGGCTTCTTTCCAATAGCGGGCGCCACCATCTACGATATGGGGCGCTACGCTTTTGATCGTGTCGTACTAGGCACGCCAATTGGCGACTTTTCGCAGCGCTACTCTGGAGCGACGGGCGCTCGCGTAACTCGAACAGTACTTAGGGCAATTGCAGGCGTAATCTTGCTGGTCCTGAGCTTGTCGACTGCCGCATCTCTAGGACTGGCCAATCCCGGCTTGTTGTCGGCCAGCGTGCTCCTTATCGCACTTGGCTCGTACTGGCTCGCGGTTGGAGCGATGATCAGCAGGTCGTCGGCTGGTGTTTCCTGGCGACAAGCCTGGCTGTCCCAATCGAGTACATCTGTGGGTTTGGGCATACTTGGAACGATCGCCGGCGCGGCGATTTTTGTTCTGGCAAATGCGGGCTTGAACCTGGCTGGGCTGTGAGGCCAGCGCACCCATTGTCCGTTCCGTTAGGGGACGTTAGAGGGGCTCTTCAGGCCTCGCTAACATGTTGGTGTAGCTAAGAAATTGAGTAATTTGGCCAATGTCCGCCCGAAAGATCTCTTCAATCTTTCTCGTGATGCCGCCACAATCCGGCTTGTTGGCGGGCTTCGCCACGGGCCTGCTCTCACTTCGAAAACATATCGCCCTCCACATTCCTGATTGTCCTGTCGAAGTTCTCGACCTCAGCCTCGTACCCGAACATCTCATTGACGCCGAACTCTCGACCTTGCGTCTTCGAGAGGGCACAGCTCTCTTCGGGATCACAACAACGACGGCGACATACCGTGCGACGCTTTCGGTCGCGGAGGCCGTGAAGCGCAGATTTTCGGATCAGGCGTTGGTTGTTCTCGGGGGCCCGCACGCATCTTCAGACGCCCAGACAATCCTGATGAATCACCTGCGCGACATTGATCTCATTGTTAGAGGCGAAGGCGAGCAAGCCCTGGCTGCGCTCACGCGCAACTGGCCAGATCTGACGAACGTACCAAATTTGTCGCGCCTTGAAAATGGACAGTACATTGAGACGCGAGAAGCACCGTACTTGTCCGAGGACATGCTCGACCGGTTGGCGGTTGACGATCACTGGTTCCTAGAGCACTCACATCCGGGAAAGTTTGATCATTTTACTTACGTCTCCGCGCGCGGTTGCCCCTTGAGGTGTTCATTCTGCAGTGTCGCCAACCAGCGCATTCGAACAAAATCGGCCGCCGCTGTCGCCAAAGACATCGAAACGATTGTGCGTAACGGTTTTACTAAGATAGCGATTGAGGACAATTTCTTCGCGCATTCGCTCGACCGAACGCGTGAGGTTTCCACGGCGCTACGCGAACTAACCTCGAGGGGTCTAAGGTTCACATGGGATTGCCAGACCCGTGTTGAGTCACTCGCTCGACCTGGGGTGTTGGAGTTGCTCGAAGGAGCCGGGTGCGATGCCATCTACTTGGGTGTTGAAGCCGTCACCGGCGCTGAACTGAGATTCCTTGGAAAGACTCCCAATGCTGCCAGCTATCTGAACAAGCTGGTCAACACGATCGTACCACGCCTCGCCCGCGCCCAAACCCAGCTCTTTATCAACATGCAGTTCGGTTTGCCGGAAGAGGTAGGAGACCATTCTGCCGAAACTGCATCGATTCTCCGCTCCATTGGGTCAGAATTCGCTCGTCATGGGAAGGAAGTGACGATCTTTCCGCAGTTGTTCGTCGTGTATCCCGGCACGGCTCACTACGAAGAATACAAGCGCAAAGGAACTCTGTGGGCTGACATCTTCGAGACGTTTTGCTCCTGGGAAAGTCAGTTCCCTGAGTTGCAAAGCTGGATGGGCAAATACTTTGCTCATGGCCAGGGTGGAATTCCGATAGGCATACTTGATACGGGCGAACTCCGAGAGCGTCGCTTTGACG
>CAZEZV010000421.1:0-2565 GCA_964516725.1 uncultured Phycisphaeraceae bacterium
ACCGCGACTTCACCACCGGTAGCCTTGGGCAGGTCTACTCGCTTGAGTTGCACGATATCGCTCAAGCTCCACTGCCTCTGCTCACGACGCCACAAGGCGCTGCGTTTGCACTCCCAAACAACGGCGGCGCGAGCAAGGCCGAAATCCAAGTCGTCGCCGGGTGCTGCAACTCGCTGTTCCTGAGCATTCAGGGCAGCCCAAGCGGCAACATCCTGAACAACCCGCCGCCGCTGAGCATGCACATGCCGCTGAAGGTCACTGTGCTCGCCGGCAGTTCGCCGCTTGTCTTGCCAGAACTTGATCTCCAGTTCGTGGGTGGAAACGGCAAGCGGGAGACCATCTTCCTGCCGGGCGTTTCGTTGGATGCAGGAACCGACATCAGTTTCTGGGTTGCGAGTGAAGGCAGTACGTATCACGTCGAGCCGGGGCACCCAGAGCCGCACTTTGAAACCGTCGCGCGCCGAAATCTCGCGCCTTGGACCACGACCCCGGACTTCAAAGTCTCCGTGTTCGCATCAGGCTTCCAGTTGCCAGTTCATATTGCCATGATTCCCAACGCGGGCGGCGATGCCGACGATCCGCTGTTCTACGTCACCGAACTCTACGGAAACGTCAAACTGGTTCGACGAAACGGAACCGTCACGGACTTCGCAACAGGACTGCTGAACTTTGATCCCTTGGGCGGTTTTCCAGGTTCGGGCGAGGGCGGCTTGGCGGGCGTTGCATTGGACCCATCCACCGGCGACTTGTTCGTGAGCATGCTGTACAGCTTCAATCCATCGCAGCCGGACCTGCTATCAGGGCGGGTACAGCGCATCGAAGCGTTGGACGGCGGGCGTATGGCGGGGCAGATCACCACCGTGCTTGACCTCTCGCCATCATTGCTCGCGCCCTCACACCAGATTTCCAATCTCATGTTCATGACCGATGGCAACTTGCTGGTCCATGTGGGCGATGGCTTTAGTATCTCCGTCGTCCAAGACATCGACGATCCGCGAGGCAAGATACTGCGCATTCAGCCTGATGGCCAGCCCGTCGCGACCAATCCTTATTACAACGCCAACGACGGCATCACCACGCGCGACTACGTCTACACGCGCGGGCATCGCAACCCCTTCGGAGGCGACCGTCGCCCCTTCGACAACACCTATTGGGTCGTCGAAAATGGCCCGGGCGTTGATCGCCTCAGCCTGATCATCCCAGGCCGCAACTATGGTTACGACGGCTCCGACGCGAGCATGTCAACGTTCGCGACGCACGTCTGGTCTCCCTCCGTCGCGCCTGTTGATATCGCGTTCCTGTCCGGCGCGAGATACAACGTCAGCGGCTTCCCAAGCAACTACACCGGGCGAGGCTACGTCACGCTCTCAGGCAGCACATTCGCCGCCGGACCCGGCACGGGTCTTGAAAAGTGCATCCAGGAACTGGTTCCCAACTTCACCGAAACGCTGCAAGCTCAGCCGCGAATCGTGGCGCGCTACGCGGGCAGCGGCGTTGCAAGCTGCAGCGCAATCGCACCCGGTCCGGACGGCCTCTACTTCGCCGATCTCTACAAGGACGACTCCCTCAGCAACCCGCTCGAGCGCGGCTCACAGATTCTCCTCCTGAGCTACCAAACCCCGCCCGATTGCAACGCCAACTCGCTCGCCGACATTCAAGAGTGTCTCGAAGGCACAACGCCCGATTGCAATTGGAACCTCGTGCCCGATGCGTGCGACATCCTCAATCAGTTCTCGACAGACTGCGACAGCAACGGCGTGCCCGACGACTGCGACACGACGACGCCGGAGTTGACGCACTTTGAAGCCGACGCGGGGCTGTTCTTTGTCAATGGCGGGGCTCAATTGAGCGGCGGCATCATCGAACTCGACGCAACGCTCAACACAGACGAAGGCGCAATCATCCATCCCGTGCTGCGCTCCACACCCCTCTCGCGCCTTCAGGCGTCCTTTGACTTCCGCATGGGTGGCAACCTCCAGAATCGCGGCTTTTCGTTCACGCTCTTTGAAGACACTCTCTCCGACTTCATCTTCTTTGGCGACGCCGGCGCACAAGGCGCTCCTCTCACGCTCCGCTTTGCCCTCGATCCCACCGAGCCGGGCGGCCCGGGCGTCATCCAAGTTCTCCGCGACGGCGTCGTCCGCAACAGCAAAACTGTCGGACAACTCGCCGACAACCAATGGCGCACCGTGCGCGTTGCACTTGGACCCGAAGGCCTCACACTGCAGCTCGGTGTGAACGGCACGTTCACGCCGATCTTCGTGGGCGAAGTCATTGACGGCTACATCCCGGGTGTGTTCAAAATCGGCTTCGGTGCCCAGAAGTTCACTCCAGACGCCTACTACCAAATCGACAACGTCATCTTCAATCTTCCGAACTCAATCGATGGCGACGATCAGGACTACTTCCCAGAATCCTGCGACGGTCCCCCCCCGTGCGATTCCATCGACTTCAACAACGACGGCTCCATCTTCGATCCTCAGGACATCGAAGCATTCCTAAGCGTCTACTCCGAAGGCCCATGCGTCCCGCCGGTCGCGACCTGCAACGACATCAACTTCAACA
>CAZEZV010000422.1:0-2564 GCA_964516725.1 uncultured Phycisphaeraceae bacterium
CCCGTGCCCGTATCGAAGTTGAAGATGGTCAGGCGATCAAGCCCGGTCACATGTTGGCACGTCAGCCGCGATCCGCGGCGGGCAGCCAGGACATCGTGGGTGGTCTGCCCCGCGTGACGGAAATTTTCGAGGCACGCAAGCCCAAGGAGCCCGCTGTGATGGCGGAAATCTCGGGCCGCATCGAAATCTTCTCCGACAAGCGCAAGGGCAAGATTACGATCCGCGTTGTGAGCGAGTCGGGTCTTGAGAAAGATCACCATGTGCCGGCCGACAAGCAGTTGCTCGTTCACGCGGGCGACTTTGTGCAGGCGGGCGATCCGCTGACGGAAGGGCCGCTGGTTCCTCACGATATTCTGCGCATCAAGGGCGAAGAATCGCTGTGGGCGTACATGCTTGACGAAGTGCAGAATGTGTATCGTGCGCAGGGCGTGCCGATCAATGACAAGCACATCGAACTCATCCTGAGCCAGATGCTGCGCAAGGTCAAGGTCGAGGACCCGGGCGACACAATCCTGTTGCCTCAGGAAGTTGTGGACCGCTACAACTTCAAGCACACCAACCGCGAGATCGAGAGCTACTTCCGCATCACGGAAGTGGGCGGCACGGACCTCAAGATGGGCGCATTGGTTCACCGCGACCAGATCAAGGAAGCCAACGCGAAGGCGGAGGCGGCCGGCAAGGAAGGCGCGAAGGCCAAGCGAGCTCGCCCGGCGAAGGGCCGCACGTTGCTGTTGGGCATCACCAAGGCTGCGTTGTCGAGTGACTCGTTCCTCTCAGGTGCAAGCTTCCAGGAAAGCACGAAGGTGCTGACGGAAGCGAGCTTGAAGGGCGCGAGCGACACGCTGGTGGGCCTCAAGGAGAACGTGCTGCTCGGTCACTTGATCCCGGCGGGTACCGGCTTCCGGCCATACCAGGAAATCAAGGTCAAGGCCCTGGTCGAGTTGCCAAGCGACGACTTCGACGACGAGCTGCTCGAAGAGGAAGAACTCGCTCGCCTCGACGCGCCACACGTCGAAGTGATGCCCAACCGCGGCGTCGCGAGTGAGCCACTGCTGTAATCGCAATTCTCATAAACGCACCAACGCCGCGCCCCAAAGCGCGGCGTTTTTCATTCAGTCGATCGTGCCATCAAGCTGGCCTGCCTCGAGGCCAGATTGATGCGATGCACCGGCGGCGTCCGCCGGCTGCTGAGTTGTTTGTGCATCCATATTCCAGTTGCATCAATCCGATGCACAGCCAGCGGATTGATGGCACATGGCATGCGCTAGGCGAGCCGCTTCTGGAAGAAATCGACTTGAAGATTCTTTGCGTCGTTGGACATCCGCCCGAAGCCGATGTGTTCGAGCGGGGCGCCAGTCTCCGGCCAGCTTACAAATTCGATGATGGAAGGGCCAACGCCACGCTGCTGATAGAACTCGCGGAGGCGCTGGATGAAGTGCTGTTGCACCGCAAATGGGATCAATTGGTCGGTCTCGCTGTGCAGCGCGAGGAGAGGGATGGGTTTCCATGAGCCTGCCTTGCCGACGAGGTGACGGAGGGGGTCGAGCTGTTTGATGCGCTCGGGCGGGTGGGCGACGCGAGGAACGTGCGTCGATTCGTGTGGCGTGTCTGGCGCATACAGGCCTGTGAGCCATCCCGTTGTTGCTTCAACGGCGGCGCACTTGAACGGATGAGGCGTGCAAAGGCGGCGCAGCGCGACCATGCCGCCCAGCGACATGCCGCCGATGGCGAGGCGATTGAGGTCGAAAGCGTTGTGGAACGTCGGGTCGGCAAGATGTTCGACGACGGCGTCAACTTCGGCCAGGGCTTGCTCTAAAACGTCGAGCGTGCGGGCCGGCAAGTCGTAGCCCTCAATCGCCCGCTCCCCATGCCCGGGAAGATCAATCGCGCACGCCGCAAACCCCGCGCGAATCCACCGGAGATAGCGGCCCGGGTCGAGTTCCTTGTTCGCCGTCCGCCCGTGGAGCCACAGAATCGTTGGCACAGACCGAGCACCGACCGTTGCCCGATTGTCGCGCCAGTCGGGATGCGCGAGCAGCGCTGGGATATCGCCGAAACGAGTTGAAAAACTTCGCTCTGCGAGGTCACGCGGGAATTGGGAGAAGCGGGGGAGCAAGGGGGGTGGAGTTGTGCAACATGCAGCCCGACCGTGAGGGAGGCGTGTCATGAGACGGTGAGACGATGTAAAAACGAGAAAAGGGTTGGCGGCTCGTCAAACTCGAACTTCTTGCGTGGATGATACACAAGAACGCAACAAAGTCGGCGAGGTTATGCGGTGGGAAGCAATGCGAGCCTTGAACAAAGCAAAGAAAGCACCGACAAGGTTCGCGGCTTGTCGGTGGGGCTGACGCTGGCAAAATGTTTGATGCTTGCCCACCACAAACCGTTCCAAGCGGAGGGCCTAGCTGAAAAAAACGAGTCGTTGCTTACTTCACATTATCCTTCCCAGCTATGTATTTGATGATGTCCACGCAGCGAGTGGAGTATCCGGCTTCGTTGTCGTACCAGCTCACGATCTTGAAGAACTTCTTGTTGAGCTCGATGCCGGCCTTCGCGTCGAAGAT
>CAZEZV010000423.1:0-2559 GCA_964516725.1 uncultured Phycisphaeraceae bacterium
GACGATGCGGTTGAAATCGCCGGACATGTACTTCAAGCTGCGGCAAAAAGTCCTGCAATTCAGCGTGCAGTTGAATCTGGCGCGGGACAAACCCGGATTGCATTGACAGTAGCACTTCCAGCGCGTGGTTCCCTGTCGGCAGGAAGCGTGTATACGTCTTGGCAAACTGAAGTAATATTTGTCGATGGCATCCGCCAAGTTATGGCGAAACTCGTGACTTGGTGGCCGCTGGTTTAGGGTAAACGAATAATGGTTCTAGCGAAGAAATTAACGTCTGCGGGATTTGTTGTGGATCGTAGCGTGAACGATTCATTTGGCACATGTGTTGAAACATGGATCACAACAAGCAGGCTGCCTGTAGAGCATGCTCGACTGCTCATTGAAAGATCACTGAAGATACCATTGTACTTATCAGAGACTGCTGAGCACCGTGGCGATCACCTGTATTTTGCGGTGCTCGTCGCTAGAGATGCAACGCGTGAACAACCCCTTGGTGCTTTTGGCCTACTTTCAGAGTTAGATCCCAGCGTTTACTTTTGGCCGGAAGTCGGACTTCTACTGGTCGGTAGCATTAGCACGGTGTATGCGTTCGACCAGCGAACGCTATCGCTAACGTGGAATACCGCACTAGCAGGTGGTGCGGGCGTTGAGTGTGTTGCGGTCTCGGTACATGGATTGTCTCGTTGCATCTGTGTTTGTGAGATATCCGCAAATGCGTT
Source organism: uncultured Phycisphaeraceae bacterium (assembly GCA_964516725.1). Taxonomy (GTDB): domain Bacteria; phylum Planctomycetota; class Phycisphaerae; order Phycisphaerales; family UBA1924; genus BJHL01. The sequence goes on from CAZEZV010000423.1 coordinate 720, forward strand.
GAATACAAGAGGCGACATTTTGTGGGTGGCTGATTTCGGAGATGTAATGAGAATCGTTTCAGTCCAAGGCACCATGCTGGTGTTGCGTCCGGCGTGCGACGATGGTCGGCGGATTGCACTGGACGCTATAAAGGGAGATTGGACACTTAACGAACCTTTTGTTGTCCCTGCCGAAAAGTCGATCCGTGAAGATCGGTTAGAGTGAATTGCCTTCGGTGCCGGCCGAGCCAGCCGCGGATGGGGTCAATTTCGCGGACCCGAGTGGTCGAGAGTTTGCGCTGGCCGGCAGTTTGGCAGCGGCCTCGATTGGCAGCACGCTGAATCAGGCGGAGGGCACAGCGGGGCAATTTGCTCTGCAGTCCGCTGAAAACAGGGGATTCGATTAGAGCGCGCAATCATTCGATGTTGCCATGGCCTTTGTGCCTGTCGCAGGCGTATTCTTTGATGACGCGCTACGCATCTTTGGCGACGCGATTGACACTTTCAAGCTGCGTCGCATTTTCGGCCGGAACGGCCGCGCAACGGTTGGCATCGCCAAACGACTCGACTACGCGGCTACGTTCTTCGAGGCGTTTCCTACCTTGCGCGGACGGGTTGCACATGTGCATCATGCTGTTGAAAGGCAGGTTCTTACAAGGTACCCAGGAGTGTTCACTGAGCTGGAACTGCATTCGATACAAAACCTGAGGGGGATAGCGATGGGGGATGCCGTCACCCACTTATCTACGATTAGAAGGCTGTGGGACGAATTTTATTTCGCTCACCCAGACTCAGCAACACGACAACAGTTGTTAGATTGGGCAACACATATAGACGATACCCTTGGATCGAGGTTTCTGCCACCCGTCAGGAGAAACTAAACGATGTATTGGACCGTTCGTCCGGAAGTTCCCGGCAATTGGGTCGTGAAGTCGGAGTTTACAAAAACAAGTGATGGATGGGACATCCATAGTTTGCATTTCGAATTTGATGGGTATTTAGGCTCGGACATTGCGACTTCAAGTCCCGTATTCATCGTAACGGAAAGGCTTAAAGACGCGATTATCGATGCCAAGCTGACCGGCGCTACATTCCGTGCGACTTACGTCACCAAATCGGATGAATACTCGACGATCGAGTCATTGGGACTGCTTCCTGCCACACTTCCGACTTTCTGTTGGCTTCACATTACCGGAAGGGCAGGAGCGACAGATTTTGGATTGCTGCCTTCATCGCCGCGCCTTGTCGTGTCCGACGCAGCGCTAGCCATACTTAGACGATTCTCATTGAACGGATGTGATATTGAGCCGTGCGACACGACGTTGCTGACCTGAAAACGCCAATGTGGTCTCCGTTTTGGAGATCTGGTGGTGATACTCTTGCACATTGGCAACTTCCAACCACGGTCTGTCGGGCGAGGTCAAGACTCGTTACGCGTACGACCTGGTTGGCAATCGTCGCGAGAAGGAAACGTGGCGCGACGACCCGGCCACGCTGACCAGCAACATTGACGATGTGACGACGAACTATACTTATGACCAGAACGATCGGCTGCTGCTCGAGGCGACGCCGATGCACCTTCGCATCGAAGGCCGCTGGACCGAGTATGCGTACGACGCCAGTGGGAATAAAATCTCGCAGGCGCGGTACCGCGACCAGACCCTGCGAACCAGCGCGTACTTGGTGGACCGCGTGTTGTCGCGGTGGGATGTGGCCGGACGGTTGGTCGAAGCGCTGACCGACTCGGATGGCGACGGCGACGCTGACGCGCGGCTGCTGTTCGGCTACGATGAGCAGGGGTTGCGCGTCGAGCGCACCGAGCAGGTGCTGGACGCCGCGGCGCCGGTGCTGGGCCAGTTGA
>CAZEZV010000424.1:0-2549 GCA_964516725.1 uncultured Phycisphaeraceae bacterium
CTTCATCAGCCGCTTGCACTTGGAGCAGTTCACGCGGATGAGGCGCTGGGCCATGATGGCCTGGATCGAACTCGCGACAAGGAACGGCTTGATGCCGATGTCGATGAGACGCGTGATGGCGCTTGGTGCGTCGTTGGTGTGGAGCGTGCTGAAAACCAAGTGGCCTGTGAGCGCGGCCTGAATGGCGATTTCAGCCACTTCCTTATCGCGGATTTCGCCCACCAGAATGATGTTGGGCGCCTGACGCAGCATCGAACGCAGGATTTCCTTGAAGCCCAGGTGAATGCTTTCGCGCACCTGGCACTGGTTGATGCCTTGGAACTGATATTCGACGGGGTCTTCGGCGGTGATGATCTTCTTGTCGGGACGGTTGAGCACGTCGAGCGCGGAATACAGCGTTGTTGTCTTGCCCGAACCTGTGGGACCCGTCACCAAAAAGATGCCGTTTGGGCGGCGGATGATCTTGTTGAACACCGCGAGGTTGTCTGGCTCAAAGCCAAGGTTCACAAGACCGATGCGCACGCTGTCGGGGCGCAACACGCGGAGCACCATCGACTCGCCGTGATAGATCGGGCACGCGCTGACTCGGAAGTCGATGTTGACGCCGTCAACCTCCAACTTGATTCGCCCGTCCTGCGGCACGCGCTTCTCGGCGATGTTGATGCCCGCCATCAGCTTGATGCGGCTGAGCAGAGCGTTCTGCATGCGCTTGGGCAGGTTGTCGCGCTCCATGCACACGCCGTCGATGCGGTAGCGCAGACGGACACGATCTCCCATGGGTTCGATGTGAATATCGCTGGCCCGCATGCGCACGGCTTCGGCGATGAGGCGGTTGGCGAGTTTGACAATCGGGGCGTCGTCTTCCGTGACGTCCACCGACTTGTCGAGCGAGCGATCGACCGACTTATCGACGCTCTTGTCCACCGACTTGTCGATGGAGCTTGTCACGAGGCTCTCGGTGGCTTTGAAACTGCGAGCGGTGCCGGCGTTGCTGGCTTCGAGGTACTTTCTGATCTGCCCCTTGCTCGCGAGCTTCGCGTCGATTTCGACGTTCAAGCGGAAACGCAGCATGTCCATGAGTTGCAGGTCGAGCGGATCGTGGATGATCATCGCGAGCCGGCCGCCCGTTTTGCCAAGGGGAAGGATGAGATGCTTCTTGACGAGTTCGTCGGGGATGAGCTTGAGGTCGATGCGTTCTTTGATGCCCGGGGCATCAAGATCAACGTACTCAAGGCCAAACTGCGTGGCGAGCGCCTTGGCAACCTGATCTTCCTTGGCGACGCCCGCCTCGATGAGGGCTTCGCCGATGCGTTTGCCCGTGCCGCGGGCCTTCTGCGTCACTTGCTCGGCCTGCTGGGCGGTGATGATGCCCAGGTCGACGAGGATTTCACCAAGTTTCTTGCGAGAACGAGCCATAGAACCTCACACCCCGGGCAGGTTGCCTGTGGGGGAAAAATCGTTGCGGTCAACGCTTCCTTGGACGACCTTGGCCAGGGACGCGTGGGTTGGGGCTTAGCGTAGGACGGAAAAAATACAGAACGCAGAGGAAGACAGAGAGCCAAAGAGAGGAAAACAGAGCGGGTTTGGTGTGCAAGCACTGAAGCCCGCGTATGCAACTCCTCAAGCGTTCTCTCTGGTTTCCTCTTTCTGCTCTCTGCTTTCCTCTGCCTTCAAAAAGCCATCAGAACCTGAAAGCACTTCGCTCCGACGCGACTCCATCTCCATCAATATCATTCAATCGAACATGACATCATCGCACAACTCCAAACCACACCCGCACATTCTCATCACCGCCGGCCCCACCCACGAGCCCATCGACGCCGTGCGGTTCATCGGCAACCGGTCCTCGGGGCGCATGGGCACAGCCCTCGCCCACGAAGCCGCGGCGAGAAACCTGCGCGTGACATTGCTGCTGGGTCCTGCCCCAGTGGCACCAACAGATTCGCGTGTCAATGTCAAGCGGTTCCGCACGTGTGAGGACTTGCGGGGTTTGCTGCGGGAACATGTGGGGTCGGCGGACATTTTGATCATGGCTGCGGCGGTGGCCGACTATCGCCCGAAGGTTGATCCGGCATTCTTTGGCGGCAAGTTTCGACGCAAGACTGAGAACTTGACGCTTGAACTTGAACCGACCCCGGACTTGCTCGCGGAAGTTGGCTCGACTCGGCGTGACGACCAGTTGTTTGTGGGCTTTGCGCTTGAGCCTCGCGCGGAGATGCTCGAAGCCGCGACGGCGAAGATGAAACGCAAACGGATTGATATGGTCGTTGCGAATCCATTAGAGACAATGGACAGCGACAGCATCGAGGCGATGATTCTGTTTGCGGATGGCACGCCTGGCGCAGAAGGCGGGGATTCCCGATGGCGTCATCAATGTAGTGCCTGGTTATGGGCCGACGGCGGGTGCGGCGATTGTGAAGCACCCGGGCATCGATAAGGTCGCCTTCACGGGCGAAGGCGACACGGCCAAGATCATTCAGCGTGAGGCGGCCGACACGATGAAGCGGCTTACATTTGAGCTTGGCGGCAAGAGCCCGAATGTCATCTTT
>CAZEZV010000425.1:0-2542 GCA_964516725.1 uncultured Phycisphaeraceae bacterium
CGCCTTGAAATGCGTCGCCCCGTGCGGCCGTGACTTCTCAACGCTCGGAAACTCACCAACGCGGAATCCCTTGCGGTAACTGCGAACGACCATCTCCAGGTCCATCGAGAGTCCGTTAGGGAGCGGGTCAATAGCGAAGAACTGTTCGCGGCGCATGCCTCGGAAACCGTGAAGCACGTCCCACGCAGTGTTCTGCGAGCCGCGTTTCCAAATCAATGACCCGATCAGCCCCAGCCCCTCCACAAACCACTTGCGCGGCTTCAAAAACTTCCCGTCCTCTTCGTTGTGCCCGCCCTCCATGATCCGGCTGCCAATCGCAAGGTCATACCCATCCGCCAGCATCTGCTTGCACAGCAAAACCTCGCGCGGATCAATGCTCCCCTTTGGGTGATACAGCACCACGGCATCCGTCGTGCAATGCTCAAAGCCCTCGATGATCGCCGCGTTGTATCCACGCCTTTGCTGTGTATGAACCACAATGCCGCGCGACTTCAGGTACTCGATGGTTCCATCCCTGCTGCCGCCATCGAGCGCGTACACCTCATCAAACTGATGGAGAGGTAAACCCGGCACATCAAGCTTGCACCCTTCAAGCTCATTCCACGTGAGCAGGCACAACGACACGCGCAGCGCCGCAGCGCCCCCGTGCGTCGTCAGCTTGGCTTCAATCTCTGATGCAGGCCGCTGCATCGGCATCGCCTGTGCCGCTTCAATACCCGCCACCGCGCTGTTCGTTCCACTCGTCAAGTGTGCTGCCAGTTCTACGCCCGTGGCGTTGATGAGTTGATTATCGCGGCCAATCACGCCTTGACCTGTGCATGAGGTTTCACCTCAGCCACGGTTCCCGCGTCGACTCTGCTTCCACTATTCCCAGGCCCGTTTCTCACCATCGAAAGATCATGCAGCCACGCATCAAGCAGCGACACTTCTTCCAGCGGGAGCAACCCCTTGGCCGTCATCGCATGATAGCAACGCCGCACATTCGCCGCGACATGCTGCTCACCCGCGGGCAGGTCCAGCGCCGCAAGCGTCTCGGCGATTTTCGCGTTCTGCAAGTACCCGGAAATCTCATCCTCAAAGTCCCGCATCAGGTTGTGGTCATTGCGCTCCTGCCGCACCGTCGCGCGATGAAACAAGATCGGCCACCCATTCGCCCAGCACACCCGCTGCGCGACAAACGACCGCCAGATATCCGTCATCCGAAAACTGCACAGCGCCGGCAAGTACAACATCGGGAACGCCGCCGGAAACCACGTCGTGTTCTGACTGTTGAACGGACACCACGCCCCATCGCCAAGCCCAACACTCTCCCCATCCTCAAACGAAAACGGCAGCGACCGACACAACCGATACACCGCATCAACATCAGGATTGTCATTCGCCAACCCCTGCTGAATCGGACACGTCACATCCCGAACCGCCGCACCCGCAAGTTCCGGCACGCCCTTGTGAATCCAATCCAACGCCAACCCACGCGGCCAAATCGCCGGCTCCCCACGCTGGTCCCCATGCTTCGTGAAGTACCGATACACATTCACCCAAGCCTGCGAAACATTCCCTTTCGCATCAGTCACCGGCGCACTCGTCACCACCCGCACCCGCTTCGCAGCATCACGCACGCCATAGAAATACCGCTCGCCGCTCGCCGTTCCCCGCTCCCCGTTCCCCAACGGAACATTGTCATCATCCGTCTCAACGATCACCCCCGCCCCACCCCGAATCGCCTCCAGATACCCAACATTCTTCCTCGCATAATGCCGCGTCGGACAGCTCCGCGCATACCGCAAGTTCAGCTTCTGCCCCCACGCCAACTGATCATCCACACTCAGAAACTCGCACCCCTCCAGCGAAAACGTCGCCGGACTCTTCGTGTCCCCGATCACCACAAACCGCCACCCCGCCCCCGCACACCCACGCGACAACTCCCGCAAAATCGGATGCGAATCCGAAGCAATCGAAGTAACCACAAGCGCAATTCCACCCGGCGTGTTCATAGCCCCAAGTATATCAATCGCCGCAGCGCAGACCCAACCCACACAATCTCGCATCGCTTCATCGCTTCATCGCTTCATCGCTTCATCGCTTCATCGCTTCATCGCTTCACCGCTTCACCGCTTCACCGTCTCACCGTCTCACCGTCTCACCGTCTCACCGTCTCTTCCTACACTCCTCCCTTGACCACCACCCGCGTCATCTCCGCCGACCAGCAGCCCCAAGAAGAACAACTCAACTGGGCTCTCCGCCCCACCAAAATCGACGAATACGTGGGCCAAGCCGACCTCATCGAGCGCATGAAGATCGCCATCCACGCCGCACGCGAGCGAGGCGAACCACTCGAACACACGCTCCTCCACGGCCCGCCAGGCCTGGGCAAAACCAGCCTCGCCCACGTTCTCGCCCAGGAAATGGGCGGCAAAATCCAAATCACCAGCGGCCCCGCCCTCGCACGAGGCACCGACCTCGTCGCCGCACTCACGCGCCTGGGCCAAGGCGACATCCTCTTCATCGACGAAATCCACCGCCTCCCCATCGCCGTCGAAGA
>CAZEZV010000426.1:0-2541 GCA_964516725.1 uncultured Phycisphaeraceae bacterium
GGACCGCCTCGTGGTCCGCAAGGAGTTCCCCGTCACCGGCCAGATGACCATCGATTGACCGGTCCCGCCTCGGTGGATCCGCCCGAGATCTCTGACGACCTCGACAGGGTGGACATCGCTGACCTGACCGACGGCGACGACGTCGATGACGCACTCGTCACCGGTGACCTGACGAGCGGCGCCCTCGACCGGCTCTCCCTGTTCGGGTGTCGGCTCGATCGGGTGCAGCTCACCGGGTCGACCTTCGCCGAGCTGGAGCTCGAGGACGTGGTGCTCGTGGACTGCGAGCTCTCGGGGGTGACCCTGTCGGGAGCGAAGCTCCGGCGGGTTCGCTTCGAGGGCTGTCGCATGTCGGGCCTGTCGACGGCCGACCTCCACGCCGAGCACGTCAGCTTCGTCGATGCCAGGCTCGATGATGCCTGGTTCCGCATGGCGGCCATCGACCGCGCCGAGTTCGTGGATTGCGACCTCCGCCGGGCCGACTTCTACGCCGCGTCAGTGAAGCGCACGGGGTTCCTCGGCTGCGACCTCACCGGAGCCGAGTTCTCGCAGGCCGTGGTCTCGGCGCTTCGGCTCGAGCGCACGACGGTCTATGACCTGGGCGGCATCGGGTATCTCCGGGACATCGTCCTCGCCCCAGACCAAGCCGTCTCGTTCGCTCTGGTGTTCCTGGCTTCCTTCGGCATCACCGTCGATGACCCGACGCCGACTGAGCAATCGGCCGGCCCATCGGACGGATAGCCGCTTTCGGTGCACCGGATCACCATCACCGACCAAGTCGCCCGCTGACCAGTGATCAGCCGAGGTCGATCGGACTAATGCCAGCAAGCGTCACCGCCTGCATCCACGGCCCGTCGGCCTCGCGGTCAACGAGGAAGTCGATCCGGACCCAATGTCGTTCGAGGATCGCGAGGCTGTCGCCTGTTGATTGGCTGCGGCGGCCGGTGAGGACAAAGCCGCGCACACGGTGCTCGACCCATAGTCGCTTCTCGGCCGGGCGATAGCGGATCCGCTTGTCGCGAGTGATCACCACCAGTGCTTCGTGCCCACAACGGGCAACCACTCGTCGTCGAGGCTCCCGCGAGGTACCTCTGGGAGCTCAGCGTGTCCGGGAAAGACGATGCCTTCGCGGGTCGCGCCCAATCGTTTGCCGAGCGCCAGGTCGGTCTCGTCGACGAAGAACCTGGCCATCGAGGGTCATGCAGCCAGCGTGCGCTGCTGCTCCTCGTAGGCGATCGCGGCTCGGACCTCAGCCTCACCGAGTTCGTAGCCGTCGACGATCTCCTCGATGTCCTCGCCGGCATCGAACAGCTCCCAGAGTCGCTCAGTGGCGACCCCGCTCACCGTCGGCTTCCCGAACCGGACCAACGGATCGATCAAGACCGGGGACGCGGCGCCAGCCGGACGGAGTCGCTGAGCGTCGCCCCCGGAGGGATCGAAATCGACCTTCTTGAAGAATCGGCGGGCATCGGTGGCCAGCGCGATGGCCTGACCGGTGGCGATGACGATCGCCATGGACGCCGGCAGATCGTTCTTCTCCTGGAGCTCGAGGACGAGCTCGGTGTCGTAGATGTATGGCTTGGCCGTCGCCAGCGGGTACGGCGTGGACAGCTCCCGCCGGAGCTCATCGATCACGGGTCGGAGCCGCTGCAGCGAGACACCGAACCGCCGGTACTCACGGAGGTAGCCCAATTCGACGAACTCGCCCCAGGTGACGACGTCTCCTCCCGTGTGTGCTTCCCGGATCACCGGCGGGTACTCGATCCCCTTGCGCTGGTAGCCGTCGAGCCAAGCCCGAGCGCGGTCGGCGCGGAGACCCAAGAGGCCAGCGGCCTCGGCGACCCCGTAGACGGGTCGTTCCAGGATCGACACCTTGCTCGTCACGGCGACATCATGCCCGACGTCGATGTGGACTGTGCGGGACTGCCCACGGGATCGTGCCTACTGGATGATCCCGCCCGCCGTGATCCATGCAGACGCGTCGGCTGGCTCGAGCGCAGCGGCGATGCTCGCGAGCTCGTCGACCGTGAGGTCGGGGCTGTCGACCACCACCGTCAGATCGCCGGCCTCCAGCAAGACGCCGTCCTGGCCTCTCTCCGGACCCGAACACCCGAGAGCGGTCCACGAGCCGGCGACGATCGACTCGCACACGGATCCAAGCGTGGCGTAGCCCTCCGCCACCTCGTCCATCGGACCGTTGACGACCGAGGTCACAAGATGATCAATCCGTTCGGCGCCGCCGCCGAGGTCCACCGGATCGTGGTCGTACTCGGCGAACCAGTCGATCGCGGGGAGGACGGCGGTTGCCCCTGTGGCGAACGGGCTGGCGGCGTCGTAGTCGACGGCCTCGACGAGGTGCCACGACGGATCCTCGAGCAGCAGATAGGGCTGGGCCTCGGTGATGGTCGGGCCCCGTTCGGATGTCGTGCCGGCGGCATTAGCGCCTCCGTCATCGTCACCACATCCGGCCGCCAGCAGCAGGCTGACCACTACTGACGACCACACTCGCATCACGGGTCGCCCAGGTCAGGAGCGGTCAAG
>CAZEZV010000427.1:0-2528 GCA_964516725.1 uncultured Phycisphaeraceae bacterium
CGAGTACTCGTGCAAGTCAGGCGAGAACGTGCTCGACTTGTTCGGAGGCAGCGGATCGACATTGATCGCTGCGGAGATGACGGGTCGCAGGGCATTCCTCATGGAGCTGGATGCGCTGTATTGCGATGTCATCGTGCAGCGGTGGGAGACGTTCACGGGGAAGAAGGCAACGCGCGTCAACTTCCCATCCAATAAGCAAGGAGCGACGCCATGAAACAGACACTGCAAACGACGTGGCGGGCGACGACTCAGTTCTTGTCGGTACCGGATGGCGGGCTGATATTGTGCATGGTGGGATACCTGTGGCTCGCGCTCATGTGCGCCATGCTGGCGCTGACCGCTGGGCTATTCGTTGCTTCGTGCCAGGCGGAATTGGCAAGGGCGTCGAGGTTGCAACCGGCGAGTGCGTCGGCAGCACCCTCTCGATGAACGACCAAGTGAAAACGCCGTGGCATTTGCCAAGGCGTAGATCGGAGGTGTGATGTGATCACTCAGAACTTACGAGGTTGGGTTGGCGGTGCCCGATGGTCCGTCGTCACCATGCGCGAGTGGCTTCGTCGCTGCGTTGCACTGGTCCACGGCGTTTGCCAAGGCCTCCCATTCGTCTCCGGTGATCATGTCGTCTTCGCGTGCCGCGAGCGAACGCTGTGCGGCTTCGAGAACGACTTGCAGATCAGCAATGTTGTAGGTCATGGTTCAGCCCGCCTTCCGTGCGACGAAGAATCCTTTGTCGCCGCGAGCAAAGCGCGAAGCCTCGCCTTTGAATGCGATTTCCCGCGCGATGGCGGCGTACAGCGTCGATTCCGGGGTTTTGCCACCAGGCGACTTCCACAAACCCTTGCTTTCCATCTCCGCGATCAGTTCTGTGGCTCGCAGGGCCTTGCCAGTGTCGGCCAGGATCGTTGCGGCGGCGTCGAGAGCACTCACGCGCTTGAGTTTGCGTTCCTTAGCGAACTTGGGCGCTTTCGGAGGCTTGAGTGCCTTCGGCTGCTTCGATGCCTTTGGTCCCTTGCGACCCTTCTTGGAAGTTGTCTCGACCGTCGCGTTCGTTTCGCCCTCGTTGGGCGGAGTCGCGGAGTCGGGAGTGGTGGGGGAGTTGGTGGCCTCGTGCGGTTCGTTCGCGCTGGTGGCGGTGTCCCGGCGTGTGAGGGAAACACGGGCAGCGCGGGATTCCGTCGCGGCGTTGTCGAGCGATTCACCGGACCGCGCATCTTTACCCACGTTCACTCGGCGCTGCACTGGCGCTTTGCTGGGCTTGGGCGCTTTGCCCTTGATGGCAGACTTGCCTGGGATGGATCGATTGCTCTTCATGAAAAACTCCAATGGCGGCGGTCTGCTGGTTGCAGTGCCGCCCGTGTGCGAATGCTGGCGCTGGGACGTTCCCATGCCAACGCGACACATGAAGCCATGAAACCAGCCGCATTGCAAGGCAAAGCAGCGAAGTTCGCGGCACATTCGCCAGTTGCTGGCAAGGATGAAGGCTACTGGACCTCCCCAGAAATGCAGCCGCGTTGAATCAGCGCCCATCCGTGAATGTCACGATTTGTCACCAATGGCACTCCCCAAACCACAACCCCCCGAGCACGCTTCAACCCCGCCACATGCGGCTGATCGCGCGATCGAGCCGGTTGAAGCGCTGCAGCCGTTGGAGATCGACGATCTCCTGCTCAGCGCGTTCACCCCCAAGCAAGACCAAGCCATCGTGGCGTTGTTGGCGGAACCGTCCATCGCGCGGGCTGCGGTGGTAGTGGGGGTGTCGGAGAGAACGTTGCATCGCTGGCTTGAAGACGACGTGTTCGCGAAGGCGTTCCGCAAGGCGCGAAGGGAAGCGTTCAGCCAGGCCATCGCGGCCTGCCAGAAGTACGCGCCGCTTGCAATACACGCACTCGCCAAGATTGTGACGGATGGCAGCGTGCAGGCGAGTGCGCGGGTGTCTGCCGCGAGCGCGTTGCTCAAGTTCGGACGCGAGTCGATGGAGTTAGACGATCTTGCAGGACGCATCGAGACTCTCGAACGTGATGCGGAACGCAAGGATGACCGGAGGAACTGGTGATGAGCAAGTTCGCAACAAGAGTTCGCAAGATAGAGGTCGCTAAACGCGGCAAGCGCGACCCCAACTGGCATGTGGTGGACGAGTGCGGCCACGCACTGTTCGTGGGCGAAGTCGAGAGCAATCCCGATATGCGGCTGGTGCAGCAGTGCGATACCGATGTGTACACATTCGCACGTATCCAACGCACGATTGCCTACGCGGATCGGGACGAACAACTGCTCAATCGATGGTGGGCGCAGTCGTGCAAGCCCAAACCGCCGCGTCTGCCCGATGAAACCGACGACGAGTGGGTGCTGCGGTACGCCAGGATTGTGCCGGAGGAGTACGAGGAAGAGCAACGCCGGGAAGCGCAGGCCGTTGAGAACGCAAGAGCGCGGGTTGCGGCGAGCATACAGGCAACGACGCGGCCAAACGTTGCGCACGTTGGCGTCGGTTGTGGGGGGGGGGGGGGGGGGGGGGGGGGGGCGGGGGGGGG
>CAZEZV010000428.1:0-2523 GCA_964516725.1 uncultured Phycisphaeraceae bacterium
GTTGTCGATCGTTATCGTATAGTGTTTCGCCGTCGGACTGGAGTCCACCAGATCGATAACTCTCGTCCATGTCACCCAGGCTGATCCGTCAAAGATTTCGATGCCTTCCGATTGCCACACCACCGGCCGGCGCTTCAGATAGAACCGCTGCCGTGCTGTGCCGTTTGAAGATCCCACGGATTCGTGTATCACCGATTCGCCCTGAATCACTGGAACCGAAGCCGTCGCCGCATCGGCAAGCACCAAGACGTCTTGCGTGCTCTCGAACGGGATCGCGTCGTCAGTGATGCTGGTGTCCGTAGCGAATCGAGTGCGAGCAGGGATCGTTAGTTCCGCATGCGGAACCTCGAACGTGAAGAGCGCCGACGTCGTCGCTGATGTCCTCTCCCTTACCATGTGCCCTACCTGCCGGCAGAGCGAGCGCACATCTTCGCGCCGGTCAGCCGTCACGAGAAACGCATTACGCGCTGCCTGGTTGGCCGTCTGCTGGGTGATGTGAGATAAGGAGGAAAAGACCGAGAGCAATTGATTGCCCGGATCGGTTGCCGAGTTGTCGGTCCAGCTTGGAGCGACAACCGACTTGACCGCGAGCGCGTTGTCGAGTAAGTCCTGCAGCGAGTACTCGCTGAACGGAATCTCGACCAGCGGGATCTTCCGCGTTCTGTCGGGAACTAAAACCATTAGCGCAGTCCTATGCTTATTGTCTGCCCTTGCGAGCTGTCCTTGTGTCGAAACTCAACCGAATAGCCCATCTGCCCGGCCGCAAATCGCTCGAGATTGATCGGGCGCACCGCAATCAACTCGACGTTGCGACACCATACCCGGATTGAATCTGCGGTATCCGCCTGCAGCATCGCCGAGCGGCTGACCGACGTGAAGGCACGTTTGGGAAGTTCAGATCCGAATGTTGGCCAAAACGGCAATTCGCCGTGCGCCGTCATCAGCACCTGGGCAATCGATTCCTTGAGATGTTGAACCCCAGACGACATTAGCAGTTTGCCGTCGGGTCCGAACTCCAGTGGGTATTTCAGTCCGCGAATATCGTCGAGCTTCACGAGATCTTGCCTGTCGCCGCGGTGGTTGTTGAGGGTGAGTGTACGTGCGGCGCGCCATCGTTAGGGGTCATTGTCACAGTCAGCACATCGATTGTGGCATATTGATTGATGTGCGCTATGATCACCGCGGCCATCGCCCGATAGCGCGCCTGTCGATAGGCCGCGTGATTGGCCGGGTTGGCGCTCTCGCCGATGTAGTTATTGTAAACAGCGTCCTCGGCTGCCATCATGGCGTCGCCCAGGACGTTAGCGTTCATGGCCATATCAACCTGCCTTCACGTTTCCGAGTCCCTGCGGGTGCTCCTTGCCTGTATAAGAGCAAACCATTTTCGTCGTCACCAGTTTTCCCGCCGCTCCATTGAGTTCGATATTGCCGTTCTCGCGGACCTTGATCTCCGCGCCGCCGGAACTATGAATAATGATGTCGCCGTCTTCAACAAACTGCAGCCGGTGCCCGGCCGGAGTCTTGAAGACGCGAGTGTTGGCGTTTCCTTCACTTGGCTTAGGTTGCGTTCCTGTCCACTGATAGCCGAGAATCATGAACTCCCCGTTTCCCATTGGCGCCAAAATTGCCGTGTCGCCGATTTCCGGCAAACAGTAGAAGCCGAAGCCGGGCCCGGCAAACAGCGCGCAGCTGTGACACCAGGCGGTGATATTTGCTCTCGGGTAGGAGTTATTGATGCCAAGCTCCGGGCTGCAAAATCCATGCACCTTAATCTTCACGCGCCCCTGTTGCTTTGGGTCAGAGACGTTGACGACAGTACCGCGGTAATTCCTATACACTCAAAGCACTCCGCTCGACATCGATGGAAGTCCGGTAACCTTCGTCGCGCGACCACTTGTGCTCGGTACCGGTGATGAAATAATCGCCGGAATACTTGGCGCCAAAATCATTGAACCCGCGCACGATAAAATTGTGTGTCTGTCCCATCCGGACATGTGGCCAGCCCTTGAGTGATCCTTGTCCTTCGATGAACTTGCGCGCCCGCTTTTCAATCTCCGCTTGCGCGAGAATAATTGCTTCGTTGGTGCTGCGCACGGAGCCGCTGACAACCAAAGTCTCGACGCGGGTTGTGGCTACTTTGAGCATCGTGTAATCGAGCTGCCCGCGCTGCGGCTGCAGATCTGCACTACCGCGTTTCTTTCCTTGCGCATCGACCGAAGTCCAGGCAATCAGCTCGACCTTTTGGCGCTGCTTCAGCGGCCGGCGTCGCGGTCGGAAATGGTATAGCTCCACTCCCAGCGGATCGGCTTCTTGTTCGGCCAGCGGCCGATAGTAGAAATTCAATTTGAACGTCGGCACAATCCCGACTTGCGTCGCTGTCGGCTGCAAAAATGAATCGTAGGCGACCAGATAGATTGTCTTGTTGCGCACAAACAGGGCGAGATCGTTTTCCTCAGCGATCAAACTTAGAAAGTACCAGTCCGTCTGATCGTCCGGGCGAAATCCGACTTGATAGTCGTTCAG
>CAZEZV010000429.1:0-2512 GCA_964516725.1 uncultured Phycisphaeraceae bacterium
CTCCTGTCTTCTATTTCTCCAAGGCGGCCTGCCCGGGAGTCGTTCTATCCATCGCCATTATCGGCGCATTCCCTCGCACATTCGCGGCTGCAAGGTCCTGCCTGCATTATTCCATCGCCAGTCCACGTGCGTTTGCCTGCCTTCCCGCATCGCCCGGCTTGACGCCAAACAGATGCGGTGACAGGGCTTGCGCCCGGCTGGGTGTACTGCAACATACACCGGTCTGGGCGAAGAGCAAGCAAAACGACCAAACAGGATAGTCGGTTCGTGCGATCTGTGCTGACTGGACGGACTACGGGACTTTGGGCCCCTGGGTTCTTGGTCCGTTTTTACCGTTGCGTTGTTTCTGTCGCCCACTTTGGCTGTACGCCGCAGCTACCAATCATCCGACGAACTCGCACGCAATTTTACCCTCACGCGGCATAATGTCGTGCATGAACATCGTTGTGTCGGCCCTGTCCCAGAACACCGCTCTCGCGAGCCTCTTGAACGCCACTCTTGCCCAGGCCCAGCCGTCCGGTTCGCGGGCTGCCACGAGCCTCTGGTCCCTCTTTGTTCAATCCTTTGACGTCTTCAGCATCCTCCTCATACTGGGTTCGCTGGTCGGAGTCGCGGTGATTTTCATGTGCATCATGGAGATCAAGCCCGACAAGATCGCGCCCGAGGCACTCGGCGGCAAGCTGCTCGACTATGCAAGGTCGAATCGGCCAGGCGACGTTCGAGACGCGCTGGCGAGGGACGATTCGCTCATGAGCCGTGTCTTGCGTGCGGGGCTCGCGCACACCGATCGCGCGACAATGCGGGATGCCGCTGAGCTCGCCGCGAGCGAAGAGTCCGCACGCTGGTTTCGCAAGATCGACCTGCTCAACATCATCGGGAACCTCGGGCCGCTGATCGGACTCGCCGGCACCGTCTGGGGCATGATCCTCGCGTTCACGAGCCTTGGCGACTCGGGCGGCAACGCCGGGCCAGCGATTTTGTCTCTGGGCATTTCAAAGGCGCTGTTCCACACGCTGCTGGGCCTGTGCCTCGCGATTCCGTGCCTCGCGGCCTACGGCATCTATCGGGGCATGGTCGATCGCCTGTGTACGCGGGGCATGGTGATGGCGAGTGAGATTCTGGAAGCGATGCCGGCAGAGCGAAAGTGACTCGCGACGAGAATCACGGCGTGCCAATGAGCAACACGTGCATAGTGCGCGTAAACCTTGCTGAACGCGGCGCTGGAAGAAGTGGAGTGAAAGAGACTCGAACTCTCAACCCCTAGCTTGCAAAGCTAGTGCTCTACCAATTGAGCTATCACCCCAAAATGAACACTGCTCGAACATTTTGGTGCGGCGGTATCACCGCCGCACGCAGGGAGTATAGGAACGGGCCAACAGTTTGACCACAAGAGGCGTCATCGAGGGACGCCATTGTCTTCACAGCGATTGCCAACGCGGACCGCATGGTCACGGTAAACTGATGCACACAAAGGATCCCACATGCCCACCCACGCTCGCTCGCTTCTTTCGTCCATGTGCCTGCTTCTTGGCCCCGCCGCCCTCGCGCAGCAGGCTGAGCAGCCCCAGCGGGTGTCCGAGCCAGGACTGACACAAAGCATCGTTCGCCCGGCTGAGACCTCCAACGAACGAAAGCCCTCCGCCTCGCTCCGCGTCTACGGCACCCACACATTCACGTCCGACCTTGACACTGCGGGCGAGTTCTCGCTCACGCGCGTCGGTGCTGCTGCGAGCGTTGAAGTCCCATGGGGTGAGCGCGGCTCATTCGACTTCTCCCTCGGCGCACGCCTCGACAGCTATGACTTCGGCGAAGGCGCACTCACCAACGGCCTGACCCTACCCCCCACCGCTCCTCCCGACCCCTGGGAAGACATCCGCACCTACGAAGCCTCGCTGTCGTATCGCACGCAGATCGACGACCACTGGGGCTATGGCGTTGGCGGCTTCGTCAGCAGTTCAGGCGAAGGCGGCGCTGATTTTTCCGATACGCTCGAATACGGCGGCTTCGCAACCGTGACCTACGCCTCGAGCCGATCACTCGTGTACGGCTTGGGCTTGAGCATCTCGACACAGCTCGAAGATGATGCGACTGTGTTCCCGATTCCTTTCATCCGCTGGAAGATCGACGACAAGTGGATGCTCAGCACCGATCGCTCCATCGGCTTGGGCGGCGTGGCGCTCACGTATCCGGCAACCGAGACCATGCGCGTGGGCCTCGTCGTCGGCTTTGATCGCTCCAACTTCCGGCTCGCTCCCGACGCCCGCGTACCCGATGGCGTCGGTCGCCATTCCGCGATTCCAATCTTGGCGTCCGTCACCTGGGACGCACACGACCAATTCTCGCTCACGGCTATCGCCGGCGCAGTCGTATCGCAAACACTGACGCTCGACGACAGCGAAGGAACCGAAGTCGCCGAGGACGACGCGGGCGTGGCACCAATGGTCGGCGTGTTTGGGACATTCCGATTCTGATACGTGCCACAGACTATCGGGGGCACGTCGATGGTTGACTT
>CAZEZV010000430.1:0-2510 GCA_964516725.1 uncultured Phycisphaeraceae bacterium
ACCTGGTTGATATTGGAGCGAAGGGCAAGAATGTCGGCGAGGCTGTCCTTGCCGCGGGCTTCGAGGAGGCTGAGCAGTTCGGCCTCGACCCGGCGTTCGTTGGTGATGCGTGCATCGAGGTTGATGGCTTGATCGGTGACGTCATCCCCCGAGGCGGTTTCACGAACAACGTCGCCCAGTTCGCGTAGACGCGGCAGAACCGTGCTGACGCGATTGCTCGCGATGCGGAGGGTGAGCGAGGCGGATTGGCGTGCGGGGTCGGTGCTGTCTGCGCCTTGCATGCTCGATTGCTCGATGTATTCGCCGGTGCCTTCGTTGATGATGAGTTGGGCTTTCTGGAAGGCGGTACGGACGTCGTCGGCGGCGAGATCCAAGGAGACTTTGCGGATGACGAGGCGGTCCTGGGTCTCGGTTTCGGTGGAGCCTTGAGTTTGGGAGACTCTCGGAAAAGTACTGAGAAGTCTGCGTCTGCCAGTTTCATCGGAATCCTCTTGAACTTCCAACGCGCGCCCGTATCGCCTTTTTTCAGATTCGAGCGGTGCCGCGGTCGCGGGTACGGCGGATTGGTACACAGCATCAACTCTCGCGCTGGACCGTGCCTTGCCGAGCGATGGCAACATGATCCCAACACCCAGCGCCAAAATCAACACAGTCGCGAAGATCGGTGCGAGTCGGCGCCCCACCGGTTTGTTCATCAGATTCCAGAGGTGCCGGGGGCGAGTTGTCGGCAAGCGCGTCGAGGCGCTGTGCTTCCTGGAAACAGAGTTGGGCGCGGTGCCTTCGCGCTGTGACTGCTCAAGGGCGGCTTGCCAGATCGGCGGCTCGGCGGCACCGGGGGCTCGGGGGGCGCTGAGCGATTCAAGAGCCGTCGCGAGTTGGTTGTCAGAGGGATTCGTGTGAGTCACTGCGAGGCTCCTTTCTTTGCGTTGTTGGTCTTTGCGTTGTCGGTTCAGCGTGCGATGCCATGGCTTCACGGAGTTTGGTGAGCGACGCGTTGAGGCGGGACTTGAGTGTGCCCAGTGGAATATCCAGCACCTTCGCGGCTTCTTCATGCGTCAGGCCTCGGTGATAGCAGAGGAGCAGGAGGAGGCGGGCTTCGTCTTGGAGTTTGTCAGTCGCGATGCGCACGGCGTGCTGGAGATCGTTGGTGATGTCGGGCGCGAGCGGCTCAGCAACTGGAGTTGCGCTGTCGTGTGCGTCTCTTGCGGCTTCGCCTTCGCGGGATTCACGCTTTCGCAGGTCGTTGCAGCGGTTGATGGTGATGCGATAGAGCCAGGTCTTGACGCTGCTTTTGCCAGCGAACGTGCCGCAGTGGCGAATCACCCGCAGCCATGTTTCCTGCACGGCGTCGCGGGCGATGGGATCGTTGTGGCGGAGAATTGCGAGGGCAAGGCCGTAGAGCGGGGCTTCGTAGCGATCGGCGAGCGTGGAGAGGGCTTTTGTGTCGCCTTTCGAAAAGGCGCGGAGGAGGGCGAGGTCGTCTTGGAGAGGCTCGTCGGGCATGAGGGCTCTGGGATTAGACCGGGTGGGTTGGGATTTGGTTCGCGCGGAAATGAAGAATGTTCAAAATTGATGATCGGGTCGTACAACGTACAAAGGAATGCTTTGCATAGGTGTTTTCAACACGGAGGACACAGAGAGCACGGAGGGAAAACACAGATAGTCGCCGGTGTGCTTCTCCGTGCTCTCCGTGAAATGTGCAGTTTTCCTGTGCTGACTGTGCGCCAATAATCCCTCCCATTCCGCACCGTTTTGTACGCGTCGCCGCCGCTGGGCGTTTGATGCTTAAGGAGTCTGCCATGCCCGATGCCAGCAGAGCCGTTTCGAGTCTTGTCCGCGCGCCTCATCCTGAATCCGCTTCGTCCGGGGATGGCGGGACAGTTGCGCCGGCGAAGAACTTTCTTGAACAGATCATCGATGAGCACATTGCCTCTGGGCCAACCGGGGGTGGGGGTCGTTGGGGTGTGTGGCCTGCGAGTGAAGGCCCTCGCGCGGGCAAGCCGCGCGTGCATACTCGATTTCCGCCGGAGCCCAACGGCTACATGCATGTCGGGCATGCGAAGAGTGTGTGTTTGAACTTTGGTCTTGCGAAGAAGTATGACGGCAAGTTCAATCTGCGCTTTGACGACACGAATCCTGCGAAGGAAGAGCAGGAGTACGTCGACAGCATCATCCGCGACGTGATCTGGCTTGGCGGCGACTTCGCAGGGCCGAACGGCGGCGGGCTGTTTTACGCGAGCGATTACTTCGGGAAGATGTACGAGTGGGCTGAGGAACTGATTCAGAAAGGCCGTGCGTATGTTTGCCAGTTGTCGGCTGACGAAGTGAGCAAACGCCGCGGCACGCCGAGCGTCCCCGCGACAAGCCCATTTCGCGATCGACCCATCGAGGAGAGTTTGCGTTTATTCCGCGAGATGAAAGCCGGGAAGCATGCGAACGGGACGATGACGCTGCGCGCGAAGATTGACCTTACGAGTCCAAACTTCAACCTGCGCGATCCGGTGATGTAC
>CAZEZV010000431.1:0-2510 GCA_964516725.1 uncultured Phycisphaeraceae bacterium
ATTGGCAGACGCACTACCTTGAGGTGGTAGCGCCCGCAAGGGCATGGAGGTTCAAGTCCTCTCCTGGGCATTTTCTGCGACACATGCACGACGCCTGCCCGAATCATGCAGGTCAGTGCGCGGCGCGAAACGCGAAGCGCTGGCTGGCACGCAGGGCAGCGAGCGTCGCAAGCACATGCCATTTCAGTTGGGTGGCATGACCGCAAGGCGGTTGTTTTCAGCATGGAGCGACTGTGAGAGAGGGAACAAAGCCACTCCCTTACGGTCGGGCTGCATGCAGACGAACGGGAGAGAGGGAAGCAATCGTTAGTGTCGGTGCGTGCGTGCGGTTTCCAAGACTCGTTCAATCGCGGCAAGCCCTTCCTTCTCATTGAACTCCAGCGTTGCGCTTTGTGAAGCTTCAACCTTCAGGAGTGGAAACGAATGTGTTCGCCATGAGCTTGCCTGAGCTGCTGCCTGAAAGTCGGCGAATTCTTCGGGCGTTCTTAGAGCCTTCGTTGGCACGACAGCGAACTCTCCCGCGGGCACGTGCGCTCGTTGATCAATGCTCCCTGCTTTGGGCGCACCGCTCGCGCCGCCCAACACGTCAATGTGCCAGAGCAACCCTGGGTGCGAACCGTCAACCGCGCATAGCGTGAGTGCGACCGCACGTCCGGCTTCCAGGCGTTTCAGCGACCCGTCCTGTGCAACAACGGTCACCCCCTCGTCAACGGGATACCTTGCGATGTCCTGCGGCAGCGTGATCGTGCCGAGATCAACCGCTTCGCCCATGGCGTCGTCAAGCATTGCCGCAACGCGTTTCTCAACCGGCACTTCCACAATTCGCGAGACGCTGTTTCCACTGCTCACCAGGCGAACAAGCGTCCTGCGATTCAAGGCACTGCCCGTGGCGGGCGAAAAGACCGGGACGCCGTCCATCACTACTTCGTCGGTCGGGACGCGCTCCGCGAGTCTGAACAACTGCCACATCGGATTGAACGCGCCGACTCGTTGGGGCGTGCAGAACAGCACCCGGCCGTGAAGGTGTCGCACTTTCGCCGTCACTCGCACAGCTCGCGACGCGATCATTGTCGCAACGGCGTTGCACGCCACTGAGCCTTCCGCGTCGCTGTGCGCCGCGGTTTCGTTGGTGCCCGTCGGTTGCGGATTCACGACCGCGTCCACGCTTTCCGGGAACGCGTGGCGCTTCATCAGTGCGTCTAGGCGCTGCGTCCAGTCCTCGGCATAGCCAGTTTCTTCGATTGAGTCTCCGACTCCGCATCCCGGCGCGACGGGCGCGATGCGCACGGGCACTCGTACGGTGCGAGTCGCTGGCGAGTCGGTGGCGGTCGCCGTCGGTAGTTCGACTAAGACGTCGAGCGTGACGTGACCATCAGCATTTGTCCACCCGCACGACTTCGCGGAATTTCGCTTGATGTGTTGCCTGTCCGCGACGATCGGTATTCCGCGAACGCCCGAGCCATCTGCGTCCATAACGATGACGTTGATGCGCACTCGCTGGAGGTTGTCCTCCCCTTGCACATGTGGCGCCGCTGCGAGCGTCAACCCGGCGACCACGAGACAGGCCCCGCGATGAAGAAGCGTGAGCATGCTCGCGATTGTCATGCCGGCGTCCGCGCCGCACCTCAATCGCCCGGCTCGCCAGATCATGAAGTTACTCCTCGTCAAACCCGCTGTCCACGAGCTTCTTCAGCGTGTCGCACGCCCTCTGCGCATCCTCGCCTTCCGCGATGATTTCCAGCGTGCTCCCCTGTCCCGCCGCGAGCATCATGACCTGCATGATCGACTTGCCGTCAACTTCCGTGTCCTCTCGGCGCACCTTGATATCGCTCGCGAACGTGCTCGCGACATCCACAAACGTCATCGCGGGCCTCGCGTGGAGGCCAAGGCGGTTGACGATGGTGGCTGTCACTGTGCAACGCATGTGGGCTCGTCATTCCAAAGGAGCGGCTGGGAGAATCGCACGCTCAAGCATGTCATAAAAAAACTCAGGAACCAAGCTGATGCGAGTCCGCCTCGATCAGAATCGTTCGTACATCATCAACGCTCTGCGCCTGCCGCAGAAACCGACGGAACGTGTCCTTGCTCAAGTTCTTGAAAATCACTTCCATTGCTTTCAAGTGATCCTCGGGCCGATCCTCCGGGCTCAGCAGTAAAAACACCGTGTGTACTGGCTGGCGATCCAGCGACGAAAAGTCAACGCCGCTCGCTGAGAGCCCGATGGCCGCAGCCATTCTGGTGAGACCGGCGTGCTTTACGTGCGGCACTGCAACGCCGCGTCCAAAGCCCGTTGAGCCGCGCTTTTCGCGCTCCATGACGCGGGCGATGAGATCCTCGGTCACGTTCGGCGGCACGATCTTCGCTCCCACGAGCGCGCCGATCAGTTCGCGCACCACCGCTTCCCGCTGGTTTGACACCAGAGCGGGCAGAATCGCGCCCTCCACAACCAGTTCCGACAACTTCAGCACGCCAAAGCCTCCACCCCCCGATCCCGTCCCCCCGATCCCGCC
>CAZEZV010000432.1:0-2507 GCA_964516725.1 uncultured Phycisphaeraceae bacterium
GCCGTCCTTGGTGACGGTGGGGGCGCCGAAGGATTTTTCGAGGACGACGACGCGGCCTGAGGGGCCCAGCGTGACCTTGACGGCGTGGGCGAGTTTCTGGACGCCACGGAGGATTCGTTCGCGGGCGTCGGTGTTGTATGCGATGGATTTGGCTGCCATGTGTGGGGACTCCTTTGGTGATTGATTGCTTTTTGGATGAGGCACTGGGGACTGGGCACTGGGCACTGGCAAAGGTGCGGGAGGTTCGAACGACTTTGCCAGTGCCTAATGCCTAGTCCCCGATGCCTTTCTTACTTGATACCGATTCGAAGCCAAGCAACGCGCTCGGCGTCCAAGATGTAGACGGCTTTGCCGTCGGTGACTTTGACGAGGTGGTCGGCCTCGTCGGGGATGAGCATGGCCTTTTTGACCTCAAGACTTGCAAGGCCGGGGACGGGGGATGGGACTTCGGCGAAGGCGAGGATGAGGTCGCGTTCGCCGTTGAGTTCGCGGAGGGCTGTGCGGAGTTGGGTGGGGGTCATAGGAAAGTGGAAAAGTGGGAAAATGGAAAAGTGGGAAATGAAGAGCGGAGTTTGATTTTCCGTTTTTCTACTTTTCCATTTTTCCGTTTTCAGTCGATCACGGCCAACACATCATCCTCGCTCATGATCAGCAGTTCCTGATCGTTCAGCTTCACTTCCGTGCCGCTGTAGCTGGTGAAGATGATGCGGTCGCCCTTCTTGATGGAGAGGGGGATGCGTTCGCCGGTGTCGGTGTTCAGCGCGCCGGTGCCGACGGCTTCGACGATGCCGGTTTTGGGCTTGTCTTTGCTCGACTCTGGGAGGAAGATGCCGGTGTCGGTCTTGGAGGCGGCTTCGTCGCGGCGGACGAGGATTTTGTCGCCCAGGGGGCGGACGGCGGATGAGGACTTGGACTTGGTTGCTACGGCCATGGTTGCTCCTACGAATGAAACACTTGGAAAATCGATTTCAGCACAGAGACACAGAGATCAGGAGGGGGAAGAGGAAGGTGAGTGGTGAGGAGCGAGCGGAGAAAAGAGAACGGTGAGAGGAAGTTGCGTGTTGTTGTTGCTCGTGGGTTGATCGGCGGTACTTGCACCACTACGTGGTGCAGGTGATTTTTCGAATCTTGTCCGGGGGTGCCGCTTCGCGGTTACCCCCGGCTACTGACTGTCACGGCTTTGCCGTGAGGAAGATATGAAAGCGATTCGGTAGTGGACGATTCGCTTGCCTTCTCTTCCCACTTCTCTCTGCTCTCTTTTCTCTTCTATCTTCTCTTCTTCCTCCTGATCTCTGTGTCTCTGTGCTGAAAATGGAAAACGGAAAACGGTCGTTGGTGGTTGGTCGGTTCCCGGCGAGACGCCGGGCCTACGAAGGACGATTAGGACATCCCGGGCCACTTGCCTTGGTAGTGCCTTGCGAGGCAGCGGCGGAGGACTTCGAGCATGAGGTCCAGGTCTGTTGCGTCGCGTGGGCGGTCGATGATGGCGAAGGCGCCGAGCTTGAGGGCGGCGGAGATGTCTCGCGAGTCATCGCGCTGGGTTCGGCTGCGCTTGACGGCGACGACTGGGGGCGGGGTTTCGAGGCGAGCCAAAAGTTCGAGCAGACGCGGACCGCCCTCGGCGAACTCGGGAGGCCGCGGCGATTCGTTGATCAACGGTTGATCGAGCGGAAGCGCGAGATCGACGACAGCCATGTGGATGCGGACGGACTGGATGACGGTCGATGCTTGGCGACCCGACTCGACGCGGTGGCTCAGGATGCCCATGGGTTCCAAGAGACGCGGCAAGCGGTCGATCCAGGGGTCGGGTTCCCAGCCGGCGTAGGAGAGGAGGAGGTTCAAACGACCGCCAAGACCCCCGACGCCCCCGACGCCCCCGAGGCCACCGAGGCCACCAGAATTCGCGCTGAGCGCGGCGGGATTTGCGGCGTTTGAGCCGCTGGTGGGGGAGGGGTCTGGATGGCGCTGGACCATGACCATGACGGAATCATGGCAAATGGAGTGCCGGAGTAGTTGGTGTTCATGGGTTGTTGTGTAAGCGTTTATTTTGTAAGGAATTATGGTGTGGATCGTTGGTGCGGTTGGTGGGCTGCCAGTGGGTTTGCGGGTGGGGGTTTAGGTGCCAAAGTGGCATGGGAGCGGGAGGAGAGTTGGATTCGCACTGGCTGGCTGGCGATGCTGGGATCGTCCGGCGTGGCTCGCGAAGCGTCTTGGCGGGGTGCATCACAGGGCGACCGATGTGATTTGAACTTTGACCTACGGAAGCCAATTTCGATGGCCAGGATGCGCGTGCAGCCGCCCCACGCGGAGCGTGGGGGTACCCGATCGTTGCCGAGTTAGACGCCGCAGGGGGTGCATGGGCCTTCACTGTACATCACGAGGAAAGAGTTGATGTCGCAGGGGTCGAAGAGGCTTGTGTCGTTGTTGAAGTCGATGTCGTTGCAGGTGGCTGAAGCCGGAATGCAGGGGCCTTCGCTGTATACTGAGAGGAATGCGTCGATGTCTTG
>CAZEZV010000433.1:0-2504 GCA_964516725.1 uncultured Phycisphaeraceae bacterium
GTATGCGGGGCTGGGTGCGATTGCAACCAGTGAGGTTCGGGCGAAGAACCCGGACCTTCGCTCGAAGACTCGCTCAGGTCCGGCGTGATAGTGAGTGTTTTTCGTAGGTGGTTGATATCATTGCGAAGGAAGAATGCAACGCGCGAGGCTGAGAGGCTTCGCGCTTTCTTTGAAGGTGTGGAGAGACAGGAATTGCCCCCGCGCGTGCTGTGTGCGCACTGATGAAGAAGGATCGCCCGTGAAGAAGTCTGGTCAGACGTTCGTTGGTTGTCCGAGGTCGCTCAGCCGCGCCGCGATGATTGTCGCGGCGTGCGGCGTTGGATGTGGCTTTGCGCAGCACGCGCAGGCGCAGGTGCGAGTGGTTGCGTGGAACATCAGCAACTACACGGGCGGGCGCGTCGCGGACATTCACAACGTTGTGTACGGCGTGGTCCCCGCTCCGCTGGCGATGCAAGGCCAGGCCATGAGACCCGACATCATCGCGCTTCAAGAGATTGTCTCGGCGGCTGCGCTCACAGCGTTTGTCAATGCGCTGAACACCGCGCCGGGCAGCCCGGGTGATTGGGCCGGGGCCCCGTACATCAACGGCAACGACAACGACAACGCGCTCGTGTATCGCACGAGCCGGTTCACGCTCATTGACGACAAGACGTGGACGATTTCGCTGGGTGCGAGCGCGGCTCCGCCCATTCCGCCCCGCAACACATACCGCTACGACCTCATGCCGGTTGGCTACGCCGCGCCGCAGAGCGCGCTCGCTGTGTACTCCTCGCACATGAAGGCGCAGGATGGCGGGACCGACGACGACAACCAGCGTCTGACCGAAGCGCAGCGCGTCCGCGACAACGCAGAAGGCCAGGACACCAACCCCAGCAACGGTGAGTTTGACGGCATGCCTCCCGGATATAACTTCATTCTCGCGGGCGACTTCAATGGCCAGACCAGCACGGAAACGTTCTACGTCGACCTCACCAACAGTCAGGCCAACAACAACGGGCGGTTCTTTGATCCCATCAACACGCCCGGCACATGGAACAACGCGATGTCCTTCCGCTTTGTCCACACGCAGGACCCCAGCGGCGCGGGCGGCATGGACGACCGCCACGATCAATTGCTGATCGGCGCGTCGCTCAAAGATGCGACGGGCAACCCCGCGGGCTGGCATTACATCGGCAGCTCGACGCTCGCGTACAGCACCTCGACGTGGAACGACCCAAACCACACGTATCGCGCGTGGGGCAACGACGGCTCAAGCTTCAATCTCACCATGACCACCGGCGCCAACACGTTCGTCGGCCCGACGATCTCGCAGGCGATTATCAACTGCGCCCCGGGCGGCGGACATATTCCGGTGTTCGCAGACTTCCGCGTGCCCGCGAAGGCTGGCGCGAGCGCTGTCACGCTTGACTTTGGCAGCGTGCGCCAAGGCTCGCTCGCACCGACGCGCATCCTGACCATGTCAAACACGGGCGATATCGCGCTCTTCGGCAGCAACGGCATCGACGCGCTCAACTATTCCTTCGCCGCCGCGGCCGGCTTCACGGTTCCAGTTGGTTCATTCTCCGATCTCGCGGGCGGTGCGGGCAACCCACACTCGCTCACCATGCCGACCGCCACCATCGGTCCAAAGAACGCAACGCTCATCATCACGACCGACTCTCCCGAGCAGCCCACCGTGAGCGTGACGCTGACGGGCATTGTCCTGCCGCCCAACACGCCTCCCACCGCGAACGCCGGCGCTGACCAAACGCTGACCGACACCAACAACAGTGGCAACGAAGTGGTGACGCTGAACGGCGCGCTCAGCAACGACCCCGACGGGACTATCAATAGTTATGTTTGGCGCATTGGCGCAGCGACGATCCTGACCGGCGCGACGGGCAACGTGACGCTGCCGGTGGGTGTGAGCAATATCGTCCTGACCGTGACCGACAACGAAAACGCGATCGGCACCGACACTGTCGTCGTCACCATCAACCCGCCGAGCAACCAGCCGCCGACGGCGAATGCGGGCGGGCCATACTCCGGCATCGACGCCGACAACAGCGGCTCTGAACCAGTCGTGCTCGACGCGAGCGCGAGCGTGGACAGCGATGGCGTGATTACGAACTACGAATGGAAGATCGGCACGACGACGATCTGCACGGGTGCCTCGCCCATCTGCAACTGGAACGCGCCCGTGGGCGTGAACAACGTGACTGTCACCGTCACCGATGATGACGACGCGACCAACACCGTCGGCACGACCGTCACGATCGATCCTGCGCCGCCCATCACGTGCGACTCCATCGACTTCAACAACGACACGAGCCTGTTTGACCCGCAGGACATCGACGCGTTCCTCAGTGTGTATGGCGAAGGCCCGTGCATCCCTGAAGCCGCGACCTGCAACGACATCGACTTCAACAACGACGGCAGCCTGTTTGACCCGTGCGACATCGACAGCTTCCTGCTGCAGTTCGCCGAAGGGCCGTGCACGCCGTGCGGGGTCTAGGTACGCCGCC
>CAZEZV010000434.1:0-2501 GCA_964516725.1 uncultured Phycisphaeraceae bacterium
CGCTGTTTGATCCGTGCGATATTGACGCGTTTTTGCTTGTGTTTAGTGAGGGTCCGTGTACGGCGTGCGGGGGATAGAGGGGCTTTGGAAAATCGTGCAACCTGCCAAGGCTTGGTCGGTACACACTCTGGCGGCTTGCAAGGCGTTTGCCTTGCTCGCCCGTTTGGAGTGACCGGCTATGCGTTTAGTTGCCTGTTCAGTTTCTCGTGGTTTCGTCTTAGCTTCTCTTGCGTTCGCGTCCTGCAAGGCGATTGCGCAAAGTACGTGTGATCCCAGTGTGACGACCGACGGCTACGCCGGCGTAAGTGGCGTTGGTCAAGCGGTCATCGAGTGGGATTTGGACGGGGTGGGTCCGGAACCGGCCAAACTTATCGTTGGTGGCAACTTTCGTACGGCAGGCGGCTCTTCCGCGCACGGGATCGCGACATGGGACGGAGTGCAGTGGCATGACTTGACGCAGGGACTTCCGACACTGCCACCATCCACTGCGCGCGAAGTTGTTTCGCTTGCCGCGCACCAAGGACATCTCTACGCGAGTGTCTTTCAGTCGACCGACACCACCAGTTCAAGCTTCTTGGTTCGCTGGAATGGGCAGGCGTGGGACACTCTCTCGACACCCGCTTCGAGTCTGCGCGCTCTTTGGCTTTCGTCTGTCGGAAACGACTTGTGCTTTGTGCGAGGGAACATCATCCGTGCGTGGAATGGGGAAACTGTCCGCATCATCGGCACCACCGGATCGACACAGCCCGTGTCGCTTCTGGCTGCGGATGGAGTCCTGTTCGCTGGCGGACTATTCAGCGCAATCAACGGGACATCAATAGGCTCGAATGTGGCTCGATGGGACGGAGCAACGTGGAGCGGCGTCGGAACGCTTGCTGGCACTGTCAACTCGCTGGCGACCATGAATGGCGATCTGATCGCTGTGGGCAAGTTTGTTGAGTCACAAGGTGTTCGTGTGATGCAGCGATTTGACGGCGCGACATGGCAGGGCTTTGGACCACTCTCGACGAATACAAACGCCCTGGGTTATGTCGCGGTTCAGAGTGGTGACAGACTGTGTCTCAGCATCGGGCAGGGGTTTCCGATTTTCGAGACCTATCGCATGGATGACGCGGGGACTGTCAGCGACACGTACGTTACAAGCGCGGCATGGCTGTCGATGCGCCCGTACGCGGGTGGCGTTGCCCTCGGAGGCGCAGTGAACAGATTCACTCGCGCCGGGCAGGTTGGTTCAGTGGCGGCGATAACGGGTGTTGCGAGTATCGACGCGGACGGTGTGCCGCACCGGCTGTCACGCCACCCCACGCTGGGTGTGTCGGCAACGACCAGCAACAACTTCTTGCCTCAGGTCGATGGATTCTCGACCTTTGGCGGGAGACCGATCGCTTTCGGTCGTTTTACTCATGTTGATGTTTCTTCGGGTATGCGTGGGCATGTTGCCATGCTCGCGGATGATGCAACGTGGCAGCCAATGGGCGACAACTTGAATGACTTCAATGAAGGGACGCCAGGTGTCGCTGACGCGAAGGAGTTTCAGGGGTCGTTGTACGCGGTGGGAAGGGCCCGAGTCACGTACCCGCTTGGCGGCCTTTTCATGTGGAATGGAGCGCAATGGGAACCCGCAGGGGGCGGTTTACCGGGGCCATCGGGAACCGGTGTCATCGGGCATGCGTTGCAGGTGTTTGACAACAAGCTGATGGTCGGCGGTCTTTTCGGTTCGCCGCCCGATGTCAACTCTCCGAACATAGCCGCGTGGGACGGTCAAAATTGGGTCGGCATAGGTGGCGGCCTGCCAGACACGGTTATGACCTTTGAAGTTTTTCAGGGCAGTTTGTATGCTGCGGGGCGAATCGACGCGCCGACGAGTGATCGGCACGGGATCGCGCGCTGGACGGGAACGGAGTGGGTTTCGGTGGGTGGAGGGATGCAAGTTCCGCAGCCGACGCAGGACGCGTATGTGTATGAACTGCATGTTCATGGAAACAAGTTGTATGCTGGAGGGAACTTTGCCAGCGCGGGTGGCGTTCCGAACACGTCGAATGTTGCTCGATGGGATGGAGTGAGTTGGAGTGCCCTCAACAATCATGGGAATCCTGGCTTTCGTTCTGGAGCGTTCCCGGTCTTTGCGTCTTTGCACGGTGACTTGATCATTGCCGGTGACTTTGTATCGCCCGTGAACGCTGCGGCGTTCCGATACGACGATGCGCAGGGATGGACGCCACTGGAGATTCCGATCAGAGATGACGCCGTTGTTTGTCTGGTTTCGGATATCAAAGTGTTTGGAGACACGCTGTACGTCGGAGGCAATATGGATGGCAACTTGCAACGAGGTGTGCCGTACCTTCGCAGCATCCGATTCCCGACGTGCGAACCTGTGTGCGATTCGATCGACTTCAACAACGACGGCTCGATCTTTGATCCGCAGGACGTCGAGGCGTTTTTGAGCGCGTATAGCGAAGGGCCGTGCGTTCCGGCGAGCGCGACGTGCAACGACATTGACT
>CAZEZV010000435.1:0-2494 GCA_964516725.1 uncultured Phycisphaeraceae bacterium
GTCGTTGTTGAAGTCGATGGAGTCGCAGGTGATGCCTGCGCAGTCGAGGGCGGTGATCACGACGTCGTCGATCGCGGCTTCGACGACGGTGCCTGAGCCGGCGTCATCGGCGACGAAGCGCAGGCGGACGTTGGCGGTGGCGGTGAGGCCTAGTGAAGCGAACGAGTAGGACGTTGGGCGCCAGCCGGATTGAAGGTTGGGGTCGTCGGTTGGGCCGGGGCCGATGAGCTGCGCGTCGACCCATGTTGCGCCGTTGTTGATCGAGACCTGGGCGCGGAAGGTGTCGGTGCCCGGGGTTGCGCCCGAGACGTTGCAGTACCAGCGATTGAACGAGACGCGGACGCCTTGCTTGCCCGCGAGATTGATGATGGGACTGGTGATCTGCGTCAGGCCGCCATCGACGTCGTTGGTGCCGGTGGCTTCGCCTTGATTGGTGCTTTGGCCTGTGAAAAAGCAATTCGTTCCGGTGGGCGTTGCGTCGTCCTCGGGCTGCGCGAAGGTGCCGATGGGGTCGTTTCGCTCGAAGAAGCCGGCTGTGGCTGTGTCGGGGCCGACGGTCCAGCCTGTGTTGGATTCGAAGTTGTCGGAGTAGACTGTGATCGTGCTGCCGATGTCGGAGGAGAAGAAGCCGGTGGGGGCGTTGGCAGGGAGCGTGACGGTTGTGCTGGTTGTGGTCTGCGCCTGGAAGTAGTACGTGACGAGTCCGGGGCAGGGAGGCGACGTCAGCGTTGCGGAGTAGACGTTCGGCGAGGTCAATGTCATCGGTGTTTGTGCGAATGAACCAGTGTTTGCGAAGCGATAGAACAAGCGAACGGTCGACGCATTGAGCGTGCCCGTGCCGTTGCGGACGTTGACGGTGAACGTCGGATTCGTGCCAGTGACGACTGTCGGAGGTGTGCCGTCGCCGCCGCTCGCGTTTGGAAGTGCGAGGATGAGGGGCGTTGCGGTGTGGCGGAGGCCAAGCGTGTAGAGCTGCGCGGGGTTTGGCATCGACGTCCCGACAATCTGCACGTGATACGTGCCGCTATCGAGGCGGGTTTGAAGTGAGCGAGTGCCTGGCGTGATGTTCCCAGCGGTCGCCAGCAAAATACCGAAGTTATTCACGAGGTGCATGCGGAGCAGGTTTGAACCCGAGTCGTCAAACTCATTGAAGCAGCATGAGCCGGTGAAGGAGCAGGACTGAGTTGAGTCGTCGTAGTTGAAGCCGATTGAAGTCAGGTCGAGGGTGAGAACGCCCGTGCTTCCAACAGTGAAGGTGTACCAGTCTTCGTCGGTTGCGCTGTCGATGGACGCTAGGGACGCCTGTGACACAGCGGGTGCTGGGACTGCACCGACGGTGACTTGTGTCGGGGTGATTGGCCCGAGGTTGGTGCCGGCGGGGCGGGAGTCGTTTGGTTCGAACGCGTCACCATAATTGAAGTGTGCGGCGCGGAGGTCGTCGTGGCGCGGGCCGTCGTAGTCTGTCGAGACGAACGGCTCCATCAGTTTGTTGCGTTGGATGGGGCAGACGTGGGCGAAGCCGATGCCGTGGCCCACTTCGTGGGCGAGGACGTTGCGGAGGCGAAGGGAGTTCGTGGTAGTGGTATTGTAAAAGGTGTCGAAGGAATTGATGACCATGTCGCCGGAAAAACTCGGGTAGTAGTTGTACGCGAGGATGCCGTTGTTGCCGTCGATGTTCTTCGCGGAGATGCGGATGTCGCCGCGCACGCCGACTTGGCCTGGAGTTGCGGGGAATGCAGCGCCGTCGTCGGCGGCTTCATAGACAAAGTTGAGGCCTGAGAGTTCGCTCCAGCGGGTGAAGATGGCGTCGATGACGGGCTTCCATTCAGTCACGCCGCCCGGGTAGACGCTGTTGAGCCATGCGAAGAGTTCGCTGGGGAGGTCGCCCTCGCCGTATTCGTTGGGGAGGATGGTGCCGTCCGGGACGAAGGAGTATGTCAACAGAATCGGGTCGCCGGTTGCGCCGCCAACGGGGTCGTTCGCAGTGGGACCCCAGCGATCGCCCGCGTTGAAGCGCTGGCCAAAGCCCGGAATGCCGTTGCGGAAGGCTTGGATGGTTTCGTCGGGCGTGCCATCCGCGAAGCAGGCCGCGACGCCGCCGGCGCGGGCGGACTTGGAGAAGCCGTGGGCGATCATTTCCTGGTGCTTGGGGGAGAGTTGCGAGAAGATGGCGGTTTCGAGGTGCGCGGCGGCGACGCCCTGCGGACTTGCTGTCGGCGCGGATTGGGCCACGAACGAAAGCGGTTGTGATGAGGCATCTGGTGTGCTCGTTGCTGGAACACACGTCGAGCCCGAGGACGCGACGATCGCGGCGACGGTGCCGAGGGATGCAAGAGCGGCAAGGGCAAGGAACTTGGAACAGGGCATGAAGAGACTCCGCAGAAAGGACAGGAAAAGGAGGGCACAATCAAGAACAACCAAAGACGGACGCTGAACGTTCATCGGCATCCGGGGTCGATACATCAAGGGCCCGAGTGTTTGAAGGGAACGCAGA
>CAZEZV010000436.1:0-2482 GCA_964516725.1 uncultured Phycisphaeraceae bacterium
GATGCAGCCGCCAAGGGCACCGAAGTCGTGAAGGACGCGGCTGGCAAGACGGTTGAAGCGGGCAAGGACGCAGTTGCTGGCGCGACGGACGCGGCAGCCAAGGCTCTTGAAGCCGCGAAGGCAGAGAGCACCAAGTGGCTCAACGACACGGTGACCAAGCAGTGGCCCGGCATCAAGACCGAAGTCGAAGGCCTCGGTAAGTCCATCGAAGGCATCAAGGATACCAGCATCAAGGCGAAGGCACAGACCGCCTGGACCGATCTCAAGGCGCAGATTCCGGCAGTCGAGAAGGCTGTGGATGGCCTCAAGAACTTCAAGGACGGCGACTTCAGCAAGGTCTTCTCAGAAGCCAAGAGCCTGTGGGACGGCTTCGGGAAGAAGCTGGGCGACCTGAAGGGCATGCTGCCTAAGTAAGTTGAGTCGAATGTCGATTGTGAAAGGCCCCTGCGATGAGCGGGGGCTTTTTTCATCTCACTCCGCGTTCGTCAAGTCCGCGTTCGTGTACACCTTCTGCACATCATCAAGGTCTTCGAGCGACTCGATGAGCGACTCAACGGCTTTGGCTTGTTCGGCGTTGATCGCAACGAGCGAATCCGGCACCATCGCGAGCGAGGCTTCTTCGATGGGCAACTTGGCCTTTTCGAGCGCCTCTTTGACCGTGTTGAACTGTGCGACTTCCGTCAGAACGGTCCACGCAGCCTCTTCGTCCTCGTCGGGCAATGGGTCGGGCGAGACAACGTCTGCCGCGCCTGCATCGAGAGATGTTTCGATGATGGTTTCGTCCTTCAGGTTTGTGCCGAGCACGATGATTTGACCGCGATGCTGAAAGAGATATCCAACACAGCCTGAAGTGCCGAGGTTGCCGTCGTTTTCTGTGAATGCGTCGCGGACGAGATTGAAGGCGCGGGTGCGATTGTCGGTGAGGGCGTCCACGACGATTGCCACACCGCCGGGCATGTAGCCTTCATACCGCACGGCTTCAAAGTTGGAAGTGTCGCCGCCGCCCACGCCTTTCTGGATCGCTCGCTCAACCGTGTCCCGCGGCATGTTCGCGTAGCGGGCTTCGTCCATCGCGTAGCGAAGCGACAGATTGCTCGTCGGATCGCCCCCGCCGTTCTTCGCCGCGACCATGATCGCCTTAGCGATTTTGGTCCACACTTTGCCGCGTCGCTTATCAACGACGGCTTTGCGATGCTTGATTTTGCTCCATTTATTGTGCTTGGCCATGGGGGACTGAGAGTAGGAACGAAGGCGATTAGCAGCGAGCGCAGCGCGGCATTCGGCATTCGTGATTCGGCATTCGTACAGAAAAAGCCCCACGCTTGCGCGATGGGGCTCGTGAATGTTGTGTGTTGAACTACGATTACTTTGCTGACGCCGTGAAGTGCGTGCCGTCGAGGGCTGACGCGAGGGTCTTTGCATCGACCTCGCCTTCGACTTCACACTCCGCCGACTTGTTTTCGAGCGACACCGCGACGTTCTTCACGCCCTTGACGTTCTTGAGCGTTTTGGTCACGGTGTCAACGCACACCTGACAGGTCATGCCCTTGACGTTGAGCGCGACTTTGTGGGTTGCGGGGATGATCGCGACAGGGCTATTGCCGCCTTCGTTCATCGCAAAGCTCGGATTCATATCCAGCGCCCGCACGAGGAACGCCCAGCGATCCGCCGCCTCCTCGATGATCTTCTCGGTCGGCTTGCCCGCGCCGTGGCCGGCGCGAACTTCGATGCGGATCAGCGTCGGGCTTGTGCATGTCGCATTCTGCCCCTGGGCTGCCTGCAGCGCCGCGGCGAACTTGAAGCTGTGTGCGGGCACCACGCGGTCGTCGTGGTCCGCCGTCATGATCATCGTGGGCGGATAGCAGACGCCCTTCTTGATGTTGTGCAGGGGCGAGTACGCGAGTAGGGCCTCGAACTGGTCCTCGGTGCCGAACTTGTTGTTGGGGTCGCTCTCGTTGGGGTGCCGGTCCGCCGCGCCGTAGTCGCTGCGCCAGGCGTGACCGATGGTGAAACGATGGAAGCGGAGCATGTCGAGCACGCCGACTTCGGGCAGGCACGCGCCAAAGAGGTCGGGCCGCTGCGTCATGCATGCGCCCACGAGCAAGCCGCCGTTGCTGCCGCCGCGGATGGCCAGTTTCTTGTTGGTCGTGTACTTGTTCTTGATGAGCCACTCGCCCGCGGCGATGAAGTCATCAAACACGTTCTGCTTCTGCGTGAGCGTTCCGGCCTTGTGCCAGTCTTCGCCATACTCGCCGCCGCCGCGGATATTGGCGCTGGCGTACACGCCGCCCATTTCCATCCAGACAAGATTCGTGATGGAGAAACTGGGCGTGACGGAAATGTTGAAGCCGCCGTAGCCGTACAGCAGTGTCGGGTTCGCGCTGTTGCGCTCAAGACCCTTCTTGTGCGTGATGAACATCGGCACCTTCGTGCCGTCCTTGCTGGTGTAGAAGACTTGCTCGGTCGTGTAGTCGTCGGGGTT
>CAZEZV010000437.1:0-2465 GCA_964516725.1 uncultured Phycisphaeraceae bacterium
TTGTTGAAGTCGATGTCGTTGCACGTCGCCGTCGCCGGCACGCAAGGCCCTTCGCTGTACACGCTCAGGAACGCTTCGATGTCCTGCGGATCAAACCGGCTGCCGTCGTTGTTGAAGTCGATGCTGTCGCACTGACGCTGGTTGACAACCACCGTGACCGTGTCGGGGTTGGACTGTGCATTCTGGTTGTCCACGACGATCAAGGTGATCGTGTGCGTCCCGATCGGCAGCGTCACCTGCCCGGTCTGCCCTTGCAGAATCACAAGATTGTTGCGGAGCCAGAAGTACGCCGCAACCGTGCCGTCCGAGTCGCTGCTCGCTGAGCCGTCCAGCGTCACGTTTTCCTGCCCGAAGCCCGCGCCGGCCGTATCGAACACTGTGATGTCCGGGCCGGCGTTCGCCGTGGGCGGAACATTGTCAGGCGCTCGCATGCCCGGCTCGCCGTCGTCCGCGAGCGTCGTGCGCACCCACTGCGTGTTCATGGTCTGCTGCACTTCAAGCCAGTAGTAGTACTGCGTCAGGGGCACGGCAGTCGTATCGTCGAACGTGAGCGTGCCCGGCTCGTTGATCGTCTGAATGATCTGCGACGTCGCGGCGTTGTTGGTGGTGTTGCGACGGATGCGGTACGCCGCCGCGTTCGAGAAGAACGACCAGTTGAGCGCCACGCGGTTCTGGAGATTGTCCGACGCCGTGATGCGGAGGTTGCGGACCTGACCGACCACGGACAGGTTGTACGCCTGACTCACGCGTGCGGGCAGTTCCGTGTTGGGCGTGGCGTTGGTAACTTTGACAAAGCTCGTTCCGGATGGGAGGAGCAAGCCCAGGAACGTCTCGTTGCTGCCGATGGGCGTCGCGCTGCGCAGAACCAGGCTGGTGGTGCCGTTGCTCGCGAACGCCTCGAAGCGCAGGTCCGCCTCAACGCGCGCGTTGACCGTCGCCGGATCCTCGGGCGTCACACCCTCTTCTCCGCACCCACCCGACACATACGTCGAGCCCATCGGGGCCGCCGTGATGTTGACCATCACCGGCACCGGACAATCAAAGCGGAACCAGTCCGTGTCGCGGCTGATCGGCGCGTTGCTGTCGGAGATCGTGGATGCGCTCGCGTTGGGGATCGCAAGGCCCGGCAGCGCGCTGGTGGTGACCGTGGCACCCGAAGTCACCGAACCGATGTTTGTCGCCGTGACTGACGTGTTGTTGGGCTCGTACAAGTCGCCATACACGTAGTGAACGCTACGGATGTCGTCCTCCTGTGCTCCGTCAAACCCATCGTTCGCGAGTGGCTCCATCAGATTCGCGCCATTGACCGGGCACGTGTGGTGCAGGCCCATGCCGTGCCCGTGCTCGTGCATCACGACGTTGCGGAGCAGGCGGAACGTGGGCGGGTTGTTGTCGTCCCAGCGCTCGTCGATGTCAAGGACCATGTCGCTGCCCTGATCGGGAAAGCGGTTGAAGCCCAGAATGCCGCTGGAGCCGTCGATGACTCGCATGCTGATGCGCACCTCGCCGCGTGTCGTTCCGTTGCCCGCCGTGCCCCACGCAGCGCCGTCGTCCCAGGCGACACCCGGCGCGTGAACGTACGTGTAGCTGAGGCCGCTGATCGCGGCCCAGCGGTCAAACGCCGCTTGAATCTGCTGCACGAAGACGTTGATGCCGCCCTCTTCGGCAAACTGCGCGTCCATCCCGGCGAACAAGCCGCTGATGCCCACGCCAAAGTCGTCATCGGGAATGATGAGGCCGTCGGGCACGATGCTCCATGTCACGGCCCGCGGCGTGTTCGCGGTCGTCACGAGCCACACACCCTCGATCATCGCGAAGCGGTCCTGAAAGTCCCGGCGATACATGTTCGACAGCGCCGCTCGCATCTCAGGAGTTGTCTCGCCATAGCTTGACATGCACAGGGGCTTGGGCCCGTCGTCGTCGGGCGAGCCGCGATCAAGCACATGCCTCCGATCCGCCAGCGCCCGCGCGATCTCCTCGTGGATGAAGCTCTGGGAGCGACCGTCCTGGTACGACGCGTCAAAGCGCTCGTCCAGCACGGAAACAATCCGGTCAGGCCGCACGACCTCTGTGCCCGCTTCCTCCGCGAGCGCAGCCCCGCCAGACATCGAGCCCAACACCGCAGCGAGGCCTGCAAAGCGAAACACAACTTTGCTGCTCAAATTCACCATGACACCACTCCCTTTTTCGCATGAGCAGCCGCCCATCGCGGCTGCTCCACCCTTGCGCACACGTGTCATCAGGCACCGCCCGACTGCGATGCCCGACTCGCCTCGCGCACAGACCCGAAGTGACGCGACTCCGGGAAAAAAACCGCCGCGGCTTTCACCGGGGCGGGTTTGAGGACTTTCACACTTCAATCCATCACACGCCGCAGAGCGTGCATGGGCCTTCCGCGAACTGCAGCAGGAAGCTGTCAATATCGCATGGGTCAAAGAGGCTGCCGTCGTTGTTGAAGTCGATGT
>CAZEZV010000438.1:0-2448 GCA_964516725.1 uncultured Phycisphaeraceae bacterium
CCAGCAGGCCGTCCTCGTGCAAAACGAAAAAATGGCCGCGATGGGCCAGCTCGCCGCCGGCGTCGCCCACGAAATCAACAACCCGCTCGCCAGCATGGACAGCGTCCTGCAACTCATGCAGCGCAAGGCCAACACGCCAACTCCCGACGGCATCGCAACCGTGCGTGAACAAGTCCAGCGCATCCTCCGCATCGTCCGCCAACTCACGTCTTACGCCCACCCAGGCTCAGGCGACGTCGAAGCCGCGCGCCTGAACGACGTCGTCCGCTCCACCCTCGACATGCTCGCCCTCAGCCGCGCCTGCGACCGCGTAAAACTCCAAACCACCTTCGCCGACGACGCAGGCCTTGCGCTCTTGAATCCTCAGACCATGCAGCAAGTCCTCGCCAACCTCCTCATCAACGCCATCGACGCCACCGCGACTCGCGACCACCCTCACATCTCCATCACTACCCGCCGCGATGGCCCATACTGCTACATCGAAGTCACCGACAATGGCACCGGCATCGCCCCCGACCATCTCACCCGAATCTTCGAACCCTTTTTCACCACCAAACCCGTCGGCAAAGGCACCGGCCTAGGCCTCTCCATCTGCTCACGCCTCATCCAAGATCAGCACGGAGTGCTCACCGTTCGATCTAACCTAAATGAGGGAGCAACGTTTGTAATCCGTTTGCCTTCAGCGCAAAACTGAAACAGTCGAACCCGATGCTTTGTGCAAAAAGTCGCATATTTTTGCCAGGCATTGGATAAACGACCTTGTAGTCCACAATGCTATTGATATAATGGACTAATTAGTCCGTTTATCTATTGACCCATGCCTATCGAGCAGTCCAACATCTCTCAGGGAAACCCTCGCACCCCCGAGTCACCCATGCGCGACCGCTTCGTTCTCATCGTCGGGCCCGCCTTCGTCCTTCTAGGTGTCTACTTCTTCGCGTCAAGCCCTCGCGCCGGCATTCCCATCCCGCCCGCAACGAAAGTCTCCCTCGAACGCATCGCACCCGGCGCACGCCGCGAAGCCAAAACCACCGCCGAAATCGAAAACGGCGGCTACACCCACAACTGCGTCGAATGCCATCGCGTCTTCGATTCCAAAAAGCAGCAAAGCGACAAGCGCGTGCAGCACACCGACATCGTTCTCCGTCACGGCATGAACGACAACTGCATGAACTGCCACGATCGCACCGAGCGCGACAAACTCGCTCTCACCTCGGGCGAGAAACTCACCTTTGAGCAAGTCCCCCGTCTCTGCGCGCAATGCCACGGCACTGTCTACCGCGATTGGCAACGAGGCACGCACGGCAAAACGATGGGCGCGTGGGACGCAGCCTCCGGCAATCAAACTCGCCTTCACTGCAACGACTGCCACGACCCGCACTCGCCCGCGTACCCCGGCATCGTCCCGCTTCCTCCACCCAACACACTTCGCATGGGCGAGCAGAGCCTCGACGCTCATCACGATCACAGCAAGCACATTCCCATTCAGGAAGGTGCCTCACGCGCAACTGATTCGAAGCACAAGGAGCCGGAGGACCACAAATGACGCTCCGCATCTGGGACGGCCAATCCGTGGGGACCCCAAAACCCGAAGCTCCAAAGATGGCCCGCCGAAGTTTCCTGCGGGGCGCAACCGCAGCCGCAGGAGGCCTCGCCGCCCTCGTCGCTGCGCTGAATCCGCTCCGCGAACTCAACGACAAGGACGAATTCACCGTCCAGAAGTTCCTCCAGAAGCACTACAAAGAAATGTCCCCTTCTGACATGGAAGAAGCGTTGGAACGCATCCGCCGCGAAGTGGAATCTCGCTACAACGTTCGCCCCCATCTCCGCGACGTCAAAGCGATGTCAGGCGTCGAGTTTGTCTACGCCCTGAATCTCAGTCGCTGCATCGGCTGTCGCAAGTGCGTCTATGCGTGCGTGAACGAGAACAACCAGAGCCGCTCTCCCCAGATGCAGTACATCCGCGTCGTCGAAATGCCGCGCGGCACGATGGACATGGAAAAGGGCAATCACCACTACGACCACCCGACAGTCCCGCACGAAAGCCACTTCTACATGCCCGTGCAGTGCCACCAGTGCGCCAACCCGCCCTGCGTGAAGGTCTGCCCGGTCGAAGCAACCTGGCAGGAACCCGACGGCATCACCGTCATCGACTACGACTGGTGCATCGGCTGTCGCTACTGCGAAGCCGCGTGTCCATACTGGGCACGGCGTTTCAACTTCACGAAACCCGATCTTGCTGGTGATGCGCTGAATCCAGACATGTCGTATCTTTCGAATCGCCCGCGTCCCAAAGGCGTGATGGAAAAGTGCACGTTCTGCCTGCACCGCACGCGCGAAGGAAAACTTCCTGCGTGTCTCGAAGCATGCCCAACTGGGGCTCGCAAGTTTGGTAACGTGCTTGATCCCAATAGCGAAGTGTCGCAGATTCTCAAGACCAAACGCGTC
>CAZEZV010000439.1:0-2439 GCA_964516725.1 uncultured Phycisphaeraceae bacterium
GAGCGCGTCGTTCGCAATGACGAGGTCGGGAGTTCGACTCTCCTCCGCTCCACTTCTCGAAACAGTTTTGCTGGTGAGCAGAGAATCAACCAGTATTGCTGGCGGTTTTCTCAGGCTAATCTCAAGCTTATCGGAGTGTAAACCGGCCGCTTCGCACATGATCTCCAGTAAATGTGCGCTTTGCAGCACAGTCCGCGTTTTTCCGGCGATTTCAGACGCTTTGCGAGGGTTCACATCTCTGATTAGGTCCGCCACGTCGCGGTCATCGCGTTTAGTGGGCTCTTAGTGCACGCACATGGGCGACTGCCTTTCGTGCGGTTCGCTCCGCTTTGCGGCGTACTCCTCGCGGGCCGTTACTCCGTTTGACATCCCACTCGCACCTGAGTTGCAGAACACGTTGAATGACGTGCGCGTCCGAACGCCTACCCCGCCAACCGATCTCTTCTACACATACCGATACTCAATCGGCGCGTCAACCTCCGGGTGCAGGCTCGCGTGGACAGGACACTTGTGCCCGATTGCTTCGAGACGCTCTCGCATCTCAACCGGCACGTTCTTCGCCGGAAGTTGCACTACGACCGGCAAGCGAGCGATGCGGCGCGGCGCGGGCGGCTGGCTCATGTGCTTCTCAACGCTCGCGGTGGCTCCGGTGATGTCGATTCCGTTGCGCTCGCCCCACATCGCGATGGTGGTGAGGATGCACGTTGCAAGACCTGTACCGATGAGATCAGTCGGCGAAAACGCCGAAGCATCGCCCCCGATGTCCTTGGGGGCGTCGGTGCGGAGGGTGCTGCCTTCGGGGTGTTTGCATTCGCACTTTTTGTTGCCGGCGTACAGAACGTTGATCTGGAGCATTCCACAGCGTATGAAGCCCGCACTGCGGTCGCACGGGCATCCTGCCCAAGAGCAGCGCGGGGGTGCCCTTCGAGGCGATGCGCTCTCACAATCCGAATTGCTCGAGCGATTTTTGGCGATGGCAGCCCGCTCGGCG
The DNA here is from genome assembly GCA_964516725.1 of uncultured Phycisphaeraceae bacterium. Lineage (GTDB taxonomy): Bacteria > Planctomycetota > Phycisphaerae > Phycisphaerales > UBA1924 > BJHL01. Next base: position 992 of record CAZEZV010000439.1, read on the forward strand.
GGTAACGTACTTGCTTCATGAGTTCCGCACCTACAACTTCGCCATTCGTTTCGACGCAGTCAATGCCTTCGCGCGCGGCGATGGTGCGTGCGGTGCGGGAGCGTAATGAAGACAGCAACGGGCTGTTTTTCTTTGCAGTGACCACGACCGGAGTATTCTGCCGGCCTCACTGCAAGTCCCGCCCGGCTCGCCCTGAGCATCTTGAGTTTTACCCATCTGCGCAAGCCGCGATGCTGCATGGATATCGTGCATGCAAGCGCTGCAGACCAGACGTTGTGCATGATGCTCGAGCTGCGAGTGAAGCGCCGATGGTTGTTCGACAGTTGCTGAAGATGATCTCGGCGTCGTGGCCGCAGCCAGTTCGCATGAGGCATGTGATAGAGGCAGGATTGCCATGTGCGCAGGCGACGCGGGCGTTCAAGGCTCACACCGGGCTTTCACTAGCGGCGTATCAACGGGCACAGCGCGTCGGCGCGGGATTGAGCGCGATTCGGAAAGGGACGTCGATGACTTCGGCACAGCAAGCGGCGGGATTCGGTTCTTCGAGCGGTTTCCGGCATGCGACGAAGCGGTTGCTTGGGCACCCCCCGAGTAAAGCTGCGGATTCGACCGTGCTGCACGCGGCGTGGCTGGAGTCGCCCTTGGGACCGATGATTGCGATCGTTGCGACGCAGCCGACGCCCGCGCTGGTGACGCTGGATTGGATTGATCGCAAGGGGCTGGAGCGTGAGTTGCTTCGTGTACGTGCGAAGTTTGCTGGAAAGAACGGCGAACCCGCGGCGATTGTCGCAAGCGATCACACAATGCTGAAGGATGTGCAGAAGCAACTGACCGCGTACTTCGCGAACTCGAAGCATCAGTTCACGATTCCGTTGCACGAGAACATTGGCACGGACTTTCAGCGGCGTGTCTGGGACGAATTGCGTCGGATTCCAGTCGGAAAAACGCGCAGTTACCTGCAGCAGGCGACGGCGATCAAGGACCCGAAGGCGGTGCGGGCGGTCGCGCTCGCGAACGGAGCAAACTTTCGCGGCATCATCATTCCGTGCCATCGCGTGATTGGGAGTGACGGGTCGCTGACGGGGTACGGGGGTGGGCTTGATCGCAAGAAGTGGTTGCTTGAACATGAAGGAGCGATGCAGCCGGAGCTCGTTTTCGCCGCGCGAGGGTAAAGGAAATCATCACAAAGGCACCAAGAGCACAAAGAAGAAGAAGAAGAAGAAGCAGCAGAAGAAGAAGAAGAGACGGCGGGCTGGTCTATAAGGGCTGCCTCTGGGAACCACTCGAGCACATCCTCCGCTGTCTCCACTGCCGGTTTGAATAGGACCGGGTAGTCCTTCCGTCTCAGTCGCTCCCAATCTATCGGCTCAAACCACCCAGACAAAGACATCGAAGAGAAAGAGGAAGACGAAGACGAAGAAGAAGAAGAAGAAGAGGAAGAAGAAGAG
>CAZEZV010000440.1:0-2424 GCA_964516725.1 uncultured Phycisphaeraceae bacterium
GGTCACCGTCCCCTTCACGCCGGGTCGCATGGACGCAACGCAAGCACAGACCGATGTCGAGTCATTCGCCGTCCTGGAACCCATCGCCGATGGCTTCCGCAACTACCTCAAAACCAAGTTCGCTGTTCCCGCAGAAAATCTACTGATCGACAAAGCGCAGCTGCTCACACTCACCTCGCCGGAAATGACGGTTCTCATCGGCGGCATGCGAGCCCTGAACGCCAATACCAACAAGTCCCAGCTCGGCGTCTTCACCAAGCGACCAGAGTCGCTGACCAATGATTTCTTCACCAACCTCCTCGACATGCGAACGGAATGGAAGCCGCTCTCACAAGACGCCGAAACCTTCGAAGGCAAAGATCGCAAAACCGGCGAGCGCAGGTGGACGGGTACACGCGTTGACCTCCTCTTTGGCTCCAACTCCCAGCTTCGCGCCCTCGCCGAGGTGTATGCAAGCGCCGACGCCCACAAGAAGTTCGTGCATGACTTCGTTGCGGCGTGGGCAAAGGTGATGAACCTCGACCGCTTCGACGTCGTCAACCGCTGAAAACCAAGCCCCTCCACCCAATGTACAGAAAGCAAAAACGCGACCCAAAGTCGCGTTCCTCATTCCATAGCCTTGCGATCAACCTCAAGCCGTCCGAGCAATCGTCGCGGGCCCAACTCGATACGCCCGCTTCAAAACCACCGGATCAGCCTTGGTCACTTCAACAGCACCGGTCAGCTGACTCAGCATCCGGTCGTACTGCTCCACCACCCGGTTCGCCTCCACCAACGCCGCCTCAATCGCCGACGTCCCAGTCACTTGCCGAAGTGCGTCGGGTCGCCCGTCCGCACGCGTAAACCCTTGATCCTTGGCCGCTTGCGCCTGCAACCTGAGCGCCGTCACGACTTCCACAGCCCGTGCGCGGGCGCTCATGAGTTCGAGCTTCACTCGGTCGTCTTGGCTGATCGGGACTCGCATCGTTTGGGTCATCATGTCGCTGCTGGCAATCGCTCCGCCCGCTAGGTTCTTCGTGAAAAAGGGCGTTTCAGGCTGCTCCGAATTCCAATGTGGGACACACATGCGTTGGCCTCCTGCCTGTGCCGGGCCGAAGCCCGGGGTGCTGCGCTCGGGCATGAGCCCGTTGCCTCAGCCTCTATTCTATCGACTTTCTTGATGCCACGTTGCCAAATTCGTGATGTAAAGTTCGTATTGTGTTCGGTGTCAGGTGCTGTTATGCCACCGATTTAGCACCCTGATCACGAATGGGCTGACTATTTCCCTCCGCGAATCCTGGCAGATAACGCCGAATCGCCGCCCTGGCAATCCCCGCGTCCTGCGTCGTCCCGCAGGTCTTGGCGACGGAGGTGAGGTCTGCGATCATCGTTTCGACAGCAACCTGCGGCGACTTGTCAGACTTCAACGCTAGCACGCCCGGGTAAGGGGTCTGCGACAGGTCCTCTGCGGCGTAGGCAAGTTCTTCATGGAGCTTTTCACCTGGCCGAGCGCCGGTCAGCGAGATGTCGATGGTGGGGAGGTCAGAATCCTCGTCATCGGCACCGACTTGATTCTGCCCCATGTTGCTCCAAGCCTGAGCCAATGCCGCGGCTCCGGACTTTGCGATGGTCACTTTGGGCGAGTAGCCGTGCAGGGTCGCAAACCGCTGGGCCAGTTCCAAGATCCGAATCGGGTCCCCCATGTCCAGCACATACACCGTGGGCGTCGAGTTCGCCGGCGTATTGATCGACCCCGACTGGATCACCAGGCTCGCCGCCTCCGGGATCGTCATGAAGTACCGCGTCATGCGAGGATCCGTCACCGTCAACGGCCCCCCCTCAGTCAGTTGCTGACTCCAGATCGGCAGCACACTGCACGCGCTGCCGAGCACGTTCCCGAAGCGGACGATGGAGCATTGCGTGTTGTGCTGAGCGTGACGCTGGTGATGAGAGTCGCTCGCATTCGTGAGCGCGCTGAGCCAACTCGAACGACTGTGCCCCGTACTCGCGCGGCCCGCACTTGCGTGGTCGGTATTGGATGTCGCCTGAGAGCCCGCCGCCCCGCGCTGCGTGCCCAGCCACTGCACGTACATCTCCGCAAGCCGCTTCGTCGCCCCCATCGTGCTGCTGGGGTTCACGGCTTTGTCCGTCGAGATCATCACAAATCGCTCCGCCCCGCTCGCCACACTCGCGTCCGCGATCGACTTCGTGCCCAGCAGGTTGTTCGTGATCGCCAGCGACGGATGATCCTCCATCAGCGGCACGTGCTTGTGGGCCGCCGCATGAAACACCGCGTGCGGCCTGATCTGCGACACGTGGTGCTTGGTCTGCTCGACATCCGCAACGTCATTGAGCAATGCTCGCCGCTGAAGATCTGGAAATCGCCGAGCAATTTGTCGATCAATTTCGAACAGCGCGTTCTCACTGCGTTCCATCATCACGAGC
>CAZEZV010000441.1:0-2421 GCA_964516725.1 uncultured Phycisphaeraceae bacterium
AGTCGAGGCACCACGTGGCACGGATGGAAACTTGCCGTCGTTCATGCAGACGCCGCCTGGTGCGGATTACATTTTCTTTGATAAGCCTAAGAAGTGAGCGTGTTCGACTTGTCGCGTGATGCTGGTAGTGAGAAACGCCATTTCAGAAAGTTGAAGCGACTTCGTTGATTCAAAAGAAAAGAACCACCTTGCGGTGGTTCTTTTTTCAAAATTGAGTTCGATGACGAAGAATTACTGCGTCAGACTTACTGAGTCAGACGGGGACCGCCGCCCTGCTTGGGCTGGAGGTTGATTTCGCCGTTGCGCTCTTCGTACTGGCGGACGACCTGGCCCAGGCTGATGGCGAGGCGCTTGGCGCCGGACCAGTTCATGACGACGCGGCTGCCGACGCCGAAGACCAGCACGGGCTGGTTGTCCGGGCCTGGGACGGGGAGGTTGATGCCGAAGTCCAGAACGACTTCGTCCTGGGTGGTGGAAGTGCGAATCGTGTTCGCGTACGTCGTGTTCATCTTGCTCTCGTCGATGCGGAGCTGAATCTGGCGGGAATCACCTTGTTGACCTTCACCCATTGGAAACCATCCTTTTGAAAAACTGCAAAGCCCGCTTTGGTGCTTTCATTGTCTGTAACCCCTGTGGCTAAAGACAGTTGAGGCATGTCAGTCGCGGAGAAATTGACGAAGTGTTTGTGAATCAATGACTTATGGATTGTGGCCCGTGAGGGTCGTTCCATGTCATTTGTCCCGTTTTCACGCGTCCTGCGCGGGAAGAGGCGGGGGGAGTTTAGCGTGTCTTTACGCAGGAGCAAGTGCTGTGGTTTGGTGATATTTGGGCCATCCACCGGCTCGGAAACCCGGTTTGCCCAAAAAGTGCCGGAGGAGGGACTTGAACCCACACTCCTTTAAAGGGAACCGGATTTTGAATCCGGCGCGTCTGCCATTCCGCCACTCCGGCGATAGTGGGGGCAAGGATAGCGCGTTGGAGGTGATTGGGCAGCAAACCAAGCGGATTCGTGGGAATTGGGACGCAAGTTGGTGTAAGCCCACCCCAAACCCCTCCCGAGGGGATGGGAAGAAGGCCAAGTTCTTCGTAGAAAGTTTGCCAAATCACTACCAAAGGCTAAACTTGGCCCTTGTGCGGGCGCCGCCTCTCCCGGTTGCCGCTTGCATGTCAAAACTCGTCCGCCGGCGAGCGCTCGCCTTGGCGTTTGTTGTATTGTTTATTCAAACTGGGCGAAGCCCAGGGATACAGAAATGAGCACCGCCGTGGCTGAGCACACATCACATTCCAACAAGGTCAACGTTTCGGACGCCGGCCCGAGTCTGAAAAAAATCTCGATTGAGATTCCCGCGTCGGTCGTTGAGGACAAACTCAAGACGTCGATGGCGGTGTTGTCTGACCAAGCCGCGCTGCCCGGCTTCCGCAAGGGCAAGGTACCCAAGTGGCTGGTTGAGAAAAAGTTCGGCAAGTCGATGCGCGACCAGGCCAAGAGCGAGCTGGCGGGCGATGCGTATCGCAAGGCGGTTGAGGATCACAAGCTGAAGGTCGTTTCTGACCCCAGCGGCGGCAACCTCGACAAGGTGGATGTGGTTGACGGCAAGCCGCTGTCGTTTGAACTCGAAGTCGAAGTGCTTCCGGAGTTTGAACTGCCGAGTCTTGAGGGCATCGAGATTCGCAAGCCCACGCTGGATGTGAGTGACGCGATCATTGAAGACGAGATCAAGAAGATATGTATCAACGAGGGCAACCTCGAGTCGCGCGACAACGCCGAGGGTGGCGATTACCTCACTGGCCATGCCATCATGAAGGGCAAAGACGGGACGGAGTATTACAACCTCAAGGGCGCGGTTGTGCAGAAGCCCACGAGCGACAAGAACGGGAAGGGCATGATCCTGGGGATCATGGTCGATGACTTCGACAAGCAGTTGGGCAAGCCCAAGGCCGGCGACACGTTCACTGTCAAGGCGAAGGGACCAGAGCAGCACGAAGTCGAGGGGATTCGCAACAACGACCTCACGATGACGTTCACCGTGGAGCGGATTGACCGCATTATTCCGGCGAACGTTGACGACATCGTCAAGAACTTCGGCATGCAGGATGAGAAGCAGCTGCGAGACGCGATCCGTCAGCGATTGGGCGTGAATGTACAGATTCAGGCACAGACGGCGATGCACAATCAGATCGCCAAGCACCTGATCGAGAAGACCAAGCTTGATCTGCCGACGCGCATCACGTCGGTGCAGGCGGAGCGGACGCTGCAGCGTCAGCGCATGGAACTGCTGTACCGCGGCGTTGAGGCGCACAAGATCGAAGAGCACATGGCTGAGATGCGTGCGCAGAGCAACGCGAGCGCGGTCCGCGATCTCAAGATGTTCTTCATTCTCTTCCGTGCGGCCGAGCAGCTCAACGTGCAGGTGCGCGAGA
>CAZEZV010000442.1:0-2418 GCA_964516725.1 uncultured Phycisphaeraceae bacterium
CAGATGCTCGGCAATCAGATGGGGGGCACCGCTGGCTGCATGGCGGACGACAAACATGTCGGCGTGCATGGCGACGAGATTGTCCACCGTATCGAGCAGCGTCTCACCCTTGGCGGTTGATGATCGCGTGACATCGAGGTTGATCACGTCGGCGGAGAGTCGTTTGGCGGCAATTTCGAAGGTGGTGCGCGTTCGCGTCGAATTTTCGAAGAAAACGTTGAAAACGCTCTTGCCACGCAGCAGGGGGACTTTCTTGACTTCACGCGCGGACACCTTGAGGAAGCTCGACGCGGTGTCCAGGATGTGAATGATGACCTCTCGAGGGAGCCCCTCGATCGAGAGCAGGTGAGTCAACTCGCCGTGGGTGTTCAACTGCGGATTACGCATGGTCGGCGATACTCCAGCGCAGGCGACCGTCGTCTCCCGTCGAGAGAATCAGTTCCTGCGTCGGCTCAAGCTGTACCCGCCAGGGACAGAAATCGGCACAGATCGGAAGTTGCCGCTGACCTCGGTCGGCCAGAACGGCGAGCTGGACGACCGCAGGGCGCCCATAATCGAACAGTTCGTTGATCGCTGCTCGGGTTGTCCGTCCGGTGAAGAGAACGTCGTCGACGAGAATGAGTGGCCGCCCCTCGACGTCGAAAGGAATCGAGCTCGGCTTGACGCGTGGATGCAGGCCGCGTTCACCGTAGTCGTCGCGATAGAATGAGACGTCGAGCAGACCAATCTCGCCCGGTAAGGCCAGCAGGTGGCAAAGACGCCCGGCGATCCAGGCGCCGCCACTGTGAATGCCCACCAGCACGGTGTCGGGGCGGAGGTGCGGGCGGATCAAGTCGGCAAGTTCCGTACATTGTGCTTCAGCGTCGGGCAGGTCGATTGCGGGCATCGGTGGGGAAGAGATCAGGCTGGCAGGTCCGGTTGCGGGTGCGGACAGCAGCTGCCGCTGGCCACGTCGTCGAGATAGTTCTGAAGGATCACTTGAGCAGCCATGGCGTCAAGAGATTGCTTTGCTTTGCGGCTGCGCTGGCCCGTTTCGCGCAGGCGGTCTTGTGCAGCAAACGACGACAGTCGTTCGTCGGCGAGAGCGACCTGGAGGCCAAAGCGACGCTGTAACTGATCGGCAAAGCGCTGGCAACGAACCGTCATCGCGTGTGCTGTACCCTCCAGCGAGGTCGGCCGCCCGACGACAAGATGGCGCGGCTGCCACTCCTGAATCAGGGCGGCAATTGAGGCGAAGCGCTGGTCGTTGGTCTGCGCGTGTATCGTCGTCAGCGGATGGGCCTGCTGCAACAGCCATTCGCCAACGGCAACGCCAATCCGTTTTTCACCAAAGTCGAAGGCCAGTATCGTGCCCGCCGGCTGGTCGTCCTGCTCAGGCGTGGCCGGCTTCATCGACGAGGTTGGTAAGATTGACGCCCAGCAATTCGAGGGCTGACGCGAGTCGTTCTTCGTATGGCAGCTCAAAAAGAATGCGCAGTTCAGCGGCGACGGTGAGCCAGGCGTTTTGTGCGAGCTCGTGTTCAAGTTGTCCGGCTGACCAGCCCGAGTAGCCGAGCGTGACCATCAAATCGTGTGGCTGTCCGTTGCGCGCTACCGACTGCAAGACGTCGCGGGAGCTGGTCAGGCCCACGTGCTCGTTGACCAGGAGCGTCGACTGCCAGTGGCCGACTGGGCGGTGGAGGACGAACCCGCGGTCGGTCTGGACCGGCCCGCCGAAGAGAACCGGCAGACCGGAGAAACCTTCTGCTTCAAGCGGAACGTCGATCTTTTCGAAGAGGGTGCCCAGGCTCATGTCAATCGGGCGGTTGACGATGACACCCAGGGCGCCATGCTCGTTGTGCTCGGCGATGTAGACGAGGGTCCCGGAAAAAAAAGAATCGACCATCGCCGGCATGGCAATGAGAAAATGATCGGTAAGGTTGATGCGGTTCATGAGCCTATTCTAAACGGCGGTGGCTGCTGACACAAAGGTAATGCGAAGTGGATTCGGTTCTCGTCTGGTTCCGTCGCGACCTGCGTGATTACGATCATGCTGCCTTGTGCGCAGCATTGCGTCGTGCGCGGCGCGTTTACGGTGTCTTCGTTTTCGATCGGGAGATCCTCGATCCGCTGGCGCAACGGGCGGATCGCCGGGTCGAGTTCATCTGTGAGTCGCTGCTTCAGCTGGATGTCTCTCTCAGGTTGCGCGGTGGCGCCCTGATCGTTCGTCATGGCTGGGCAGTCGTTGAGTTGCCGGTTCTCGCCCGAATGCTGGGTGTGGATGCAGTGTTTGCCAATCGTGACTACGAACCCCAAGCGAAACGCCGGGACGCCACTGTCGCTGCGGCGCTGTAGGCGCAGGGCGTTGACTTCGAGTCCTTCAAGGATCAGGTGATCTTTGATGGGGACGACCTCCTGACACAGAGTGGACGCCCGTAC
>CAZEZV010000443.1:0-2403 GCA_964516725.1 uncultured Phycisphaeraceae bacterium
GTCCCAGCACCCGGTGAGCAGTTCACGATCCGTCGCAAAGTTCTGAAGCTGTTCGGCGCGGCGTTTCACATTTACGACGCAAACAACCAGGTGGTTGGGTACTGCAAGCAGAAGGCGTTCAAGCTCAAGGAAGACATCCGGATTTTCACGGATGAGTCGATGAGCACGGAACTTATCCGCATCACGGCGCGGAGCATCATCGACTTTTCCGCGACCTATGACATCATCAACCCGGACGGCAGCGTCGCGGGCTCCATGCGTCGCAAGGGCATGTCGAGCACGTTTCTGCGGGATGAGTGGCTGTTGTTTGATGCACAGGGTCAGCAGGTCGGCACCGTCAAGGAAGACGGCAGCTTGATGGCGTTGCTGAGACGATATGTTGATCTCGTGTCGCTGATTTCGCCGCAGAAGTTCACACTCACTCGCAGCAACGGCACCACGGCGGCGACGCTGCGCCAGCACTTCAATCCCTTCGTGTACCGCATGGGCGTCGCGATGTCGCAGGACTTTGATCCCAACGAACCGCTTGATGAGATGGTCGTGCTTGCCGCGGCGTGCGTGGTGTCGGCGGTTGAGGGCAGGCAGGGGTGAGGCTCACTGCCAATGCGTGACGTGCCCCCGAGCGTCGTTGGCACGATGTCGTTGAAGGCTGACTAAATCTCCAGCAGCAACCGCTGCGGATCTTCAATCGCCTGCTTCACACGCACCAGGAACTGCACCGCTTCCGCGCCATCAATGATGCGATGGTCATAACTGAGCGCCAGGTACATCATGGGCCGGATCGCGACTTGGCCACTGCCCGCCGGGTGCTCAATTGCGCGATTCTTGATGGCGTGCATGCCCAGAATCCCGCTCTGCGGCGGATTCAAAATCGGCGTGCTCATCAGACTGCCAAACACGCCGCCATTGGTGATCGTGAACGTGCCGCCCTGCATGTCCTCAAGCGTGAGTTTGCCGTCCTTGGCCTTTGTCGCAAGTTCCTTGATGCCCTGCTCAACGCCCGCGAGGCTCAGCGTCTGAGCGTTGCGAAGTACCGGTACGACCAAGCCTTTGGGCGTGCTCACCGCGATCGCGACGTCGCAGTACTCATGCTTCTCGATCGCAAGGTTTCCCTGCTCATCCTCAACAATGCTCGCGTTGACCAGCGGGAAGGCCCGAAGCCCGCTGCATACGGCTTTCACAAAGAAGCCCATGAATCCCAGCCCGATGCCGAGCTTCTTTTCAAACTCTTCCTTGTACTGCTTGCGAAGGTCCATGACGGCGGTCATGTCACACTCGTTGAACGTTGTGAGCATCGCCGCCGTGTGCTGGGCCTGCACCAATCGCTGCGCGATGCGCTGCCGAAGCGGCGACATCCGCTCGCGGGTGGTACGTCGCCCGTCCGGGGCGGTCGAACTTACAGCGCCCGAAAATGCACTTGATGTTGAACCTGTCACCTTCGCAACATGCCCAACACCGTTTCCACTCGCCGCCCCCGCGCCGCGAGTCTGCATAAACGCGAGCACATCCTGCTCCCGCACGCGGCCACCCGCGCCCGTGCCCGAAACCTTGGACAAGTCCACGTTGTTCTCTTCCGCAAGTTTCTTCGCAAGCGGGGTCGCCCGCACATCATCAGCGTGCGTGCTCGTCGAACCTGCCGAAGTCATCGCGGGCGGCGTTGCCAGCGCGACGCTGCCCACGCTTCCGCTCTTGGCCGCAACCGCACTCTTTGGCGCCTCGGCCACCGGCGCAGCCGTCGCTTTCGCATTCTCATCAATCGTCGCCAGCGCCTGCCCGATCGCAACCGTGTCCCCGGCCTTCACCTTGTGCGCCGTGATGACCCCGGCCGCCGGCGCAGGCACCGCGAGCGTGACCTTGTCCGTCTCGATCTCGACAACCTCCTCGTCACGCTTCACCGCGTCGCCCGGGTTCTTGAGCCAGCGCAGCACCACGCCCGACGTCACGCTTTCACCCGCAGATGGCATTACAAGGTCAACAGCCATGATCGCTCCGTTGTTGTGGGTCAAGCGTCCAAAGCCTGACACCGAACATCAAACAGTCAACTTCTTCATACACCGCCCGGCGTGACGCCGGGTCTGCACCAACGCCTACTTCTTGCCAGCGACTTCTACTTTACCTTTGGCTTCAGTTCCCGCCCCTCCGACAGGCTTCACCTCCCCAATCGCCTCAACATACATCTTCTCCTGCTGCTTCTTGTGGGCATACTCGCTGCCCGTTGCGGGGCTCGCGCTGGGCCCTCGCCCTATGTATGACAAGTTCACGCCCAGTTGCTCGCGGAACACATCGCTGATGTACATATACGCCCCCTGGTTGCGAGGCTCTTCCTGCACCCACACGCGCTTCGCCGTCTTCGGATACGAATGATCTATCTGAGTCGCCAGCTTCGTGTGGAACGGATACAAC
>CAZEZV010000444.1:0-2386 GCA_964516725.1 uncultured Phycisphaeraceae bacterium
CGCATCGATGGCGTCGTCCGGGCGAAGCTCACCGACCTCGGCCTGGCCCGCATCGTGGACGAGGATGAGTTCAAGATCACGCGTGAGGGGAGCACCGTCGGCACCGTCGACTACATGTCGCCGGAGCAAGCGCGCGATAGCCGGGCGGCCGACATCCGCAGCGACATTTATTAGCTGGGTTGCACCGTGTATCACATGCTGACGTGCAAAGCGCCGTTAGCATCGGGGGGGCTCGGCGAGCGCGTCTACAAGCACATTTTCGAGCGCGACCAAAACGTCAACGACAGCTTCGTCGCCACGCTCATCCCCCACCGCGTCCCCGCGCATGTGATTGAGCAAGGACACTCCGTCGAGCGGTTCGGCCTGCGCTTCACGCCCATCCCGCTGCTGCACGGCAAACTGCCGGTACTTGGGTGGCGGGTGGAGGAGAGTGACGGGTTGAAAACGAACGAGACCACTTCGTCACGCCGTCATTCCGGCACTTCGTTACTGCCTTTGGCCTACTGCACCGACATCTCCGCCGTACCGCCGCAATCGTGGGCGCGGCTGCGTGGGCTGAGCACCCTCGTACTTGACTGTCTGCGCGATCGAAAGCACCCGACGCATCTGACGCTGGAAGAAGCAGTCAACGTTGCAAGCGAAGTCGGAGCGAAGCAAACCTACTTCGTTCACATGGCGCATGAATTGGGGCACGCGGACACGCAGGAACGCTTGCCTCAAGATATGTTCTTGGCGTGGGATGGGCTTGAGTTGTCATCTTGAATCGCCACATTGATGGACGACAAAGAACTACTTCTCCGTCCCCACCCACCTCAACCGATAAATCCTCCCCACCGGCTGATCACTCGTAAACAAAATACTCCCATCCGGTGCCTGCACGCAATCCACCGGCCTCGCCAGGGGCTTGAGTTCGTCCTTGTTCGTCGCATCCAGCGTGCTCACGATCACCTGAACACCGATCGGCCTCCCACCCACCCCCAATTTGCCCTGACCCGGGCCTGCGCCTGCGATGGTGTTCAGTTGATCCGTCATCTTCTGATCCTTGTCAAACAAAACGCGGACCACCTGATATCCATCTCGGCTCGAACGATTCCAACTCCCTCGGCACGCCGCGAAGAGATCGCCGCTCGCGTCCGCCGACAGCCCCTTCGTCGCCTCATTGATTTTCGGATCAACAAACGTGAATCCGTTCGCCGCCCAGTGCGCCCCGAGTTTCAACTTCGGCGCGACGGTGCGGGCCGCGATCGCGATGATGTCTTCGCGCTTCTCGTATTCCGGGCGAGGCCACATCGCACCAGTGATGAACGGGTGCCCGTAGAACTTCCCCTGCTCATACATGTTCAGTTCATCAGGGGGATTGCTGTCGGTCAACGGAAAACTCTCGGCGGTCTCTCCCATGCTGTTGCCGATGCTGTCGCTGCCATGATCGATGCCCCAAATCTCTTTGGTGCCCGGGCGAAGGCGGAGTTTCTCTGTATTGCGAACGCCCGAGGACCAAAGCGTCTTGTCGCCGCCCGTGTGGCTGAACCGCCAGATTTTCTGACGATCCGTCGATTCCTCTTCGTTGATATTGCCGCTGTCGCCGATGCTCGTGAAAATGCCGTCGTCTGTGACGAGAAGGCTACGCCACCAGTGGGTTGCGCCGGACGGAAGATCGGAGATCACTTCGATGATGTTGTTTGCGATGCCGTTCCCGTCCTCGTCCTCACCCTTGAAAATCACGCCTGAGGTGGCAAACCACAACGCCTTGTCGTAGTAGCACATCGCGTGAACGCCCTCGACGCCGTCGAGATACTGCGAACTGCTGTCGTACACGCCGTCGCCGTCAACGTCCTTCAGCGCGACAATATCGCCCACGCGAGGGCGGGAGACATAGAGCATGCCATCAGGCCCAAATTCCATAAACCGCGCGTTGTCCAGTCGAGGCACCGCAACCGTGACCTTGTACCCCTCACGCACCACAAACTTGGCAATCTCCGGCGCAAGCGACTGCGGATCAACCTTCTCCTCCACCTTTGCCGCCCCAACCTCCACAGGGGCACGCGGATCAAGCCCCGGATCAATCTTCACCGGCGGCTGAGCCGGCGCATCCGCCGAAGCCTGCGCAAGGACACCACACACAACAAACGCACTGATCAGAATCGAAAGCATGTCAAGAGCGTATGAACGACTTCAGCGATACGTCGGCCAAAGAACATCTATCTGCTCGCAAAGCCGCGCAGATTGATGGCACGGATATGGGCTGACTGCCTCGCTCAATCAGCAACAACACTCGGAGTTACTTCATACTGTTCTTTGTGCCCGAGCCGTGCCGATCATCCCCCCGCGCCTTCACCCTCATCGAACTGCTCGTCGTGATCGCCGTGATCGCCCTCCTCCTGGGCCT
>CAZEZV010000445.1:0-2369 GCA_964516725.1 uncultured Phycisphaeraceae bacterium
TTGTGAAAGCACCAGGCAGGAGTCGCCAAATGTTTGGAGCCGACTCCTCCAATAGGCGATACCCGCCTCGCCGTGGTGGTCACCCGTGTCGATGTGACCGACGCCACGGCTTTGTTTGCGAATCCGGCTTGTGTATTTCGGAACAAGCCATTCATCGACTGCCTCCGAGAAAAACCTCACGTGGGGAATGAGCAGCCACGATGTGAAGGGCACCCGCGCATTCACACCATCGAGCACTTTCTCCAAGAAGGCCGTGTGTTCACGCCAGGTGTGATCGTCCTTCCGGTCGAATTCTTCAAGCCAGCCGTCAAGGCAGTCAGGCAGGTTCAAAACTTGACTGCGAGCGGCTTGTTCCAAGAGCCGCCCAGCCTGTTCCACGAGGGCACCCTCCTCCGATGTGAGCGCGATGGTATCGCTGTAGCTGCTTGCGGAATGCAGCCTATTGGCCACAATTCGAAACGTGTCGGCGTGAGCTTCGGGCGAACTGCTGGTCGGTTCTGACATTGTGCCCTCAACGATCTGACAGTGCTCCGAAGCAACATGCGGGAAGCGTTGAAACAATTCCAACCAAAATGCGCGGCGAAATTCGGGCGTTTCCAATTTGTGCAATTGTGGAACGACGATGTCGCGAACAGATGCGTCCACGAGCCCTTTGTTGCCGGCTTGAGCCACATAGTCCCACAGCTCCGCTCCGCCTCGAATCGATCGCTGCCAATCACATCGATTGTGAGTCCACTGAATCGCGAAAGCAAATGGCTCACCGACGACGTGTGTTCGATGAGCCCGTGCCCCGGCTCGCTCGGCCTCCGTCGTTGGGCGCGCATCGTGTCGATTGGCAAGGTAGATCAGCGAATCGATCAACGTCGCGCATCGTTGCAGAGCCGCTGACACGGCCGCCTCGTGCAGCTGAGCTTTGGCCGGCGCCGCCGTGTGCATGATCCGATGTTAGGACTGAGTGAGTTCGCAAGCCGTTGAAGGGGATGCCCGTTCTTCGGGCCTGGTGGCCACGTGGGTTTCGCAGGATGGCGTTGAACTACCCGATTTTTTTCATCACTTCGGCTGCTTTCTGCATATCGCGTTCGGCGTAGACGGCGTCCGTCACCAAAGCGCTGGAGTGACCCATTGCGATTCGCGCCGCCTCCAACCCGAACTCTCGGCGAATGAGTGTCGCCGCAGTGTGGCGAAGTTGATGCGGGTGCCAGCGATGTTCCTTACTCCAGTTGGCCAGTTCCCGTTGCTCGTCCGCGGTCAGCCTCGCTCGGAACTCCCTTCGAGTTTCGCGTCGGCCATCTTCGCCGATGCGCGGCCGCAGGTGCTCCGGCGGCGGGAACGTTCGGTCGCACGCATAGGCGATCGCGCGGCAGTAACTGCTGGCGGCATAGAACGCCCCGGGCTTCCTCCGGGGGTTGGGAACGCGGTTCGTGCCCGGCGAGTTTCCGCAGTAGAGCGGTGTCGATCGAGTTTGCGCCCGCGCGGCTCGCCTCTCTGCGTCAGCCTCGGCAGGGCTGAAGAGAAACGCATCGATCGGGCGGCCCGCAAGGAACGGCCGGATCACGTTTTGTGCACGGGGGCCGATATGGATTGTGCGCCGATGGCCATGATGCGCGGTCTTGTGTTCATCCAACGTGATCGTCCAGACCCCCCCACGTTCATCGATGTGCAGATCGATCGGGCGGAGTTTGAACAGCTCACCGCCACGTGCCCCCGTGAGGAGTTGCAGATCGACGAGCGCGGCGACTTGGCGACTCAGGTTGGGGCGAATGGCATTGACAGTCTCGATCGCCACGGGCCGGACCGGTGGCGGCTCGGCCGCCAAAGTTCTTCCACGACGAAGGCCCGTAACCGTCTTGAGCGCGTGGTAGATGTCGATGGACAGCATCTCGTGCGAGGCCCCCCACTTGAACATGCGGCAAAGCCGGTGAATCTGGCTGTTGATGTATGGTCGCGACCACGGTTTGCGCGGCGGCGCAAGCGATGCATCGCCTTGCACCATGGCGTCGCGGACCAGCCGCAGCGCGTTGGGTCCGAAACTCGCCACCGGCTGAGCGCCATAGAAGTGGCGCGTCAGCTTGATCACCGCGCTGATATGCGCAACTGCGTTCGCACCGTAGTAGCCTTGGGCGAACTTCCAGTACTCAAGGGCGAGCTCATTGAAAGTGCAGGCGTCGAAGTCGCGCCGCGAAACTGGTTGCGGCCATCGCCGGCCTCGATCCTCCCATTCGGCGATGAGACGTCGGTAGTTCTCGCGGCTTTCGGAAGAGTCGTATTGGCCAAGCCAGAAGTCGCGGCGCTTTTTCGTCACGCTGTCGCTGAGCGTGACGATGGCCTGGTCGTAACCTGGGCGTTGTCGATACGACGGAACAGCCTTG
>CAZEZV010000446.1:0-2344 GCA_964516725.1 uncultured Phycisphaeraceae bacterium
TGATCGTCGAATCCGTTGTAGCCGATCGGCAGGTGGATGTACTTCAGCCCGTGCGCCTTGGATTCGGCGAGATCAGGCTCTGCTCCATCAACGCTGATGATGGTCTTGACGCCCATCGCCACGAGCGTCTCGAATCCCTCATCGCCTTCGGGCACGCTGCCGGAGTAGAAGCCCTGGTGGTACGCGACGACGTTGTGCAGGCCGGGGAAATCCAGCGGCTTGTCCGCAGCCATTGTGGGCGGATCAACCTTGGCGATGGAGGCCGGTGGCGCGGTCGGCGCGGATTGATCGCTTGTACCTGACGACGACTGCGGCATTGAGGCCAGTCCGGTGAGGATGCAGACGATGACGGGAAGCAAGACGACGGCGCGCGGAATCATGCGGATTCTCCGGTGTATGAATTGTAACTTCTATTTGCTGCAGTTATTTGCTGCAGTCGATTAAACCGCGCCAGATGAAATCTGTGTATTGTGCGGCCGAGTGGACGGACTGAGTGATCCGTCGTATTTCTGCTCGCCCGAAATCCGATCGACGTGGACACAACATGACAGAAGCAAATCGTCGCAGCGGGCGCGCAGACGCCGCCGCCGGCATCGATCGACTGCGCATCCGGTCAGCAGCTCGACGCGTGCCCGCAACATCGTGGTCGAGTCTCCATCCGCGCATGAACACTCATGAACATGCGCAATTCCTGCTAAGCCTCCCGCGAACTGGATGTGTGAAACGGCGGGCGGTGCATGTTTTGGCACCACGCGGGCACTTGAGCGATTACTTCTGAGCGACCTCAGCGCCTCAAGAGTCACTATGGCTGACTTAGGCCGGGCGGTTCCTCTCATGCGAGGGTTGGTACGCCGTGGCACAGATCCGCCGAAATCGGCTGATTTGAGTTTTCGCCTTTTTTTTGTATTCTTCTAAGACGAGCACACCTTGGCTCACCTGCCTCTTCATGGAGACCGTCATGCTAGTTTCACCCATACTTGCGCTTGCCGCGATCACTATCGCCGTGCCTCAGCCAGAAGGAGTAACGATTTGCTTTGAACTACTCGTGAATCAGCAATGCTGCAATTGGGGACCCGCACCACTTTTGGCGTGCACGGACTGTGGGCCTCCCGGGGGCGGATCGTGTTGTTGGACGACGAACGTCAAAGGTGGAGCGGACATGCTCATCGATGTTAAGATTCCAGGGGCCGGCTACTACGATTCGGACATCACCATCACCACGTTTGCAGGTTGTAAGTACAAGACACTGTCTTGTCCGACTCCATGCACGATCGGTCCCATTCTTCTCACACGAACCTGTGACAACGGTTCGATCATGTTCACGCCGAACCCGCCATGCACTCCGTCGCCGTGAGACTGACCGGCAAGCTTCGAAGGAACTGGCAATGCGTGTCATTGATCTTCTGGTCAGGTTCATACGACTGGTATTCTTGCTGGCGGTCGCCGGAACAAGCGTCCCTTGTCGCGGCGACAACCTCGCGTTTTCCCTTCCTGAGCCGATGCAGGAGGAAGATGTCAAATTCATCTCACGATGGATGATGCTTTCGGAGGCTCAACAAGCGGCATTTGCCGCAATCGTTTCGCAATACCACGAGAGCCACCTGAAGCTCGTGAATACGCGGCTCGCACGCATCCGCGAACTTGCTGAGATCGGCGGATCTCTGGTGACGCAGGGTTATCCGCCCGAATGTGTTGACGCGTGCGAAAAGTTCTTCGCAGCTCAGGACGACTACCTTCGAGAAATGGTTACCCTGGACGCAAACGTACTCGCGGCACTGCAGAGCATCTTGTCCGAGAAACAGTTGCCTTCATTAAGACACATCGAACTCTGGCGGGAACGGCGCCGATGTTTGATGACGGGTTGGGATTTGCGCACAGCCGGCATTGATCTTGAGATGTTCGCCTTGGGAGTACTTCCATCGAATGATCAGGACGTTCTTGATTCGATCCGCGGCGTTCTCAATGATTACGCTGAGGCGGTGACACCGAGCTTTGTGAGTGCGGATCGCGCGGGAACTCGTCGAACCCTCGACGGCGTTCGAATTTTCGCTGATGCATCCATTGCACCGCAAGACCGTGCCGCATTGATCAGCGCCAAACACAAGAGCGCTGCGCAGCGTGAAGTCGAGCTTGCGGAACTCAACGCGCGATTCGCCGCACAGATCATCAAGGCGCTCCCACCCACATTGGGACGCACGTTCAAAGATGCGTTTGATGAGGAAACGCTGCCGCTGACATACCCGGACCTGCCTGTCAGCGAGGCCTGCACCAAGCTCTTACTCACATCCGAATCGCTGACCGACGAGCAACGGGCCGAGATTGAAGGTGAATGGGCCGTCCATTC
>CAZEZV010000447.1:0-2341 GCA_964516725.1 uncultured Phycisphaeraceae bacterium
AGCAACTGAAGATTCTGCAACTGATCCGGGATTGGCGCGTCCGCAAGGGGTATTCGCCGACGATGCAGGAGCTGGCCGACGAAATCGGCGTCAGCAAGGTCACAGTCTTCGAGCACGTCGAGGCGCTGATCAAGAAAAACGCGCTCGTGCGAGAGCCCAACAAGGCACGCTCTTTGTCGATTGCTGAGGGCATCAGCGTTCCCGACGAAGCGCGCCCCATGCGCTTCCCGCTCGTGGGCAAGATCGCCGCGGGCCACCCGATCGAGCGCGTCGCGAACGAGGATGAGATTGACCTTGGTGAGATCCTGGGTCAGGACTCCCTCGCCAGCGCCAGCACCTTTGCGCTCAAGGTCGAAGGCGACTCGATGCGTGACGAAGGCATCTTGGACGGCGACTACATCCTCGTCGAGCGCACCCAGACGGCAGCCAACGGCGAGCGTGTCGTCGCCCTCCTGCCCGACGGTTCCACGACGCTCAAAACCTTCTTCAAAGAGGACGACCACATCCGCCTCCAGCCCGCCAACCCCAACTTCGAACCCATCCGCGTCCGCTACTGCCAGGTGCAAGGCGTTGTGAAGGGTGTCGTGCGCCGGTACGGACGCTAAGTGCCCGACGTGTCCTGACCTTGCGGGCAGGATCGCATCAATGTAAAACGCGATGCCAACCGGGCATCGCGCTTGGTCGTGTGGTTGGACACTCTGTGTTCGCCTTGACTCTGCCAACCGCAGACGAAGCGCGGCGTTCGAACACGCGGGACCTGAGAGAGTCTTCGACCGAGCTTCCGAGTGTGGCCCACCCGAGTGTCAATCGCGATTGGTGTTACTTGTGATCTTCATCCGCCGTCGCGTGCTCGCTCTTTGTGTCGTGTGAGTCTGCCTGAAGGGCGTGCTGATCCTGCGATGCGCCGTGCGCGGTCGTTGCGTGGGGTTTCTCGCCAGCGAAGCGCGCTTCGGTGTTCAGAGCAGTCACGAGTTCCTTCTGCCACGGGTGCTCGCCCAGCCATTCGACCTTGCCGCTCGCGATGTCGTAGACGGCGCCAACGACCTTGACCTCTCCCTTCTCAGTGAGCGTGCGAACTTCATCGCTCTTGAGCAACTGATACACGCTCTGCCACACGTTTTCGCGGATCGAAGCAGTGACCAATTGAGTTTGATCCGCGCCGGGCGTCTGGCGCTGCGCACGCTCCACGGCGGGCTGGATGCTGCCGACAAGTTCGCCCACTGCGCCGTGAAGTTCAGCCTTGCTGCACGCCGCCGCGACCGCGCCGCACTTGGTGTGGCCCATCACAACGAGCAGCCGTGTCTTGAGGTGACCAAGGCCATACTCGATCGTGCCCGTTTCGCTCGTGCCCGCGACGTTGCCCGCGACGCGAATCGTAAAGACCTCGCCCACGCCGCGATCGAACACTCGTTCAACGGGGATGCGTGAATCGGCGCACGTCAGGATCGTCACGAAGGGACGCTGACCTTCCGCCGCGTTGCTCTCGCGGCGCTGCGGCGTCGTGCCCGGGTTGGTTTCCTGATCCGAAGCCCAGCGCGCGTTGCCTTCCTGAAGAAGCTTCAGCGCGTCGTCAGCCGAGATGGAGCCGGCTTCGGGCAGACTGTCTGAGTTGGTCGGGTCGTTCGCGGATGAGGACTGCGGAGCGGCTTGCGCGTCGTTTGCGTGCGAGACTGCGGCATGCGCGTCCTTTGCATGTTCGTCGGCGTGCGCGTCGGCGTGATCGTCTGCCTTGGCATCCGCGTGCGCGTCGGTCTTGTGATCGTCGCTCTTCGCGGCTTGCGCGTCTTCCTTGGCCTTCGCCTTGGTCCGAGGCTTGCTCTTGAACGGGCTTGCCTTGGTGTCTTGTTTGGACTTTTCCTCGTGCGGGGGCGCTTTGTGATCATCGCCTGAAGCGATCGCGAAACCAGCGACGGACGCCAGAACAAACGCGGAGAGCACGAGCGTACGACGATTCGTCAAGAACATGGCAAAGCCTCCTGAAGCGCGGCTTTGCAAACGTGCCGCGGCGATAGATGCGAATCGACGAGAAACGACTGCGATTTGACCCGCACACTGAGATTTCGGACTTGAAAGTACTTCAATGGTCCAAGGCTTCGCTGCATTCTGTGGTCCGATGGCGGTTATTGCGCGGAGTTCGTGCCATGCGGGGCGTGGCGTTGCTCGGTTGAGTGGCGTTGTGAATGACAATCGCTTCGCGCAACGGCATGTCCACGACGACGTTGTACGGCGACAACGTCATCAACTGAGAGCGTGGAACCCGCGCAGATGCGAGGGTCTTGGCTTGAATCGATGTCGTGGAACACTGCCGTCTCGGAGAGGCGGCGTACCTAGACCCCGCACG
>CAZEZV010000448.1:0-2339 GCA_964516725.1 uncultured Phycisphaeraceae bacterium
CGTCAGCACCAACACGAGCGGCGTGTGTTCCTGGGGTTCGGGCAACAATGCGACAGCGACGATCAGCAACGGCGCGCTGGCAACACTCGCGGGCGACCTTGAAGTCGCTCGCAGTTCGGCATCGACGTCAACCGTCACCATTGGTGGCGCGGGCGGCATCGGCAATATCCACGATGCAACGCTCACTGTGGCTGGCAACGCGTTTGTCGGCGGCAACGATTCCGCAACGCTGGTCGGCGGCATCGGCACTGTGACCGTCAACAACAACGGACAGTTCCTTGTCGACGGCACGCTGCATGTGGGCAATGACCCAAACGGCGGCACGGGGACGCTCAACATCAACACCGGAGCGCTGGTTGCAGCAACGAATGTGATCGACGGTGCGGGCGGCACGATCAACCACACCGCAGGCACGCTCCGCATCAACGGTGGCACCTACACGGGCCATGCCGTGCCCCTCGTCGTGAGCGGCACGGGCGGCCCGGTGCTTCAGTACTCGGGCAATTCGGTGAACAATCTGACCGCTGCAGGCGGCGTTGGACTTCGCGTGGGTGATGATCTGGGCGCTGGGACTTTCACGGGCAACGTGATCATTGACTCGGGCGCGGATGTGGTGATGAGCGGGCTGAACAACGACATCAACATTGGTGACGACGCCGGTACCACAGGTGTCATCACGGTGACGGGCGCGGGTTCGCGTCTGATTGACAACCAGCCGGGCGATCTGATCCGCGTTGGTTTTAATGGTTCGGGTGAACTGCGAGTTGAGAGCGGCGGGCAAGTGCTTGCGACGGAGATTCAGGTTCCTGCGAGTTCGCTCAATGGTTCGGGGACGATTTTCACAAGCGGCACGTCGCCCGTCATCACCACAGCGAATCTCGCAGTGGGCAACGACGCTGGCGGCGCGGGTACTGTCATCTTGAATCCGTCGAGTGTGATCAACGCCACCGACTCTGGCATCGGCGTCCTCATCCGTACCACGGGCTCGATGATTGTGACTGTCGGCGCGAACCTCAACGCAACCGGCACTGTCTACGTTGACGGAGGCACGCTCACCGTGGGCGGGACGGTGCAGGCCGGCACTCTGGTCGATATCGACACCGGCGGACTGCTGCAGTCCAACAACTCGGGCGGAACGCCACTTGTCGATGCGCCCGTGCACGTTCGTAGCGGGGGCGAGGTCGAGGCGATCTTTGAAGACCTCACGATGGGGGACAGCACGAGTCCCAACGGCGTGATTCTCGACTCTGGCAGCACCGTGACAATTGGCGCGGGGCGCACACTCACCCTCCTCGACAGCAACAACACAGTAGCGGAGGGCGACATCGTGATGAGCGGCGGGACCATCGTCAGCAACCACTTCCTCTTCATGGATGGCGGAACCGCGAACGACACACTCTCGGGCTTCGGCACGATCGACTCGGACATCGTGCTCTCCAGATTCGGGGTCACCGCCCCGTCTGGAACGGGTCTGGTTTTCGAGGGAACCGTGGACACTCCCGCTGCGGCCTGCAGTATCGCTGGAACGGCGATCCGCTTCGGACCTAACTCAACCTTCCGGGAGTTCAACGCTGGCCACGTGTTTAACTGCAAGGTCACGGCGGACGCGGGCTCGGTGATGCGGTCGAGCACCTTCAACACCGGTGCATTCGGCCCTATCACCATGGGCGACGGCACGATCACCGGCGTCACGCTCAACGGCGTTCTCCACATGGGCACCAACGGCAGCCTGACTCTCAACGACCTCAACGGCGTTGCGTTGGGGACGCTGACCGACATGAATGGCGGGATTATCACGAGCGTGAACGGGCTGTCTGTGAGCAGCGGGCGAGTGCTGCGCGGCCGTGGCACCATCAACGCAAACAATCCTGGAGCGAATGGCTTTACTGTTGTTTCAGGCGGCACAATCGACCCCGATGACTATTTCAGCACTACCGACACGTATCACGGCGTCGGGCACTTCTCGATTGATGGGCGCTACACGCAGCAGGCGGGCGGCATGTACCTCTGCGAGATTGCGGGCTTCAACAATGAGTTTCAGGCGCTCAATGACAGGATCAGCTGCGGATCGGCGGTACTCAACGGCTCTCTGGAGGTGTCGCTGATCGATGGCTACGAGCCGTTGTTGTGTCACGAGTTCACGATCATGAACTACACGAGCCGCACTGGCACATGGGCGAACATTGTGTCGCCGCCCGGCGTGGGCGTGGGTGTGCGGTATGAGGCGACGCGTGCGGTGTTGTTCTTCAACAGTCTTGAGTGCAACGACATCGACTTCAACAACGACGGGAGCATCTTTGACCCGATCGACATCGACGCATTCCTGTCCGTGTACAGCG
>CAZEZV010000449.1:0-2333 GCA_964516725.1 uncultured Phycisphaeraceae bacterium
CGTTCACCGTCACATACTGCGTCACGTAATACGCATCGCCCCGCTGCCCTCGATACTGCGTCGTCGCAAATGCATCAAACGTCCAGTGAGGCAGATAAATCCCCTTCAGCGATTCATCGAGCATCGCCTGACGCTTGAGCTTGCCCGGCGCCCAGAACCGTCCCTTGATCCACTTTCGATATCCGTCGGTTGCTTCCTGCTTCCCCATCTTGAACGGCAACACCGCCTGCGGCTTGATCACGCTGCACTCGTTCTGCCGCGCGACGATGTTGCTGCCGCAGAATGTGCAGGCGAGGCTCGTGACATTGGGCGGCAGGTTCACGTCCGCCGCGCACGCGTCGCAGTGGACGGACGTGACGACCTCGTGAGGCTTGGCTTCCTCAAGTTTCGCCAAGAAGTCCTGCAGGTCCTCCTCCGCGACTTCTCGCGACGCCTTGATCTCGTTCGCCGTGCCGCAGTAGGGGCACGTCAGCGCGTCCTGCCCCGGCGCAAACTCGAGCCTGGCCCCGCATTGCTTGCAGGGAAACCGCTGCTGTTGTTTCTCAGGCGCTTCTTGCATTCTGATTCTGCTCTGGACACGACAAGCGTATGTGGCGGACTCGACGATCAGGTGCGCGACGTGCTGCACGCTCTTGGGCATCGTTGCAACGAACGATAAAGAACCCCTGAGTTTACGCCGGAGCATTGCCGCTGCAACTTGCCCGAACGTCGGCACGCTGCCGACAACTTGTCGGGAGCGCGGCACATCACCTGTGGCAAGGTCAAGGAGCGAGGCAGCCCGATGATGTCAAGCCGCCCTCTCGCGCGAGTTTCACGCGGCTCTTGCCGTGCGGATCGCATCCACAATCCGATTTGTCCGCTGCTCGCCCTTGTAGTCATTCACAATGAGCGCGGCGTGAACGACGCCCGGAATCCAACCCAGCAGCGTCAGGATGATGTTGATGAACCCCTGGAGGATTCTGCCGCAACTGAAGACGGCGAGCGGGGGGAGGATGATGGCTAGGACGTACCTCATACCAACGTAGTTGGGAGTCTGCCCGTGCGAGTTTCAGCACTGGACTTCGCACGTAAAACTAGTTGCCGATAGTGATCGCCCGGAACAACCCGGTGAGGCGTTTCATCACCGCGTCTCCATTTTCTGAGTTTGCAGCGACACAGAGCACCGCTCTCGCCGCCGGGACGATGACGATCATGGAACGATGGCCGATGCGATGCCCGCCGTGACCGAGGCTTCTTGCATCGAGGCCTTTGTAGAGGTGCAGGCCCAGTGTGAAGTGCGCGCCGGGCAATGTGTGCGGCTGCGGCGAGAGCATGGCTGCTCGGGACTCATCGCGAAGCAAACGGTTCGTCAGAAGCGCATCGCGCAACAGCGTGCAGACATCGCGTGTGCTGCTGATCAAGCCAGAACTGGACACCGTGGCAGTCGGCAACCCGCGGAGCACCTGACCATCCGCGTCATGGTCATCGCAGATAAATTCCGTGCGGCCAAGATCATCGCCCCGCGAAGACTCGAATCCCATCGTGTGAAGCGCCAAGGGATCAAGCAGCGTCGTGCGTGCGAGCTGCGCGAAGGACTGCTGCGTGCGTTGCTCGATGATCGCTTCGAGCATCGCGTAGCCCGCGCTCGTGTAGAGTGAAGCTTCGCCTGGTCGTGTTTCGAATGAAACCTTCTGCGGATCGCTGATCCAGTCGGTGGTTGACACCGGATGGTCGCTTCGAGGTGGGTGGGTCGCGGACAGACCCGCGGCGTGCGAGAGAAGCAATCGAGGTGTTACTCGATCAACCAAGTCGCGGGGCAGGTGTGGGCACAACACCAAGAGTTCGCTCCCCAGCGATTCGTCCAACGAGAGCGTGCCCCGCTCAACTTGAAGCAGATGCGCGATCGTCGCAACCGGCTTCGAGATTGACCCAAGTCTGAAACGATGCGCCGGGGTGATCTTATCGCAGCCTATCCGGCTAGCCACACCAAGGCACAGCGTGGTTGGCTCTCCGCCGCCAAACACAAACGACACCTGAAGTCCGGGCACCCCAGCCTCCGCCATCTGCCGAGGCGCGTTGCGAAGGATCGCATCCCTCAGTCGGTGCCGCGCCAGCACAGGGTGGCGGCGCGCCAGCCAATTGACCGCGTCGCGCCAGAGCGACTTCGGTTGGGCGGGCGTAGTCGCGGCGTGCGTCATTATCCGTTCCACTTGCGCGGAGCCGGGCCGATGTACTTGCTCAGCGGCCTGATAATCCGGTTATTCGCGTGCTGCTCGATGATGTGCGCACACCACCCCGTCACGCGTGACGCAACGAAGATCGGCGTGTACTGCGGCACCGGAATCCCCATCGTG
>CAZEZV010000450.1:0-2316 GCA_964516725.1 uncultured Phycisphaeraceae bacterium
GCCGATGCCGCTTGAGGTACGATGCAGTTTCCGTAGGCGCGCAATCGCACCACTCTGGCGGGAGCCCCATGAGCCAACGGGAAAGTGCCGGGTTCAACTGGCCGCGCTTTTCCGTCGCGGCAGGGAATCCATTCGGCATCGCGCCAAAAGCCTGCCGTGGCAGTTGGTCCATGCGGTCGCGCTCCTCCGTGCAATTCCATGTCTCCGGGTCGCTCCCGTCTTTGTGATCCCGCGCCGATGGAGTCGCCCAGCTCGCCATCCTCGCTGCATCCGTGAGCGTCGTTCCCGGAGTGTGCGTGGCCGTTTTCTGATATCCCCGCGACCCGCTCGAGGCCGCGTCCTGCTTCGTCGTCGTCGGCCAGCTCGCAAACCTCGCCACATGCTCCAAGCTCACCGTGTGCTTCCGTCCGTCCGTCGTCATTCCCGTCGCGCTCATCTTCGATGGATCGACGCTGCGACCTCCGCTCGGGGTGTTCGGCGTCGGCCACGCCGCGAGGGCCGCGGTCTGCGCCGTCGTTAGTCCGAATCCGTTGTTCCCGTGCTTCTCCTGCATCTTCGCGCGGCGCTCCAGAGTTGCCTCGATGTTCGTCGCGCCTCCGAAGCACCCCGCCTCCGGAGTAGGCCACGGCGCTACGACCTCCTTCACATCCCGGCCCAAGCACTTCTGCGGGCTGTCCACATCCGTTCTGCGCCCCTCCACGTGGTCGCTGGCTTGCGGCGTTGCCCACCCAGGAGAGCCGCTGCCGGATGTGCGGTGCGCCGTAGCCCGCAGCGCAGGTATCGACCGCCCCGACGGCGTAACCCTCGCCTTCCAGGTCAGCGCAAACATGGTCGAGCCAAGCGAGCGCGTCACGGCTTGCAACCTGCTCGCCAAAGACAACGAGAGGGCGGCGCTCGCGGATGAGCCGGAAGAACGCAGGCCAGAGGTGCCGCTCGTCGGCGAAGCCTTCGCCTTTGCCGGCGGCGCTGAACGGTTGGCAGGGACAACTTCCTGTCCAAACAGGTCGAGAATCGGCCCAGCCGGCGGATCGGAGCGCGCGACTCCAGACCCCGATTCCGGCAAAGAAGTGGCACTGCGCGAATCCTTTGAGGTCATCCGGGTGTACCTCCACGATAGAGCGCTCGTCCACTTCTCCGGGCGCGATATGCCCGGCTGCGATCAGGTTGCGAAGCCACTGCGCGGCCTGGGGGTCGATCTCGTTGTAGTAGGCTGACACTCACTTCCCTTCCTTCTTCCCGCTCCGCACCGGCCGCAGGATCACCGACTGCGCGCGGTGGATCGTCGCCGCCACATCCGTCGCCGCCGCGCTCGTGATCGTCGCCTTGCGGTCGAACAGGTGGCTCCGGGTGCGGCGCATCGAGGCGTAGAGCTTCGCCTGGCGCTCGGCCAGCTTCTCGCATCTCGGGTCGCGTGAGGTGCAGGGGTCGAAGGTGTCTGTGGTCATTTGTCTTTCCACTCGCCAGTGTGGATGTTGAAGTCGCGCAGTTCGCGCTTCATGGCTTTCAGCGTGCTCCAATCCACCTTGCGGAGCCGTCCGACGCATATCCGGGCTGCCCCGTTGGCGAAGTCGTCTGCCGCAGCCATCACGCTCCGAGCCTCCGCAAGCGCGTCCCTCATCGTGTCCCATGCGTTCATTTCACCGTCTCCTTCTCTCTCGCGTTGTTCGGCTCGCGTCCGAGGCGCTTGATGGACTCGATCACGCCGACACGCTAACCTTGAGTGCCTTCGACGCGGAGGAGATAGCCTCGACGGCGGCCTTCTCGATGTTCTTGGCGATGACTGCGTTTACATCGGTGATCGCCGCCTTTGCGTGCTTTTCCAGCGTGTCCTTGATGTATGCCCGCATCATCACCGTGAGGCGAGGCCCGGATGATTTCCAGTTATAGTTGTCTCCGTCCTCGGCCTTGGATTTGCCATTAAAGTTCACGTCCTCGCTCATGTAGGCTTCAGCGCGTGATGCGATGTATTCGATGAACGTCATAGGGTCGCCCTTCGGCTCGCCGTAGCTGTTCGTTCTCCTCATGTTCACGCCCTCGATCATGGCTCCTACCTTCGGAACCAAATGCGCATCCGCGAGCGCGGCGATCTTTTCGTCTACTGCCTTTTGGATGCGCTTCTCGATTTCCTTTTTGAAGCGCGACTCGTATCGAACTTCTTCTTCCGTTTCCGGGTCGAAGCCTGACGCCGAGAGCAGCGCGGCAACGGCCTGGTCAACGATTCGGTTCCCGAGTTCTTCGCGGTCAAGCCCGAGCACTTCAAGCGTTTTGATGTCCATGTTTCTCTCCTAGTAAGCTAGAAATTCCAGCACTGTGAAC
>CAZEZV010000451.1:0-2313 GCA_964516725.1 uncultured Phycisphaeraceae bacterium
GTTTGCTTGCCTACACGCAGACCGATCACTCCTGGGGGACTTGGAAACAATCACTCGGCAGCGAGGGATTGATCTCGACTGCGTCCACCGTCCCGGCGGATCGTGGCGCGTCGGCACCGTCGAAGGTGACGGCGTACGCGGTGGGCAGTGTGACGCCATCCACCGTCTCCCAGGTCGTGAACGTCCGCACTGAATCGCCGATCTTCATGGTACCGTCTCGGCCGTGGTATGCGAGTTGCAGAAGTCTGCCGCTCGCTTTGTCAATAGTCAGGCGCGAGGCGGCGCCGTTCAGCCAGACTTTGACGAACTCCACTGGCGTCTCGCCCAATGCACCCTCGCCGTCATACATCACGATAAGTCCCGGGCAATCTGCTTTGGGCGCGCCGTCGACATGCGCCTTCAGGATGACGATGGGCGTGCGGGCCATCGCGCGATTGAATGCTCGCCCGCGGCTGGGAGCGATTCTCTCCGCGCCCTTCGCCGAAGCCATCGCTGCTCCGTCAGGGCCGCTCGTCGTCGAGAACCAAGAATCGTTCCACGCCTCTTTCTGAAAGTACCGTTCGGGGAATGAGATCACGGTCTCGTTCGTCACCGCGTATTCCGTTTCGCCCTGCTTCTCTTTTCTGGCCACGGACGCGCGATACGTTGAGATCGCGCGAACACGATCCGCGCCGCCCGCCCACGTCACCATCCGATCAAGCGCGACCAGACCCTTCTTGACATTGTCGTCAGAACCAAACACCTTCTCATCATCAACCTCGATGTACTTCGCCGGGTCCTTGAGAAACCCGGTGCGACAGCCGTCGGACGCGAAGAAGTAGATGCGACTCGCATGCACCGCGAAACGTCGTGCATCACCCATCCCGGAAAGCGGGCCCATGCGCCCGCACGCGCCGCCGTCGAAGACTTCGTACTTCGCTGGCTCCTTCTCGAACGCGTCCTTGCTCTCGGGCGTGGCGAATCGATACTCGATCCCGTCGCGCTCCACTACAAGCTCGGCCTTCCCGGGAACCTCGCGCCCGGCGATGAGTTCGACCGGATCAACCTGCAGCGTGCGCTCCGGCGGCGCAGCAAAGCACGTCGCGGTCAAAAGTGCGGCAAACGCGCGTGTAATTAAGCCGCAGTTGTGGCGAGTGGTTTTCATGGGCAAGACAACTCTCGTAGGTGCTGCCAATCCCGCTTCCTTCGATCACTTGATTTCCACAATCCTGATATTGCGGAACTCCGCCCGTGCACCTTCGCTATGCAGCGCAACCTGCCCCGCAAGCTCCGCGGCGTTGGTCGCCTTGTTGACAACTTCGCCATTCACGATGTACGTGACGTCGCCGCGATTCGC
The DNA here is from genome assembly GCA_964516725.1 of uncultured Phycisphaeraceae bacterium. Lineage (GTDB taxonomy): Bacteria > Planctomycetota > Phycisphaerae > Phycisphaerales > UBA1924 > BJHL01. The sequence continues at coordinate 1,337 of CAZEZV010000451.1, forward strand.
GATGATCTCAAACTCGTTCCACGCACCGGCCGGGCGTTCGGCGTTGTGCGTGCCGCGCGTGTTGCGGCCTTTGTTGCGGGCCGGGTCGGTCGAGATCGGATAATTTTGGAAGACCCAGAAGTCGCCCGCCCGGCCGTGCTGCAACTGGGCTTCGACGCACTTCGGCCATGTGGCCCAGGCTTCACCTTCGGCGGGCGGCTGCACGCGCCAGAGGATGCTGCTGTTGCCTGGTTCAGCCGGCCAGCGCCACTCGGCCTTCAACACGAAGTTCGCATGGGTCGTATTGGTCCTTATGTGACCAATCGGTTCGCCCGTGCATGAGAGCACCCCGTTGTCAATGGACCAGGGACTCTTCGCGTCGGCACCGGCTTTGGGGTCGATGAAGACGGTCCAGTTGCTGAGATCTTTGCCAAGAAGTGGTTGCTCGCCCGGCATCGCGGCCTTAAGGTCGCGGATTTTGATGTTGCGATACCACACATCGTCGCCGTGATCCTGAAGAGCGATGTGGCCCTTCTCCTGAACGCCAAAGCCCTTGAAGTCCTTGAACTTGCTCTTGGCAATTTTTTCCTTCCACGAATCATCATCAATGCGCGTCTCGGCGACTTTCTTGCCATTCAAGTAATGCGAAAGCCAGCCGTCTTTGATGCGGATCGTCGCTTGATTCCATTCGCCGGCGGGCGCGGCGGGCTTGTCCGCAGGCGGCTCCATGATGTCGTACAACGCGCCGACAGTGTGACTATTGGTGAGGGCATCCTTGTGGCCTTTGTCGTCGAGAATCTGATACTCCGGCCCAGTCATCCACGGGTAGTCGAGCGATTCATTCACGCGATACATGATGCCGCTGTTCGCGGCGGGCGCACACTTGAATTCGAGCGAGAGTTCAAAGTCCTCCCACACGCCCACAGAGAAGATGACACCTCCGCAGCCGCCCGCTTTTAAGAGGATCGTTCCGTCATCAACACTCCAGCCTTTTACAG
>CAZEZV010000452.1:0-2289 GCA_964516725.1 uncultured Phycisphaeraceae bacterium
GTCAAGACCCGGACGTGATCCTCGTCGGTGAAATGCGCGACCTTGAGACAATCGAGTCCGCCGTGCGTGCCGCCGAAACCGGCCACTTGGTGTTCGGTACCCTCCACACGACCGGTGCCGCAAAGACCATCGACCGTGTCGTCGACGCCTTCCCCCAACAACAACAGAACCAAATCCGCGTGCAGTTGTCCACCGCGTTGCTGGCGGTGCTAAGCCAGGCTCTCCTGACCCGCGTCGATGTCCAAGGCATGATCGCGGCGTACGAGTTCATGGTGGTCACCCCCGCCATCGCGAACCTCATTCGTGACAACAAGAGCTTCCGCATCGACTCGATGATCCAGACTGGTAAGAAGTTCGGTATGCAGTTATTGGACGATCACCTGTGGCAGCTCTATACACAGGGCAAGATCTCGGCGGAAGAGATGGTCGATGTGAGCAAAAATCCAACTGACCTTGTTGCCAAGGTGCATCGGCTGGGTCGGACTATCGGACGCGCTGAGATCGACGAAGATGAAGGTGACCCCGATGCAAGCCCGGCAAAGGCGGTCGAGCAGCCGAAGAAAGCGTAAAAAACAATCTGAACTTATACCAAGAGCGTTATGTTCCCCTTGGTTTTCACTCATCCTTGCTGTTCAATAGTGCGTATAGACTAAAGGTCGCGGCGGATTGGCATGATTCAACATCAGTCAACCCGCAAAGCGACCTTGTTCATATTGTGAGATGGATGCCGCGGCGACTCGTCGCCCAAGCACCAAGTTCACGATTCGAACTACCCCACTCACGGCAAGTCGTGTGAACTTGCGGGCGCGTTGACGCACTCTTGGCTTTGAAGAAGAGCATTCCCAAGACCCTCTCCTCCACTAAGTCATTCATATTGAGAAAGAAGCGACATGCCCCCGCCATCTAGTTCAAGTTCCGCCAACGTTGATCCCGCCGAGCTCAAAGGCCGCAAGCTTGGTCGGGTTTTGACCAAGATGGGCAAAGTGACGCGCGAGCAGGTTCACGAAGCGCTTGCGATTCAGCAGACCCGCAAGGTGCCCTTGGGTCAGTTGCTTATTGAACTGAACTTCTGCAAGCCCGAGGACATCGCGGCGGGTCTGGCTGGCCAAGCCGGGATGGGGTACATTGACCTCAAGGGGTGGGAACTGCCCGACAAGCTCAAGGACGTGATTCCTTCTGAGAACGTTCGAGCATATGAAGTCATTCCGCTGGACTACAACCCCACCAGCAAGCGCCTGAAGATCGCGGTGAAGACGCCCAACAACTTCCGGGCTGTGGACGACCTTCGCCTGCTTTTGGGTGGCAACGTTGAAGCAGTGGTGGGGGACCCGGCGGTCATCGATGCCGTCATTGCCAAGCACTTTGGCAAAAGGGAATCCATCAAAGACGTTGTCAGCAACCTCACGGTTGATCCGAAGTACCAGGCGCTGGCGGGCAAGAACGACGCGTCAATCGACCTTGACGTCCTGACCGACGCGGCGAACGACAATCAAGTCGTGAAGCTGCTCAACTTGGTGCTGCTCCAAGCGATCAAAGACCGCGCCAGCGATATTCACTTTGAGCCCTTCGAGCACGAGTTCAAGATGCGCTACCGCATCGACGGCGTGCTGTATGAGATGGTCCCGCCGCCCAAGCAGCTTGGCCCGGCGATCATCTCGCGCGTGAAGGTCATGAGCGACCTTGACATCGCCGAGCGTCGCTTGCCACAGGACGGGCGTGTCGAGTTGACCGTAGGCGGCAAGCCCGTCGATCTTCGCGTCGCCATTCTGCCCACGATCTACGGCGAGTCGTGCGTGATGCGCGTGCTGGACCGTGGCAACGTCGAACTCGCGCTGGAGCGCGTCGGGCTGTTGCCTGACGACCTTGCGACGGTGCATCGCCTGATCACCAAGCCCAACGGCATCGTCGTCGTGACCGGCCCAACAGGCAGCGGCAAGACCACCACGCTGTATGCGTGCCTGTCGAAACTGAATGACATCGAGACCAAGATTCTGACTGCGGAAGACCCGGTTGAATACGACATCGACGGACTGTGCCAGGTGCAGGTCAACGAAGAAGTCGGGTTGACGTTCGCGAAGGCACTGCGTTCGTTCTTGCGTCAAGACCCGGATGTGATTCTGGTCGGCGAAATCCGCGATCTTGAGACGGCGCAGATCGCCGTGCAGGCGTCGCTCACGGGTCACTTGGTGCTCAGCACCTTGCACACCAACGACGCACCGAGTTCGATCATTCGTCTGGTGGACTTGGGCGTTGAGCCCTTCTTGCTCACAGCGACTCTGGAAGGTGTCG
>CAZEZV010000453.1:0-2280 GCA_964516725.1 uncultured Phycisphaeraceae bacterium
ATGCGGAGAGTCGCCAGGAAACTGGGAATTAACATCTTGTCGGATGTTTCAAGATAATCTGTATACGAGAGCAGCCCGATTTCTTATGTTGCTAAAGTTACATTCTGCTCCTGTCGACCGGGATAATGACTACTTATCGCAGCGAGATCGCTCGTCGTTTGAAGTAATCACCCCGACTTCCACGATTGTTGTAGACAGGTTCGCCCCCAGGAGTCCCGGATTTTAAGGGCGTTGTTTTAGTAAATGGAGGCGACCCAGACAGCCACATTCCTGTTTCATTCTGTCGCATTAAATTACAATAAATCGCATTTTAAGCCTGTATTTTAAGCATATTTCTAGATTACGTTGTGTTTTGACGGAGCATGAAGTAGCATCCAATCGTACGTTTTTATGTTGGCTAGGATGATGGCTAGGAAATGTGGCTGTTATCCGTATCAGGCAGAGAAAATGCCTCTCGGGTGCAGCCGGCGAAATAGCGATTTACATGGCCACCGTCGTTATACGGCCAAACGAGGAACCTCATGCCCCGCACCGCCAGGGAACTGAAACCGCTAGAGCTGCAAAGGCTGACACGGAAGCTGCCGGAATCGCGCCCATTCAACTATTTCCCCGTGGGGGGAGCCCCTGGCCTGTTGTTGCGGGTTGCCAAAACCGGCGCCTGCTACTGGGTGTTGCGTATTGCGATTGGACAAAAAACGACTAATACAGGCCGGAAGACTCCCCGCCGGCGGGACATAGGTCTGGGCTCCTACCCCGAAGTCTCGCTCAAAGCAGCCCGGGACCTCGCCTGGGTCAAGCGCAGCCGGGTGCGGGACGGAATCGACCCCGTTGAGGTGCGCAAGGAGGCCAGGGAGGCGCTACAGGCCAGCGCGGCCCAGTTAATGAGTTTTGCCGATGCGGTCGCGCTGGCCGGGCAACTGGAATCAATTGGCGAGGACAAGGCAGGCAAGGCGTGGACCTACAAACTGCAAACCTACGCGATTCCGGTATTGGGGCACATGCCGATTACAACAATCCAGAGGGACCATATCGCAGAGGTGCTGCTACCCATCTGGGCTGCAAAGACCCGAACCGCCAAAGACGTTCGAAAACTAATCGAAGATGTACTGGACAGAGCCTTTGCCACCAAAAATATCAATCGGAGTAACCCCGCTCGCTGGGACAAGCTTTTGAGGCAGCGCCTGCCCAGGGAAACAAAGAAAGGAACGAATTTCCCCGCCCTCCCCTTCTCATTGACTAACGCCTTCCTGGTTGAGTTGCGCAAGCGGACCGATGCGGCGGCCGCAGCGGTAGAGTTTGTCATCTACACGGCGGCACGTTCCGGCGAGGTGTGCGGGGCGACCTGGCGGGAGATCGACCTGGACCGCAGACTGTGGACGATCCCGGCCACGCGCATGAAAAAGGGCGAGGAGCACCGCATCCACCTCTCCGCCCCTGCCATGGCGATTCTCAAGGCATTGCCCATGGGCAAGCCCGATGATCCCATATTCGCTACTGCGACTGGCAAACACCACCAGGACGCTCGGCTGTCCAAGGTGGCACGGGTGATCGGCGGGGCCATGGGCTACCAGGCTACCGTCCACGGTTTTCGAGCGACCTTCCGTACCTGGGGCGAGGAAGAAACTGATTACCCCGAGCCGATCCTGGAAATGGCCCTGGCCCACAAGATCGACGATGCCGTTAAGGCCGCCTACCAACGCGGTGATTTGCTGAAAAAACGGCGCGCGCTGCTGGATGACTGGGCAGCGTACTGTGCCAAGCCTGCCCCCAGGGGAGATCTGGTCACGCTGAAGGCACTCACAAACTGAAAAGTGTCACCATAGTGCAGTCGCAGTAGAGACAGTCGGGCGACCACGGTGGCTTAGTCCATAACCCGGTTTGCTTTTCGTTCCCGCACATTATCGTCCGCGTGGTGGCACCTGAACTGACCCCTGTCCAATCTGGCGGCCAGCTCATGCAGGTACCCGATGTGAGACTTTTTTATCTTGCCTGCTTCAACGGCACCAGCCCATTCATCGATTACCATCTGGGCCCGTGTTGAATCAAACCTCGCCACTTTTTCGCGCGCTGCCGATTGTAGTTCAGGTGATATCCAGTTGGGAAACACTATCGAATCGGTCCGCTCATCCAACTTCGAATATCGTTCTTTGGTATTGTAGGTAGTAGTTGTAGTACTGGGTATTAAGTTAACTTCAGTAGTAGGTAAAGCATCCGGATCGACCGTATGTAACCGCCGATGTAAAACTACCCCAAAACCGCCGAAGTAAAATTCCCCACCCC
>CAZEZV010000454.1:0-2275 GCA_964516725.1 uncultured Phycisphaeraceae bacterium
TCCAGCCGGACGAACTTGTCGTTGAGGAACGCGATGCGCCCCGGAATTTTCTTGAGCCCCGCCGCCGGCTCAAACGTGTCCTTGCACGACAGCAGCAGCTCCCAAGGCACGCGATACGGATCACCCTTGGTGCCGTCGCCCTTGATCGTGAATCGTTCGTCGAGCGTGATCGACCCGTCGTCGTTTTTCTTGATCTTGACGGGGCGCACGTCATACTCGCCAATCTTCGCCGGGATGCCATCTGCCGACGAGCCTGGCGCGTCCTTGGGCTCTTCACGCGGCGCGACGTTTTGTGGGGGGGGCGGGGGCTGCTGCGTGACCGGCGTGTGAGATGCCGACTTTGGGCTTGGAATCGTCGTCGCCGCAATCCGCGGCTCATTGGTTTTCGTCGCAACGTCAGCCGCGCTCGCCACCTTCTGCTCGCGTGTGCCGCTTGGCGGTGAAACCTCAGAAACCTTCTTCGCCTCAAGCGCCTTGCGCTGCGCCTCCTCCTGCTCGCGCTGTGCCTGGGCCTCCGCCGCTTGCGCCTGCGCAAGCGAATTCTCAGCCGCGACGCGCGCTGCCCGAGCTTCATCGTGCATGCGTGAGGCGCGCGTGTAGCTCCAGCCCGCCGCAGCGATCGCACCGAGAATCAACGCAAAGATCAATGACCAGAACACTCGCATGGTGTGGAATTATAGAGGAATCAACGCGAGCCGGTCGACCGGAGTCGGGCGAAAAATCGCGACTACTGAAACGCTTGTTCTTCAGGCGAACTTAGGTAATGAGTGGCGTGAACACAAGAAACACCCTGTCGCAGATCAGTGCCCGTGTGCGAGAGGGCATGCAGACGGTCATTCCAGGCAGGTGGTCGAACGATCGGCGAGAAGAAAGTAGCCTGCGAGCGAAGGCCGCTGCATCGTTCATCAGTTGACGACAGCAATCGAAAACCCGTCATACCCCTTGACCCCGACAGTCTGCAAGGCGGTCGCGCAGACGCTGCTCGTGCTCATCAGCGAGAGTGCATCCAAACAACCCCGTGCGTTGGTATCTGGATGCGCATGCAGAATGTCGCCGTGACGGATGACGTTGTCGATAATGATGACAGAGCCCGAGCGAGTCAGCCGCAGTGCCCACTCAAAGTACACCGGGCCGCTCGACTTGTCTGCGTCGATGAACACAAGGTCAAATGGTCGAGCACTTGCCGCTGCAAGTGTCGCGAGCGAGTCCGACGCAGCGCCTTCCATGAGGTCGATCTTGTTCGCCAACCCCGCGCGAACGAAGTTTGCTCGCGCGACCTGGGCATGCTTGGCATCGATCTCGAGCGTGATGACTTTCCCATGAGGCGGCAGCGCACGGGCGAGCCACACAGTGCTGTAGCCCGCAAGCGTGCCCACTTCGAGAACGCGGGCCGCGCCACTGACACGAGCAAGAAGGTGGAGAAACTTGCCCTGCGCAGGCGAGACCGCGATCCGCGGCAAGCCCGCGGCATCGCTCGCAGCGAGCACGGCGCGCAGGACTTCGTCGTCGAAGTGAAGCTTTGTGTCAAGGAGCGCGTCAACGGCGGACCACGTTGATTGTGAATCGAGAGAATTCATGTCTTGTTGTAGGGCAGGCGTCTCGCCGAGCAGGTGTGCCGCGTGTGGTCCGCCTTTGGTGAGACCCCGGCCCTACGGAACGCCAAAAAACCGCTTCGTATTGGCGTTGATTGCCTCATGAAACGCTGGCCATGCCTCGCCCCGCAGTTCCGCCAGCGATCGCGCAGTCAAACTCACCATCCAAGGCTCGCACGGCCGAACGCTGCGGTGCGGATGCGGCGCGAGATACGGTGCGTCTGTCTCCACCATGATCCGGTCAAGCGGCGGGAGCTTCGCGGCCTCGCGCAGCTCAGGAGCGTTCTTGTACGTCACGACCCCCGTGAAGGAAACGCTCGCCCCGAAGTCAAGAATGCTCCGCATGTTCGCCGGCGTGCCCGTGAAGCAGTGAAAGACGAACCGTGCAGGATCAAGCGACGTTCGCTTCAGCACCGGAATGAGATCATCAAACGCCTCGCGGCAGTGGACGACGATGGGCTTCACATGCGTCGGATTGGCCTTGTGAAAGTTCTGGATGTACTCAAGCTGCGCATCAAGCACTTCGCGCTGAACCGCCGCGAGAGGCTCCTTGTAGTGATTGTCCAGCCCAAGCTCGCCCCACGCAACGCACTTTGCATCGACGACAACGGCACCGAGCTTGTCCCATACATGTGGCCCGTCATCAGCGTACAGCGGATGCACGCCCGTCGAGCACCAGACTC
>CAZEZV010000455.1:0-2268 GCA_964516725.1 uncultured Phycisphaeraceae bacterium
AAGTTCTGACTTTGGTGGCGAGCCGGATTGACGGCGCGCAGTGGAATTCTTCGGTGAACGGGCACAGGCTGCGGCCGAAGGCTCCGTGGAGCGACAGCTTTACCGTGAATTGGGCGCCGAAGAAGCCGAGCATGTCGCCGTTCTCGAAACCGAATTCGCGCGTTGGGCAAGCGGCAAGCAGGGGTTGCTCTAATCTCCATGCCGCAGGCCGGTTGCGGCTGCCCCCGACAACCATCGACCAGCGTGGGTCGTTGAACTGTCATGCCTTCCCTGTAGCCAACGCTTAGCAGTATGGCATAGTGCGCAAAACGGGCAGCTGGGGGAAGCGCCATGGAATCGATCAATCCGACGGTGTCATCGGACATCGCGACGACGTCCGACATTCGGGTTCATCAATTCCGGCAGATTCTGATCTGGCCGTTGCAATTGATGCCGCTGAAGCCGGAAGATGGTCTCGGCAACCATTGGGAATACCTCACCAGCCCGGCCGGTGGCATGCTGTGGGAGGAGCTGGAGGACGATTTCCCCAGCGATTCCTCACACTACCAAGAGCGGCATTACCGGGAATTCGTTGCCTTTCTTCCGCATGTGCAACGTTTTCTTTACGGCGAGCGCGCGTCGCGCTCGGGCCGCGCCACGTATGGTGAATCGCCGATACGCATCTTTCGTCGCTCCGACATCAAGACCGCACGGCTGTTTTTCCGCGGCGACGCGACGCCGGTTGAGATCGAGGTCGTGCATGCTGATCTCTATTTTTTCTTCGATGTCGACGTCGTCATCCCCGTCATCGAGATTGCGGCAAACAACCTGCCGCTCGGGCGCGCGCAGGATATTCTTTATCGTTTTGGTCGCGCCTATCCCGCTGGATGGACCGAGGAAGGCGCTGGCACCAACTGCCTTGAACGAGTTGACTGGATCGATGCCCACGGCGCAGTGTTATCATCGTCGGATTATCAGGTGCGCGACAAATATCTCGCCTCGGTCTGCCGCACTCAAACAACGACGATTTCCGCACACTGGGAATTTCTGCTTGCCCCTATGGTGATCAATCAGAGCCCACAAAGTTCACCTATCCGGTATCGGCAACTTGAATTTCATCGCATGCCGGTGATGGCCTATCTCGCGGTCGACGATCCCGCAGCCTTGACGCGCGCCGATTATATGCGCCTGGCTTTTGCAAGCGCGCCGGGCGCACCGCTCGCTTCACCTTATTCCGACCGATTCTTGTTCGATTTCGAACAACGCTATTGCTATGATCGCTTCTACGATCCCGCGCGCGGCAATGGTTGGGCCAACACCCGCATGGTGTGCAGCGGCCAGGCTTTCGTTGCCATTGGCGACGCGGCCAAACCCTTGTTTACCGATGCCGAGCGCGGCTTTCTTTCGCAGTTCCGGCATCAATATTTTCTCACCGGACTAATTGCGCACTTTCACCGCGCCGCACTGCTGATGCTCTCCGACCGTTTGGTCGCGACGGTAAGCCGTCTGCAGATCGACAGCAACGAATCCGTCAGCCGATTCCGGCATGACATTCGCCAGACGCTCGAAATCTTCCTCCGGTTCACACACAGATATTATTTTTCGGAAATCTCCGACCAATTGCCGATTCGTGAAATTTTCCGGATGTGGATGACGCATCTGGGAACCGAGCGGCTCTACAATGAGCTGCGCGATGAAATCAGCGACATGTCGTCTTATCTCGAAACAGACCTGTTGCGGCGGCAAGCCAAAACCATTCTTCAATTGACGGTCACGACACTGCTCAGCCTGATCGGCACCGTGACCACCGGCTTCCTTGGCATGAACATTTTTTCCTACGCCGACCTTTCCGCTTCGGAGCGTACCCTGATCTTTTTTGCCGTGTTCGCGCCGATAACGCTGTTGACTTTCTACACCGTGTTCAAGTCACGACGACTTGCCGAGTTCCTCGACGCACTGGCCGATGACAAGGTGTCGTGGCGTGAAAAAGCCGGCGCCTTGTTGCGGGTCTGGAGCAGGTAGTCAGCGCGCTGCTGAATGCAGATTCATTATGGTATTTCCCTGCGAACGCCGCTTGACCGCTTCGCCTTTTTTTCACACAACCTGTTTGATCGGCTGCGGGACTCACCGCATGACAATCACCTCATCATGAATCTTTTTCAGTTTTCGGGAGCACCCAATGGCCGACGCGCGCATCATTGACGGCAAGATCATTTCTGCGGATGTTCGAAGCCGCGTGGCCGCAGCTGTGACCAGCATCAAGGCAGCGCACGGCATCACACCGGGGCT
>CAZEZV010000456.1:0-2249 GCA_964516725.1 uncultured Phycisphaeraceae bacterium
CCTCACGATGATCGCCAGCCGCGCCCGCGGCACCCCCCGCATCGCCAACCGCCTCCTCCGCCGCGTCCGCGACTTCGCGCAAGTCCGCACCAAAGGCATGATGAGCACCCAAGCCGTCGAAGGCGCCCTCGCCCTCGAAGCCATCGACCCCCTGGGCCTCGACGACCTCGACCGCAGCTTCCTCAAAACCATCGGCACCGTCTACAAAGGCGGCCCAGTAGGCCTCGAAACCATCGCCGCCACCATGAACGAAGACGCCGGCACCCTCGAAGATGTCGTCGAACCCTACCTCCTCCAAATCGGCTTCCTCGCCAGAACCAGAAGAGGCCGAGCCCTCACCCTCGCGGCGTGTCAGCACTTGGGATTGCCACACTCGCTGGTTCCCAGCGAAACGAATGGTGGGTTGTTTCAAGAGTGACAGCCATTTATCGCCCATGCTTTGAATGCTTACACGAGATGTTACCAACCGAAGCCTGATTGGGAACTATGCACTCAGAAGCAGTTGCCGAGCCAATGCCTTTGTGACCTGCCAGAACATTGAGGAGTCGTTGAATCCGAGCGTCACACCGTACCGCAGTTCTTTCGCCGGGTGAACAAAGTTGCGGTATTCCTTCAACTTGTCCGCCACGTCCTTCGCGGACTCCGTGATCCATTTCAGTTCGCAGCCGACCTTGATGTACGAATCGAGCGTCCAATCTTGATAGTTGATAGTCTTGCCCGTGGTCTTGTCCTTGGGCGCGTTCGCCGCGTTGATGAGCGGCTTGGGGTCCGGCATCTTGTTGGCTCGTGCGACGAACAGTGCTTCAAGCAGGCCACCCATCATCACGATCGCCGCGAGATCCGCTTCCGCCTTGACGCACTTGGCGCACTCGTGCCACCGGCGGGTGAGAATGTCCCGCATTTGTTGATTTCCCGCCAAGGGCGAAAAGTCCGGCGCGAGATCGTCGGTGTTCGCCACTGGCGCCGCTGCCGGCCCAACCAACGCGGCAGAGCGCGCAGCGACCAGCGCAGCCTTCGCGTCCTTCAAGGCGTCCAAATACGTCTGCTTCGCAGCGTGCTTCGCCGTCGCGTTGAGGACCGTGGTGTAGTGCTGGTCCACCGCCGCAAGGTCAAGGCTCGGTGCCGCCGCCGTCACGATGGGCTTGTGGGTATGAAACCACGTCTGGGCTGTGGCCTTCAGGCTGGCCACGGCGTCGACGTTCTTCACCTGCACAGCATTGATACACGACACTCGCTTGCGGGCATTCGTGACTTCGGTGATAGCCGCATCAATGGCCTCGTGGACGGTCGGCATAGGCGCAGACTCCTTTCATAGATCGGGAGTTGCACATCAACCGCTCTTCTTCGTCGTCTTCTTAGCCGTGGCCTTCTTCTTGCTTGCTTTCTTTCCAGTGCCCCCGCCGTTTCCTCCGCTCGTCGCACCGTTGCCGGGTAAGGTGATAGCGACGAGGTTCTCGCCGACCGAACTCAGTTTGAAAGCGCCTCGCTCTGCGCGATCCAGATAGCCAGCGCGAGTGGCGTTGTTCAGTGTCATGTTCCAGTCTTTGACCTGGCCCCAAACCACTAAACGCGCCGCGTCTTTCATGGTCGCGGCATCTATGGAATTCTTGCGCAGTGCCACCGGTGCCTCGAACTGGAAGTAGTATGCCACGACAGCGGCGAACTGCTGATCACTCTTCGGTACCTTCGCCGCTGTGAACGTCTTGATGTCGGTCGGCTGCCCCGTCGCGCCCGCTGCCGCATGGGCGTTTGGAGCGTGCGGGTGGGCTGGCGTGGGTGCCGCCGCAGGATGCGAGGTTGGAGGCGAGAGCCGGAGCGTCTGCATGGCGAACTGCAACGCCAGCGATTGGATCGCTGGGTTCATTCCTTGCAACTCCGCGACAATCTTCTGCGCGGCATCCAAAGGACTTTTCATTTCAATGGCGGGCGAAGCGGTCTGCGTCATTGGGTTCTCCACGAGTCCGCACACCTCGTGCGGTTTGGTCGGAGGATAGCAGGGAAGGTGAAACACCCTCTGAATCGGCAGGTGGCCCCACCCCGTGCCATCAATCGCTGCTCTGAGCGATTGATGAGAGGCAGGTGGCACAACTTGCAAAATTTTTAACTGTGTGCCACAGGGTGTTGGCTTTGCAACTCCCTGTGGATAGTTGCACACGTGACGTCGGCCCAAAACGAAAGCCACAAGCAGCCGCAGAGCCGGGAATGCCATTCACTTTAGTGAGTGGGCGGTAGCGTTCGGCGCTTGTGCG
>CAZEZV010000457.1:0-2225 GCA_964516725.1 uncultured Phycisphaeraceae bacterium
AGGTGGCCGAGCGGCTGAAGGCGGCGGTTTGCTAAACCGTTATACTGGTTTAGGCCGGTATCGGGGGTTCGAATCCCCCCCTCTCCGTTTCACTTGACCCCCTGTTTGCATCTGCTGTGACTTCAGCGGCTTGCGAAGAGGGGGTCATTGTTTTTGTGTGGCGTGCCCGCCGCGGAGACCTGGGGATGCCAAAAGCCTCATCGGCAATTCAAAGGCGGTCAAGCGGCCCTTCGGTCACGATGAGGTGGTCCATCCGCTGATGTTTCCCAGAGCATGCAGGATCATGACATGGGATTTGCGAGATTGCAAGGGGGAAGTGGGAAGTGACCGGGAATTTGCGCACAAGAGTGGCAGATCGGTGTAGATCTTCGATTGATTTGGTGGGGATGGAGGTGTGGGTGGGTCGCCACAAGCATCGCCGTCCAGAGCGACGGCGAAGCATGTGGCACGGGAGTTGTGCGATCTGCCTCACGATCAGGGTGTGTCACGTGCCCACTTGCTGCCGTCAACCGGAACTCGCATCAATCTGATCGCAAGGCCGATCAGATTGATGGCACGGGTTGGGGCAACGTGCGTTGGGTGCCTTGGCAGCACGATCGACGCCAGCCAGACTGAATGAACGGCAACCAGATAGCACACAAGTCTCACGGTCAATAGTCCATGGGCACTCGGGGAATCATGGTGAGGAGCGAGTCGGACCACCAGACATCGATCGACCATCCGCCGTCGCCAAGCGAGCGCTGCACGATGTCCGTTGTTTTCGCGTCGATCACACACACGCCGCCTGACTTGCTGCCGCTGAACTTACCCCACCACACAACACGATCGGCAAGATCGCTCCTTGAAACTCGATCCCTGACCTGAGCGAAGTTGTCTGCGGTCACCATGACGTACGCGCGGATCGCCGGCTGTGAAGGTTCCTGCGATCCGGTGCTCCGCTTCGCTGACTCCGCTTTGTAGATATCGAAGTACTGGCGCAACCGCGGAGTTGTAGACATCTCGACACATTCGACAGAGAATTCGCCCGCCGCGACACCCTCGTCCGTCGCAACGAGCGACTGCGCCTCTGCCACCGTGGGCACGTCAAAAACGAAGATGCCCCGCCAGGTAGAATCCGATGGCTTGGCAAACGGGCCGGCGATCAACAGTTGTCGTTTCTCCGCAAGTCGCTGTATGTTGGCCATGTGCTGCTTGAATATCTCTTGCTTGCGCTCGGGTGTGTGGCCCGAGCTGCTTGGCCCGGTTTTCAGATACGTGAACACATAGCGCGTCCGCGCATGTTCGTGCATGCGGCACGCTCCAAGAAAAACGGTGGTAATGCAGAACAACACCATGATGATGACACGATTCATACACGTCTCCTAGAAACCGCAGCTGCGGGCGATCACCGCCCAACCTGTCAGACTGGCCAGTGCGTGCTACGGCACTTTGATGGCACGGGGAAGAGCGCAAACACGCCGAACAGGATGCGAGTTACCAAGGAAGGACGACCAGACTGCATCACATCGCGTAGCGTGCTCGCGATCATCGAACCGCCTTGCATCATCTGTTTCTCGGTCTTGGATCCGGCAACCGTGTCGCTGATGGTCAGCGTGAACTCTGTTCCTTCAGGCACCTCTCGCAGGTCGTACCGCACCTTGCACCAAGGATCGTCCATGCTCGTGAACTTAAACGTGTGCGAGAACCTTGTTGGTGCTCGGCACTCGAGAATCTCTCCCACCACACCTGTGTCGCGACCGTTGGGAGTTCGCATCGCCAGTTTCGAGCCGGGCACGAGGCCGCCCGGCGAAAGGTGCATCTGTGAGTTGAAGAAGCACGCAATGGGCGCGTCGGTGCGAGTAATCTCGTGCCACACGTCCTGGATTGGTGCTTCGATCACCACCTTGAACACTCGCTTTGCCACATCGACTTCGACTTTCCTACGCACAACGCGCCTCCTTTCGGGCCGGTTCTGTCTTCCGGCGTGTTTCAATACGTTGCTTCAAGTCCGCGATGCGACCCGCCCAGAACCGAGAGTACTGGTCAGTCCAGCGGTCGTACACGACTTGGATTGGGACGACGTTGAAGTACAAGTGCTTCTCGCGCCCGTGTTTTTCCGCGTGTATGAGCCCGGCACCCTCCAATACGCGCACGTGTTTCAACACTCCGACGCTGCTCATCTCAAAGTGCTCCGCTAACGCCGCAACGTTTATTCCCGGCTCGTCGCGGAGCAGGTCGAGCATTCG
>CAZEZV010000458.1:0-2216 GCA_964516725.1 uncultured Phycisphaeraceae bacterium
GGGTTTGTTGACGCGCGCGAGGCGGTGAGCTTCGCGGAGGGCAGTTTCAACTGTGGAGTCGGGTGCGAGAAGCGTGATGCGGTCGTCGTCGTTGGCTTTGAGTTGTGCAACGCGCTGCGTCATGCCGCGGCGCCAGACTTCGAGAGCGAGGCCTGCGTCGAGTTCGCGTGCGAGCGATTGGCCCAGTTTCCACGCCGCGCCGCCCAGAACGTGAACGATGTCGATATCGCTGGGTTCGTCGAGGCGTTCGACTTTGGCGAGGGCGTCAATGAGTCGGCGGACGCCAAGCAGGCGGAAGACGCCGGGCACGCGCGGGCTGTAGGTGACTCGCTGCGCGAAGACTTCGGGGTCCATGGTGCGGGCGACGATGTCCGGCACGGCCTGGAAGACCTGGACGCCTTCGTCGGCGAGACCCATTTCAAGCTGCGACAACAGCGGCTTTTCGCGTGAGGCGAAGAGTGTGTCGGCGAGGATCAGGACGCGCATCGGGAATCGTAGGTTGGCGGTCCCCGCCAACCGCCGACCCGTCTTCATCGACCGTCTCGGTCGATGAGAGTTTGTGCGACGATGAAGTGCTATGCCCTCATTTTGCGACGTTCTTCTTCGCGCTCTTGGCATCTGCAGACTTCGGATCGGCGGAGGACCGCCGATCTACCCATTTTGGGGCTGCATGTTGCTTCACTTTGTCACCGCATCCGCCTCGATGTACACATCCACCTGCTGCCCAACATACAGAGGCAGGTCCTTGGGATCAAAGCTGAAGATGACTTGCAGGACGCGGGTATCGACTCGCTCCGCGGCGGCACCGGTCAGGCTGCGCTTGGGGACGATGTAGGGTTCGACGCGAACAAATGCGAGCGAGGCGGAGATGTTCTTGTTGCCGCGTGCGAAGGCGACAGCGGAACTGCCTTGCTTGACGCGCCAGGCTTCGTACTCGTCGATATCGACTCGCACATGCAAGGGCGTGACCTTGCCGATGAGCATCAGGGGTGTCGCAAGCGCACCGGCTTGGGCGAATTCGCCTTCGCGGAGGTTTTTCTGCAGGACCCTGGCGTCGGTGGGGCTCTTTACGGTGCGCCGCGAGATTTCAATCTTTGTGGAATCGACCGATGCCTGCGCCTGTGCGACCTGAGTCTCGGCGATGTTGATATCGACGTCCCAAGTGCCCGCTTCAAGGAGCGCGAGCTGTGCCTTTGCTTCTTCAATGCGTGCCTGCGCGGCTTGGCGATTCGCGTTTGCGGTGTCGAAGCGAGCCTGCGCGGCGGTTGTCGCAAAGGTTCGCCTTGCGACTTCTTCCGCGGACATCGCCCCCGACTCGGACATGCCCTTCGTGCGGGCGAGCTGGGCCTGCGCGTCGTCGAGCGCGGACTGCGCGTCTGCGATCTGTGATGTTGTGGCGGAGAGTGCGCTCTGGGCTTCAAGGACTTTCGCACGCTGCGGCGGGATCAACTCCGGCCTTGTTCCTTTGCGGAGTTTCTCCAGTTGCTGCTGTGCCACCTTGAGATTCGCATCGCGCACGAGCAGTTCCGCCTCGAGCTCGCGCGTGTCGAGCTTGAACAGCGGATCGCCTGCTTGTACGCTGTCGCCAACATTGACAAAGACCTGTGTAACCAGCGCTCCGACCGGCGCACCGATCGCGATGTTCTCGCTCGACGCTTCGATGAGCCCCGATCCGGCGACAAATGACTGGTAGGGTGGGCGGGGTGGCTCGATGACTGGCGGCTGCGCATTTGGCGGGACAGAGCCGCGGACGACGGTGAGCGCGGCGAAGACGATTCCGACGATGGCGAGGAGGGGGATGAGGATGGTTCGGACCACGGGGGAGTTTAGGGGAGCAGAGGCGGTTTGACAGAGTCAAGAAGTGCAGGAATCGTGACTTCGCGATAGTTTTGTAGTTTCAGGAATGCATGTTCTTTGGCTTGGAACCTCTTGGATGCCTCGCGGAAGTTTTGGCCGCTCCGGCCAGCGCCAGACCGGGCCTGACGGCTGCCCAGCGCGCTGTCCGCCAGTGTGGTACGCTTGGTCCTTTCGGTTTGAGCGTTTTTGTGCCGTCGGGTTGATTGTCCTTAGTCCTTAGTCCTTAGTCCTTGGTCCTGATTTCGGCGTCTTGATCGTTCGTCAGAGCACAATCGACCGAAGTACGTTGCGTTTCATCTCACCACTCCGTTGAGGCCGATCGTGCGGGGGGGGGGGGGCGGGGGGGGGGGGGGGGGGGG
>CAZEZV010000459.1:0-2215 GCA_964516725.1 uncultured Phycisphaeraceae bacterium
CGATGACTCGCTCACTGGTTCCTCTTCGCTCTGGGTTCTCACGATAAAGAGTGTCAACCCGCCAGTTGGTTGGTGTGCCACTGGCCGTGCCAGTGCTCGACATCGCTTTCGTTAAATTCTTGCGCCCGATGCTGGGCGTTCCGCAGGTTCCATCCAGGTTGATGCACACCGTGCCCACGTAGTCCACGTGAGATTCCATGCCGAGCAACCGCTTAGTCCTTAATCAAGCGAACCCCTCTTGCGCGATTGAGGTCTAGCGCATAAAAAACTCGAAATTCCCCGAGCAACTCGCGCTTTCTGGTTAGGCCCGGAGACGCAAGGTGCTCTTTCAAGGAGGACTTTCGAGTGAAGACCAAGGTAGGCCAAACCACTGGCTCCCGCAAGCGGCCGTCTCGCCGCCAGCCGGCCTGGGTGAAGGAGTGGAGACGGCGGCAACGCCGCGTGCGGCAGCGTCTCGAACGCAATCCGCGTGCAGTCGATCGTGGTCCGTGTAGGGCGCAGCCAGTGATGCAGGGTGGCAACGTACGGTTGGAGCTGAGTGAGCGGCACTGCGGCACCGCCTACGGGGGCGTGGTGGTGGTCCATCAGTTGGTCCGAGAACTCGGGTTGGCGGAGGCGATCGACGAGCACTTGGAGTTATTGAAAGTTCATAAGCCCTATCATGAGTCGGATCATGTACTGAACTTTGCCTACAACGCTTTGTGCGACGGAGATTGCCTGGAGGACATGGAGCTGCGGCGTCAAGATGAGGCCTATTTGAATAGTCTGGGCGCCTCTCGCATCCCCGATCCAACGACCGCCGGTGATTTCTGCCGACGGTTTCAAGAATCGGACATCCGGCAATTGATGCAGGTGTTCCATCAAACACGGCTGAAGGTCTGGAAGCGACAGCCGTCTGCGTTCTTCGAGGAAGCGATCATCGACATGGACGGCACGTTGGTCGAGACGAGCGCGGAGAAGATGCAGGGCATCGACATCGCCTATGACGGAACCTGGGGATATCATCCGCTGGTGGTGTCGCTGGCGAACACGGGTGAAATCCTGTCGATCGTCAATCGCAGCGGGAACCGTCCCAGTCATGAAGGAGCAGCGGGCGAGGCCGACCGCGCCATCGCCGTGTGCCAACAGGCTGGCTTCCGTCGCATCCGCCTGCGCGGCGACACCGATTTCACCCAGACCAAGCACTTGGACCGCTGGGATTCCGCCAATGTGCGGTTCGTGTTTGGAATGGATGCCCGAATTCCGCTGCAAATCGCGGCCGATGACCTGCCCTCCGAGGCCTGGCAACCGTTGCAGCGACCCGCTCGGTACACGGTGCAAACGCAGCCACGCACGAAACGCGACGAAGTCAAAGAGCGGATCGTCGCGGACCGCCAGTATGCCAACTTGCGATTGCTCTCGGAGGATGTCGCCGAGATCGAGTATCAACCGGTCGCCTGCAAGAAGTCCTACCGGATGGTGATCGTGCGCAAGAACCTGGAGCGCCGCGATGGACAAGGGCAGCTCTTCCGAGACTACCGCTACTTCCTTTATCTGACCAATGATCGACAGGCGACACGATCAGAAATTGTTTTCCAGGCCAATGATCGTTGCGACCAAGAGAACCTCCACGCCCAACTCAAGACGGGCGTGTGTGCCTTAACAACGCCCGTGCATACGTTGGAGAGCAACTGGGCCTATATGGTCATGACCAGCCTGGCGTGGAACCTGAAGGCCTGGCTGGCGCTGTGGCCGGTGACCCTGCGCACGACGCCCGAGCAAGACGCAGTGCGTGCGGAGCAACGCCACGTGTTACGCATGGAATTCAAGACTTTCGTCAATCACCTAATACGACTGCCCGCCACGGTGGTACGCACGGGGCGACGCGTGATCGTCCGCTTCCTCAGCTGGACACCACTCCAACCAGTACTGTTCCGAGTCTTCCACGCCATCCGCCCGCTGCGATGTTAGGCCCATCACGCCGCGACGCACGAGACCGTCGCACAAGAGACGCGAGTCCGGATGCTCGCATCAACAAGTTCATTCATCTCTTGACGACCGCCAAACCAACCCGATGCCACACCAACAACCCGATTCGACCCAACCACCGGTCCACAGCGATGAGGACTCTACGCGCGGAAACAGCCGCTGCTTTCCGTCCTGGCATTCGCTTGTTTAAGGTTTAGTGGTGATGTTGTAAAGCACCCTCAAGGCAAGGAGGCCAAGAATGGATTCG
>CAZEZV010000460.1:0-2150 GCA_964516725.1 uncultured Phycisphaeraceae bacterium
GCGAGCGCGGTCCTGTCGCGCGTGTACTTCTTGCACAGCGACTGGTTGATGAACTCCATCGCCTGATGCGGAGGCCACGCCACGCCCATGTGCTTCGTATCGCCAGGCATGAGGTGCGCAATCGCATGCACAATCGCCATCATCACCGCTGCCGGCGTGCCATGCCCAGACACGTCCGCAACCAGAATCCCCCACTTCCCATCGGGCAACTCAAAGAAGTCGTAGTAATCCCCACCCGCGCGCTTACTCGTTTGATAATGCGTCGCAATCTCAAGCGTCGGAATATTCGGTGCTTCCTGAGGCAGCAGCGACAGCTGAATGTCCTGCACGCTGCGCATCTCCGCGTCAAGCTGCTCATACGCCTCGCGCAGGTCGCGCGCTAACACAAGATTCATCGTGCCGCGCCCGAACAAGTTGCTCTGCAGCACCAACTCCGGAAACTTCTCAACATCAAACGCGTTCTCGCGCAGCCCCGTATGCACCACCATGTTGAGCCCAACCCCGTTCTCATAGTGCGGAATCGCAACCAGGCTCTTGCCATGACGCAGGTACTCCGCGGCAGGATCATCATCATCAACTCGCAGCGACCCGATCAACCGCGGCTTGTCGCTCCAGATAAGCTCACTGAGAATGCCGCGATCCAGCACGGGCAACGCATCTCGCTCCTTCCACGGATCAGGCTGATACCCCCACGTCGTGCTCCGCGTGATGCGCACCCGCGGAAACGCAAGCCCGCGCCGCGACAGCGCAACCGTGTGCCCGGGCTCAATCGTCCCCCGCATCCGCCGCGCATACGCATTCACCATCGCCTGCGGATCAGTCTCCTTGCTCACCGCTCGCATCGTGTCTTCGATGTGCGCAAGCCGATCCTGCCAAGTCAGTTCCGCAAACCTCGCAGGCACGGCATCCCCCACCACCTGCGCGATTCGTGACGAAGAAGTTTGTGGCGACTGTGAGCCCATATCAGTTTGATGCTAGCCGCCCTCCCTGCGCTACACATTCACCACACGAGGCGATTCCAAGCCGAAAACCATCTCATATTGACGCCAGAGGTATCCTGTCGATAACCCACGCGTGAAAAAACGTTCGGCAATCCTCGCGCTCGGCGCACTCACCCTGCTGGGGACATCACTGCTCATCCCAATCGCAGCAAGAGAAGTCCGAGCACGCCTAGGAAACGCCACAGTCGAAAGCCGCCTCGAAGAAATCGCTCCGCGCGTCGCTCCAATCTGGCAATCACGTCTCCCGTGCGACGCGCTCGACATCGATCAACTCACACTCGTCGTACTCAAGCAGGAAAAGAAACTGATCGCCATCGCATCTCACAATCAAGCAACTCACCGCGTCGCCGAATACCCCATTGTCGCCGCCAGCGGCACCCTGGGCCCCAAACTCAAAGAAGGCGACCGCCAAGTCCCTGAAGGCTTCTACAAAATCTCATTCCTCAACCCCAATAGCCGCTTCCACCTCTCCATGCGCGTCGACTACCCAAACGCCGAAGACATCGCCGCCGCGAAAGCCGACGACCGAGATGTAGCCAACCTCGGAGGCGACATCATGATCCACGGCGGCGCCGCCTCCATCGGCTGCGTCGCAATCGGCGACGAAGCGATCGAAGAACTGTTCTGGATAGTGGCGACAGTTGGAATGGAGAAGACCGAACTCATCTTCGTGCCAAGTACAAGCACGCAACCAGCCAACGAACTGTCAGCGCAGCCCCCTTGGCTTAAAGAGCGATACGCAAGGTTGCTCGCCGCGCTCACACAACTGAACATCGAGCCGAAGTAAACCCAGTCCATAGGTCCCATTGGGCCTATACGGCCAATGAACAGAAACGGCGTGTTCAAAAACGATAACCGCCGACTTTCGTCGGCGGTCACGGTGTTTGCACACTTAGACAAGAAAAACAGTTGGAGCCGCTTGGGCGTTTATTACTAAACACGTATCTCTCGGTTCATCGCCCTCTTGCGAGAGCAGCTTTGTGAATTTCGAGAGACGAGATTGCGTTGAATATACCGGCTGCGGATTGCTCCGCGTACCAGTCACTGTTGTGTGACTGATCTACCGGTCTAAGGAAATCCCTTAGAAAGGAGGTGATCCAGCCGCAGGTTCTCCTACGGCTACCTTGTTACGACTTCGTCCCAGTCACC
>CAZEZV010000461.1:0-2149 GCA_964516725.1 uncultured Phycisphaeraceae bacterium
TGTCTTGATCGATGTCAAAGAACGCGGCGATGAGTTCGCGTTGTTGTGGCGTGAGAGCGGGGAGCGGGTCGAGTTTTTGGAAGGTTTCCCAGAGCATGACCCATCATGACGGGGAGCACCGAGAAATGCAAGTGAGAAGTTGGGAGTGACCGTGTTTTTGCGCACAAACGTGGTCGATGCGGGGCAATATTTGTGAGGTGGACGCTCGCGAACTCGAACAGGCAACCGACGGCCGCATCAATCCGCTGCAAAGCCAGCGGATTGATGGCACGCTTACTTTGTCTTTCCAACCTCTGCGCGAGTGACGAGACGATAGCTTCCTTCTCCATCCCCGTGCTCTCTCGCGATTGCCTGCATCAAACCCGTCGGGTCATCCTCCAAAAACTGAATCGTCTTGATGCGCGACAACCTGCCGCCCATCATCTGCTTCGGGTTGATGCGCTCCAGCATTTCCAACACCTGCTGATTGCGCTGCTGAACATCAATCCCGCCCGACCGCGCAATCCCGCGCGCCAACAGGAAAATAATGTCCGGCTGCAACCGCAGGGCGGCCTCAATCCCCATGAGGGGCTCGCTCTTCCCGACCGGCGACACCGAATCGATCCACGGTCGCACGTTGGTCTTCGCGCTCAAGTTCGCGGGTGTGAGATCGGGCTCGCCGTTGGTATTGACAAAGTAGTAACTGAGCGGCGCCGCGCCGCTTGTGCTGCCGCTCGCAGGCTGGCGGAAGACAATCACCTGAAAGTTCTGATCCGAATTCAATCGCGCGACGGATGATGCGAGTTCGGCTTTGATGAAAGTCAGACTCGCGGCCATCGGGCCGGAGCCATCGATCAAGTACACAATCCGCCGCGCCGGATTCGCTTCGACGCCCGCGAACGACGCCTTCGGATCCTGTGGCGGCGTCGCGGGCGCGGGTGCTTCCACCCACTTCTCCGGTGCAACCTGCACCGGCGTCACATCCGGCTGCGGCACAACGCCCGGCGTTGGCTCCGGCAGATTCTCCACCATCTTCCCAAACGCATCATCGCGCGGCGCCTCGACAACTTCCTTCGTGGGCTGCGGCACCTCTGGTTCCGGCTGCGGCGCATCCTGCGGCACTTCAACAGCAACCTCAGGCATGTCCTCTTCGCGCGGAGCGAACGTCATCTGCAACGCCGTCTCCGACGAAATATCTGTGAGCCTGCCCCGCTGCCCAGCGATCAGGCTCGTGATCCCAAACGACGACGCGATCAACCCATGCAGCGCGCAGGAAAAAATCGCCGCACGCTGAAACGTGCGCCGCGCGGCGATCTGCTCTCGGTATTGCTGTGCGAACAAGATGACATTGTATTTCGGCTGTCAAGGCACAGCCCCCCGAGCCGCAGTACGAAATGCATTTAAGGGGATTGCATTGTCTGGCTGTACGCCCGGCGTCTCGCGGGGCATCGATCGCCCGCAAGTCCAGAGCCTGGACCGACCGGTTGCAATTTTGGAAGCGTGGTGGCGAGAATTCGTTTGCGACTGAAATCCTCAAAAACTCAACCAATTCGCTTCGCCGGCATCCAAACTCCGAACCGCCGGGCTTCCTATTGTCTTATACAGTTGAGACTGAGGCTCAATTGCGGATTGATAGGTCTGAAATAGGTCCTATGTGACCGCTGGGGCCTATTGCAAGTCCTTTCTGATTTGACGATTACGCGCGTTTTGGAGCTTTTTGATGACCACCAACCCAATCTACATGGACCACGCCGCGACCACGCCTTGCGACCCTCGGGTCGTTGAGGCGATGCTTCCCTATTTCACGCAGAAGTTTGGGAACACCGGGAGTCGCAACCACAAGTATGGTTGGGATGCCGAGGCCGGGGTTGATCTTGCGCGCGAGCAGGTTGCGAAACTCATCGGGGCGGACGAGAAGGAAGTCATTTTCACGAGCGGCTCGACGGAGAGCAACAACCTTGCGATCAAGGGCGCGGCGAATCTGTATGAGAAGGCGCCGGCGGGGCAGCAGAAACGCGGGCACATTATCACCGGGCTCATCGAGCACAAAGCCGTGCTTGATCCGTGCAAGCGGCTTCAGAAGGAGGGGTTTGATGTCACGTTCATTGATCCGCCCGCCGACGGCGTGTACACGGCGGAGATGATTCGCGCGGCGGTGCGCGAGGACACG
>CAZEZV010000462.1:0-2137 GCA_964516725.1 uncultured Phycisphaeraceae bacterium
TTGCAAAGATGTAGTCGCCCGTGCCAGGATCGATGAACGCTCCCTCGGCGCCCGACAACCCCGACATCATCAACCGCCGCGTCGATGCAATCGGATTGCCTTGCCCGTCAATCTCATACGAAGCGATGTTCCCGCTTCCCCACTCCGCGACCACCATCGACGGAACAGTGAAGTTCGGAGAACCAGACGGCACATACGCGAAGCCTTCCGGCCCACCATTGATGCTCGCTGCTGTCAACACCGGATTGCTCAGGTTGTAGGTGCCGCTTCCATCTGGCGTCAGCGTTACATCATAAAAGAAACCCGAGTTGTAAATCAACACCTTGAAGCGCCCAGCACCGGGAAATCCGGCGGGTACAAAGTTGCACGAGCCCGTCGAGGTCGACATGCCCAGCGCCGTGAAGTTGTCGGTACGCGTTGGTGTCGTCGCGCCCGGCAAGTACTGATGGAGGTTGTTGTCGCTGTAGGTCGTCGCGAACATCACGCCCGCATCGTTGAAGCACAACCCGCCATCGATGTTCGCCGCGGTCGCGAATAAGGTCGCTGGCCCAGCGAACGCACTGATCTGCCCGCACGCATCGCGCAGCAGAGGCACCGCATACACCGCCCCGCTCGGCCCGTTCGCACCACCGCCAATGAGCAACAAGTTCGCGTCATCTGGGTGCAACGTCACGCCGCCAAAGCTGAACGGCACGCCGACGGGTGCGCCAAGCGATGTGTAAGTGTAATTCGCATCAAATGGCGGCTGGATTGTCTGGGCAAGTGCCGAACTTCCGCCCAATGCCACCACCGCAAAACCCGCGACCAACGCAACTCGATTGAGCATGACGAATCTCCTCTTCTACTAAGAATGTACCCGAAACCCCAAGAATTGCTAGCTGCTTTGTGGGACGATCTGACAAAATCGCAAGGTCCGATACGCAGCACTCCCAATCTGTCCACCACCTAGTTGGATGGCGTTATCTTCGCCATTGAGTAGAAACTCAAACTCCCGAAGTTTGAATCTAAACACTTGATCCAGCAACCCTGATGCAGTCATGTCATGCTTCATTCCCACACACCGACTCCCACGCAACCAAGACGCTGTTCATGACGCACTGAAACCCAAACATCTACCACCGAAAGTACCGCTTCAATCCAATAATCGCCAACCCCAGCCACGCTCCAACCGCACTCCCAAGAACACCAATGATTGGAATGCCAAAAAGCAACGCAACTCCACTTTGCGCGTCTTCGCTCAAGTCAATGCTCAACCACACGAAGACAGCGCCGAGCATGCCTCCCATGATCGCGCAGAGTACCACAATCCAATGATGCAAAGGATCAAAGCGTTTTGTCACGAGACAAAGACGCAACGACGTACCGCACTCAGGACACACGCCGTCGCTTGCAAGGCCATCCTTTGAGTACCCGCACTTCACGCACTTGCCTAAGCCGCTTTCAAACACCTTGCGAGACATGATCGTGCGTTTGGCGGTGAGGTACCAGAGCACCCAAAGAACCGGACCGCCGAACATCAGCATCAATCCCAAGAGATCTTCCATGACAATATATTAGTACACGCTAACAATTCTCGTTCTCGGTTGTTTTCAGTTTTCAGTTTTTGCTGAAAACCATCGTTTTGTACTATACACTTGCGCATGTCCGCCGGTCTCAAATCACACATCCTTTCCCGATCCCGCGTCCCGCGAGTTGATCCCCGCCTCGACCCCATCCGCGCCAAAGTCGAGCGCGGCGAGCGGCTCTCTCTCTCAGACGGCGATCTCCTCTTCACGACGCGCGACATCTGGACCGTCCTCGAACTCGCTGACCTCGTCCGCCGCCGCCTGCATGGCAACGCGGCGTACTACAACATCAACCGCCACCTCAACTACTCCAACGTGTGTGCGCTCTCCTGCAAGTTCTGCGACTTCTACGCGAAGGCCGACGAAGACAAGGCGTACACGCGCGACATGGAGTACATCCGCGAGCAGGCCCGCCTCGCCGTCGATTCCGGCGCGACTGAAATCCATTCCGTCGGAGGCCTGCACCCGACGCTGCCATTCAGTTACTACACCGACATGATCGCGACCATTCGCGATGAAGCCAAACGCTACTCGGGCGGCGACAGTGAATTGCACGTGAAGGCGTTCACAGC
>CAZEZV010000463.1:0-2131 GCA_964516725.1 uncultured Phycisphaeraceae bacterium
GATGTCCTGCGGGTCGAAGAGACTTGTGTCATTGTTGAAGTCGATGTCGTTGCATTGAACGCCGGTGTTGCCCATGCGCGAAAAGCCGCGGATGTCCTGGCGGGCGATGAGGCCGATGAACGGGTCGCTGCCCGGGCCGAAGAAGTGAACGCGGGCGTGGACGCGGATGGAGCCGCCGCCCGGCGTGGGCGAGAGTTGGAGAGGGACGATTTCCATGGGGATTCTGTCGCCGTCGATGCTCAGACCCTCGATGTTGACTTGGTAGAAGACGTCAAAGAAGCTGTCGAGGACGGGCGTGATGCCTGCAACGGTTGCGGTCCCCATGCCGATGGGGGCGCGCGTCGCGATACCGCTCGGCGCATTGGGGACGACATCCATGTTCTGCAGCACGATGGGTCCTGTGCCGGGCATCGGAACCAGCGAGAGATCAAAGAACACATCGAAGAAGCTGTTGATGGACTGTGGTGGAAAGTTGATGCGGGATTCGATGCGCCCTGCAACCTGGTGCATCGGAATCACCTGCGTGATCACGTTGATGGGCAAGAGGTTGGTGCCGACTCTCACCTGCGTGCCCGATGGGCTGAGCGTAAGTTGAGCCTGTCGCGGCGTGGGCGTCGGCTCTGGGAAGCCGACGAGAATCAGGCGAGGTGGGAAGTTGCCGCCCGGCAGAACGTCGAGAACGCGCCCGGCGTCGGCCCAGAGATACTGCGGCGGCACGCCGGTGGCGGCAAAGACTGTTGCGCCGGCGCATGCGCGGCCGTCAGTGCCATCTGTGAACATGCCCTCCATGCGCAGCGTTTTCTGGCCGCAACTGCCGTTGGTACACATGCCCCACGGTCTCACGAGGATTTCAAGGATGCGAACTTCGCCAGGCAAGAGCGTGATGGGTCTTGAGATGTTGCTCACGAAGGTGTGCGGATCGGCGGGGAGCGGGATGCAACCGCCCGGGGGCAGGTCGTCGGCAAACGCCATGGGGTAGTTGTCGCCCGTGCCCGGATCGGAGACAGCGAAGACCTTGTCGGGCGGGCCGATGGGGCGAGTGGCGACGTTGATCATGTCGGCGGTAATCGTTCCCGTCCATGTGTGGATGGGGTCGTTGTTGGCGATGCGATAGAGATGCGAGGATTGATCGCCCGGGTGGACGCCAACAGTGGTCGGGGACACGGTGTCGAGCGCGAGGCGCGGAGTGAATGGCATGCCCGGTGCTGGTTCGACGATGCAGACGGTTTGCGTTCTCACCTGAGAGAGCGTGTCACCATTGCTGAGCGTGACGGTGCCGGTTGCGAGAAGCGTGCATTCTCGCGGCACGTCCGGCGGGAACGTGACTGGAACCGACAACGACATGAAGCCCGGCGTGATTGGAAGCGGTCCAACAACCGTCGGAAATGGCGGACTGCTCGGGCATGCGCCGGTGACTTCGACGGTCAGGAAGTATGGCGGCGGCGGGCACAGACCCGTTCCGGGCGGGATTTCCAAGATGTCGAAGAAGTGACTGGTCTCGAGAGCAATCGTGACAAAGCCGCCTGAGTTGACGACGGAGAGCGGACCGCTGAGGGAGAGGACGTAGGTTGTCGCGCAAATGGGCGGTGGTGGATCGCCGCCGCAACTAAGCTCGGGCGCTTTGGGTTGATGGTCTGATGCGAATGCGAGCAGCAGGCCGGTGCCCATCAGCGCGAGAAGACCCAGGTGGAACCCTGATTGAGAACGGCTTGTTTTCATGTGCTTCCCTTTCGTTCGCGCGTGTGCGAGTAAGACTTCCCAGAACTCCGCAGGCGCATGCGCGTGCTGCCAGTCTACAGAAATGCGGGGGTTTGTCATGCCCTTTATAGGGCATTCTTGAACGAATTGGGTGTTATATGTGCTAAATGACCTGAACGGGGCAGTACCAAGGCGAGGAAAAAAAAGCACCAGCCTTTCGGCTGGTGCTGGTGGAACTTGAAAGGGATCACTCAATGAGTGCTTTGGAGCGTGTCCTTAGACGCCGCAGAGCGTGCAGGGGCCTTCTGCGAACATCGTCAGGAAGCTGTCGATGTCGCAGGGGTCAAAGAGGCTGCCGTCGTTGTTGAAGTCGATGTCATCGCAGGTTGCGGACGCGGGCACGCAGGGGCCTTCGCCGTAGGAGCTGAGGAAG
>CAZEZV010000464.1:0-2126 GCA_964516725.1 uncultured Phycisphaeraceae bacterium
GATTGAGTCGCAGGTTGGGCCCAAGCAGGGGTCGCCCAGCCATTGGTTGTTCACGATTCGGGCTTGCACGCTGTTGCACGTGTAGCCTGGCGGGAGGTTGAACACGGGGCCGGTGCGTGGGAGGGAGAGCGTGCCGCGGGCGTTTGCGAATGTCGAGAGGGGCGGGCTGATCGTGCCACACAGGGTCGCGGCGGAAGCTGCGGAGAGTTGCAGGTGCAGTATGTTGCTCACGCCTGAAGTCTGGACAAACGAACCGGACGTGAGGAGCATGGTGCTGTCGTCGTTGGCGTAGCCGACGAAAGGTCCGGTCGTTGATTCGGTGCTGCTGAGGCGACCAAGGATCCTGCAACTTGTGCCGCCGGCGCAGACATTGACGCTTGCGCGCTGATTCGCACAAAAAGTTCCAATATCCACGTGCCCGCTTAGCTCGCAGTTGAGCGCGACGGAGATTGGGCCGACCAGGCCCGGATTGTCGATTCGTGTGAAGATCAGGTCGTCGGCTGTAAAGTCAAGAACAAAGCTTGCGGTGCCACCAGCAGACATAGTGATGTTTGGGCACGCTGCGCGGAGAAACTGCGTGCCGTCGATGTGCGTGGAAACACTGATGTATCCAGCGCCTGCCGTTCGGGTCCACGCGACGTTGCTGTCTGACCCGTGTCCGGGGCATGAGACAGGCCCGAAGCAAGAGCCGGATGCGCTGAGGGAATCGGTGCCGCAGGTCACCCCGATCGATCCGGATTGCATCGGACCGCAAGTTGGAGTCATGATGTGCGACCCTGTGTATGTTTGGCCGCTGCTTGGAGCGGCGATCGACCAAGTGACACAACCGACAACCATGCCGAACGTTGCAAACTGTTTCATCGTGGGCTCCGTTTGTGAGTGATCAGACAGAGGGAGTAGTGAGCACCCCAAGCAGTTTGGACACTGAGGGAACAAGATTCTCTAACATGCGTTGGCGCGTTTGAACATGGGCGGTCATTCGGTCGGCAGTGCCTGGCTTTCGATCAGACATTCGCGCAGGTCGGGCATGGGCGTGGAGAAGCCGAGCACCGGGTGGGGAACGCACCTGGGCTTGTGTTTCGATGATGCAAAGGACAGTTCGTTTGCGCTCAGCGCGATTTGTTAGACACCGCACAGCGAGCAGGGGCCTTCGCTGAAGACGAGCAGGAATGCGTCGATGTCGCAGGGGTCAAAGAGGGAGCCGTCGTTGTTGAAGTCGATGTCGTTGCAGGTGGCGGATGATGGGATGCAGGGGCCTTCGCTGTAGACGCTGAGGAACGCGTCGATGTCCTGCGGATCAAAAAAACTTGTATCGTTGTTGAAGTCGATAGAGTCGCAAGTTTGGTTGCCGACCACGGCGATGTTGTCGATGCCCCATTGACCGTCGCCTGATGCGTCCATGTCGACGCGGATGATCGGGGGGCGGTCGTTGCGGAAGACGCCGACAAATTCGCCGATTCTGCCGCCTGAACCGGTTGTGTCCAGCGTGAAGTTGCTGGTGGTGCCATCGGCGTGGGTGACGATGACGTTGGTGCCGGTGTGGTCGATGTCAAGCAGCGCGAAGCCGTCGACACCGGGAAGTGGAAACTCGATCTTGAGGTACGGAGTTTCGTTGTGGCTCAAGCCGAACGAACCGTCGGGGAGCGAGCCTCCGAATGCAGATGTCGAAACGACTGCGCTGCCTGCGGTGCTTGAGTCTCGGAACACGATGCCGCCGGGGAAGAGGCCTGGAACGCCGGAAATATTCTGGCCATTCGTGAAGCCTGATTCAAAGGTAATGATAAAGTCTGGAGAGCGGCCGCAGTCGGTGATCCACTGCGCGTTGCTTGCGGCGTTGCCTGCGGGCGAGGTGGAATTGCGGACGATGATGGCGGCGGAAGTTGCGTGGATGCAACCAAGCAAGCCCAGGGTGAAAGCGATCGACGAGTGTTTAGTGATAATGGATTTCATTTTGTGCTTCGAGGCGGTTGGGCTGGCGATTTTTGTTGTGCGACGACTTGAACAGTTTGTGTTACTGGCCGCAGGGCGTGCATGGACCTTCGCTGAAGGCGAGTAGGAAGGCGTCGATGTCGCAGGGGTCAAAGAGGGAGTTGTCGTTGTTGAAGTCGATGTCGTTGCAGGTGGCG
>CAZEZV010000465.1:0-2096 GCA_964516725.1 uncultured Phycisphaeraceae bacterium
GGTGTCGCATTCGCGACGACCCACGGCTATTGACCTTGACGGCTTCGCCGTACAGAACAAAGAAGCGCGGAAGTTGAACAGAATTCGTATGACTCTGTGGTGAGCGAGCTGGATTGCACAGCGTATGGCAAAGAAAAACGACCGACTTTCGTCGGTCGTTCGTGTACTCGTGCGTTTGAGTGTTTGGCTTAGCCGCCGAACGGATTGCGGAGCGAGTCAGCCAAGCCTGGGAAGTTCTTTTCTTCGTTTTCAGACTGGATGAGCACGGTGGGCTTGACCAGAATGAGGAGCGTTGATTCTTCCTTGGTGGCGACGCGGTTGGTGAAGAGGCGGTTGAGCACGGGAATCTTGCTCAGCACCGGGACGCCCGATTCAACTTCCTGTTCGGTGGTCAAGCGCTGGCCGCCCAAGAGCAGCGTGCCTTGATCGGGCACGGTGACTGTTGTACGGACGCGGGTGACTGTCACCTGCGGCAACTGGATGAACGACTGGGTTGCACCTGATTGGACCAACTGACCGCCGGCGATTGCCGTGACGGGCAAGTTCGTGATCGAGTCAACGCGGGAGACGGCCGCGTCGACGTTCATCGTGACGTACTTGCGATCTGCGGAGACCGTGCCGTCCACCTGCATGACGACGCCTTCGACGACGGCGTTTGGCTGAGGATCGAACGCGGCGGCAGATTCGCTTGTGATGGGCGTCAGATCGCTGACGAAGGAGACCTGCGTTGCGACGTAGATGTTGGAGATCTGACCGTTCGTGAAAGTCAGGCGGGGAGCGGTGAGCGACACGGTGCGGCGGTCGGCCTGTGTGGCCTTGACCATGAAGTCAACCTGGATGTCATCGAGGAACTGGCCTGCGATGCCCATCGCGGGCGCGACTTGGAAGACGTCCTGCGCGAAGTCGGTACCGATGAGGGATTCGGTGAGGCCGAGGCTGTTCTGCCCGATGCCGACGGGCGACCAGGGGCCACCCAGCGCGGAACGGACCTGCCCAGTGCCGGACGCGGGGAACACTTCGCTGTAGCCTGGATTGCGCTGGAAGTTGAAGAAGTCGCTGGCGCGGGTTGTGGGACGAGTGCCTCGTGCCTGACGGACAACGTTGCTATTGGCGTTGAGGTACACGTCGAGGTCGACGCCGAACTGTTCGAAGAAGTCTTGTGTGACCAGGAGGAAGCGTGTCTCAACGTTGACCTGCAGGGCGCGATAGTCGCGGAGTTTGCTGAGCAGACCATGGATCGAGCGGTGGTTGGCCGGGGTGTTGGTGATCACCAGCAAGCCGCTGAGCTGCTGGATGTAGCCGGTGTCGCCGCCGTTTTCACGCCAGCCTTCGTTGTCGACGTTGGTCGTGATGAGGTCGATGATTTCCTGGGTGCGTTCGGCGAGCGTGCGGCGCGGGACATCTTCGCCGCCTTCATCCTGGAATGGACTTTGGCCGCCGCCACCGCCGCCACGCTGGCTGGCCTGGAGGGCCTGCTGGAGGTCGAGTTCCGGGGCGTTGTCGTAGTTGGGGACTTCGACGATCAAGTCGCGGATGTCGTAGATCGCGAGGGTGCGCTGGCGGTTGATCACCTGCTTGCTTGCGACCTGCACGACGCCATCGTTGATCGTCCAGCCTGCACCGCCCTGAGAGTCGCCGGGCGGGCTGACCTTCTCGGTGATGCGGTTGAGGACGGTTTCGAGCGTGACGTTTGTCAGGTTGAGGTTGACGGTGGTGCCGCGATCGATGCCCTGATCTTCGAGGCTTGCCCAGTCGACGTCGACGTTGAGCTGCGAGACTGCCTGGAGGAAGCTCAAAGCGCTCTCGAGAGGTGTTTCTTCAAACTTGACGGGCACGCGCTTGTTCTGAAGACCGGCGAGAGCTCGGCGGTTTTCCTCGGCCTCGGCGAATGCGACGGGCGTGCCGCGCTTTTCGCTGATGGCGGGCCAGTTTGACGGGTAATCAATGATGTCCGGCGGTGCGAAGCGAGCATCTTCGTTCTGGAGATCCTGCTCGCTGTAGGAGCGAACATTGCGGCGCGAGATGGCGTCGTACTGACGCCACACGATCGCGTCGGCGAGCACGTCGCGGAGCAGGAGACCGGTCGGGTTGGTTGG
>CAZEZV010000466.1:0-2079 GCA_964516725.1 uncultured Phycisphaeraceae bacterium
CGGATCTAGACGGCCAAATCAGAGAAGGGTCTACTACCTTGGAGCAACGAGCGGTCGCCCAACTTCGACTGCTTCATCGCCGGCCCGAAAGTCGGCCCAACTGGCCGCGTGATCGGCGTGGACATGACTGCTGACATGCTCAGAAAGGCCCGCCGCAACATCGATGAGTATCGCAACCAGTCGGGCCTCAACAACGTCGAGTTCCGACTTGGCGAGATCGAGCATCTCCCGGTCGCCGATGCGAGCGTCGATGTCGTGATCTCCAACTGCGTGATCAATCTCTCGCCCGACAAGCCTCAAGTGTGGAAGGAATCGAAGACCTTGCCCGGTTGGTCCGTCGGGAACCAATCAAATTCACATGTAACCCCTGTCAACGGCAGTGCCGTCGGACCACGTTCTGCGGTTTGCCCACGACAGTCTGCTTGGATACGCTTTGACCCATTCATGCACTCCATCCGCTTCCAGCAGAGGATCGCGCTCGTTTGCTTGTGGGCCATCGTGCTCAACACGGCGTTCCTTGCGCGAGGCTTGGTTCGTTGCACGGATGTGGAAGGTGTCGCGCGGATTGAGTGGGGCTGCGAGAAGAATGACCGGGGACATTGCCAGTCAGCTTGTGAAAGTGCTGAATCCGACACCAGCAAGGGTAATCCTTCGAAGTCCGAACCGTGCGACGACAGCCCCGCCATCAGTCTTGTGATTGCTTCTGACCGTGTGTTCACGGCGAAAGCCTTCGTGATGCCCCCATTGATGCTGGCTGCGATGCTGCCCGTGATGCCGACGGTGGTAGAGGCAACTCCAATACGCCCGCACTTGCACGGCCCAATTATCACGGCATCACCGCCCGCCCTTGTGACGATTCGGACCGTCGTCATCCTCGTGTAATCCAGTGAGCATCGACGCCGCTCGCTCAGATCGTTGAGCAAGTGCGCTGTCTTCTGCGCGCGCAGTCCGGCTGCGCGACGCTATTCGCATTTTTCCCACTTCGGCATTCGAGGGTCGCATGATTCCAGTTCAGCGTAAAGGCGTAAAGACCGCGATTTCGTTTGTTCAATCCACACCGCGCCGCCAAGGGGCCGTCGCGGTGTTCATGAGCGCAGCCATCATCGCCGGATTGTCGGGATGTTCAACGCCACCCGATGTCCGGACCTCGGAAACCATCGGCGACGTGCTCGATGTTGGCGAAGCCATCACTTTCCGCTCCGAAGGCGGCCCCATCGACGAGGGTGCATCAGTTGAAGGTGTCCTGACGTGGTCGGACGTGGTCCGTCGTGCCGCGATGACTGACCCCTCGATTCAGGCGGCACTGGCGAGAGTACGAATCGCCTATGCGGAGGCGCGGCAAGCCCGGCTACTGCCAAACCCCGTTCTGAATCTGGCCCTTCGCTGGCCCGAAGGCGGCGGAACTCCAATCGTCGAGGCGTCTCTAGCGCAGGACATCATTGCGATCTTGCAGCAGCCGCGGAAGTCCAGTGCCGCTGACAATCGACTGTGGCAGGCGGCGGCTGACGCGGTGACCGTCGCGCTCGACACCGTCGCTGAAGTGCAGGAACGCTACGCGACGGTGCAGGGGCTTGATGCCCTCATGCCGGTGCTTGAGCAACGCCGCGAACTGCTCGCCAAGCTCGTGGACATTGCCAAGGCGCGGCTCGATGCGGGCGAAGGGACGCGCGAGGACGTGGCGGTGCTTAATGCTCAACGGGTCGAACTTGAGGTGGAGATAGCCACGACGGAACTCGACCGCCGCGACGAACGCCTTCGGTTGGCGCGGCTGATTGGAGAACCATCCGGTGCGGCGGACTGGGTATTGGAGCAATGGAGCGCACCACTGGGTCGCCAAGGCAGTGAGCCGGCGTGGATCGAAGTCGCGTTGGCCCATCGCCCCGAAGTGCAGTCCGTGGCCTGGGAACTAGCTGCGCTGGGTGATGACCTGGTTCTCACGAAATTGCTGCCCTTCGAGGGCGCTACGGCCGGACTTTCGGCTGAAAATGATGATGGCTGGAGCGTTGGGCCGGAGGTCGCCGTACCGATACCGATCTTCGACATGGGCCAGGAGCGAGCCGCTCATGTGACCGCCGCACA
>CAZEZV010000467.1:0-2077 GCA_964516725.1 uncultured Phycisphaeraceae bacterium
GCTTCGTGCGTTAAACGAACTTCGAAAGCCCGCGAGCAATCGCGGGCTTTTTTCTGTACAAATCAATATGACACGACCATCTTTGTTCACCGTCTCACCGTCTCACGACTTCAACCGACGGCTCATCGACCGAGACGGTCGATGAGGACGGATTGGCGGGGACCGCCAATCTACGCTCACTTCAGCTCGTGCAGCCCGCGCGCTGCTCGATGCGCATTCACCCATGCGAGCGCATGGGGCTGATCCTTGATCAACTTGATCAACTGACTTGCTGTACACAACAGCCGCACCGCCGCGTGCTTCACATCAAGCTCACTCGCCCACAAGACATCCAGCGCCTCAGCGAGCATCGCCGGAAAGTCTTCGTGCGCTGGGCTTACCACGATCTTGCCGACATTCTTTCCCGTCGCCACGCACCGCCGCTTCCAGAGTTCGCTGCGACAATCCCCAACGCCCACCTGCGCACGCACCATGAGCGCGAGCGCAACCCGCAATCGCATGACCGCCACGCGCCTGTTCTCCATCGCCGTGCGGCGCTCGCCCGCGTGCGCACAAATCCCTGTCGCCTCGTGCGTGATCTCGATCAGCGTTTCCACCTTGTTGCGATTCTGCCCGCCCGGCCCGCGTCCTCGCCCTTTCGTCAGCACGCTCTGTTTCATCAGCGCGGCTTCATCAAGCGCAGCTGGATGCGTCCCGGAAATCCACAACACCTGCGGGACGCTGGCCGCCTTTGGTGAACCTGTTGCCGCCGGGCCGTGCTTACGCCCCTTGCCGCTTGCGATGCTCGCATCCAAACGGGCCAACCACGCGGCCTCCAAGTCTGCTTCCCCTTCGGACCTATGTCGATCGTGTGATTCCACGCAGCATTGTTGCGCGTTCCGTCGGGCATCGCGAGAGCTTGCAGAGAGGCACGCTGAGACGCGGGTTTCCTCGCAACACATGCGACGCGCCTAGTAAGCCGCGCTATCGATAGTCATGCCATTTAACACCGCGTCGAACGCGATCTTGCCGGTCAGTTGCCCCTTCTCATTGGCAACAAGCCCCTGCACGTTTGTGATGAACCGCCTGCGATTCGCCTTCGATTCCCTGCACAGCACGAACAGCGTGTCGCCCGGAAACAGTGCGCCGCGGAACGCAGCCTCCTCGATCCGGAGGAACAGCGTGATGCTGGGTTTGCCTTGCCGAGCCAAAAATGCGTACGCCGACAGCTGCGCGGCGGTCTCGACCATCAGCACACCGGGAAACGTCGGCTTGCCCGGAAAGTGCCCCTCGCACCAGAAGTCATCGCCCCGGATGACCTTTTTTCCGACGCAGCGAAGCCAGCCTTCGTCGTGCCAGACTACCCCATCGAGCATCGACATGATGCCGCGATGGGGCAGCAGTCGCTCCAAGCCGCTGCGCGGGATCGCGATGCGAGCCAGATCGATCGCGCTGAGGTCAAACAGTGTTTTTCCCGGGGCGGTTCCGCCACCCGCCTGAGCGGGAGCGGAGGGCGTCACGTCCTGCATGAGTCGTCCTTCACGAAGCCCGAGGGGTCATTCCTTGGTGTCGGTCTCACGCTTTTCGAGCACTTTCTCGCGGAGCACCTGAGCCTGCGCTTTCACGTCCTGCATGATCTTGCGGACGCGTGTCCCGGCGGTCTTGTTGCCGCCTTTCCACTTGAGCCAGTCCTGTTTCCCGTCCCGAAGAATATTTTCCAACACTTCATACTCGTCCATGATGGTCTCCTTGTGGCCAATGGTACCACGCAAGCGTGGGGAGAACAAAAGCGGGAAAACGAAAAGCGAACAGCGATAATGTTGGCGGGTGCGGGCAATTTCGGAACACCAAAGTGCCCGCTTTCCGCCTTCATTTTCGCCTTTGCTCTGCTGCTTTTCGTTGTCACTGTCAACTCGAAGTGATCAAACACTCGCTGTGCATGGCAAGTAGCCCGACCGTACGGGAAGGCCTCGAACTGCATTGCGTGACCAAACCCTCCGCAACGGTCGGGCGGCATGTTTAGGCGCCACACGCTGTGCAAGGTCCCTCGCTGTACATCACCAGGAACGCGTTGATGTCACACGGATCAAACACGCTC
>CAZEZV010000468.1:0-2066 GCA_964516725.1 uncultured Phycisphaeraceae bacterium
CCCCGAGGATCCCCTGCGTATCGTCATTGTCAGGGATATGTGGCTGACCGGCTTCGATGCCCCCTGTGTCCATACCATGTATGTAGACAAGCCGATGAAGGGCCACAACCTGATGCAGGCCATTGCCCGGGTCAACCGGGTGTTCAAGGACAAGCAGGGCGGCCTGGTGGTGGACTATATCGGGATTGCCAATGAGCTGAAAAGCGCCCTGAGGGAATACACCGCCAGCAAGGGCAGGGGGAGCCCCACCGTCGATGCGGCAGAGGCCTATGCCTTCCTCGAGGAACAGCTGGATATCCTGCGGGGGATGATGCACGGCCACGACTACAGCGATTTTATGACCACCGGGCACAAAGCCCTGGCCGGCGCTGCCAACCATATTCTGGGTATCAAGGACGGCAAAAAGCGGTTTGCGGATGTGGCTCTGGCCATGAGTAAGGCCTTTACCCTGTGCTGCACCCTGGATGCGGCCAAGGCGGTACGGGAGGAGGTCGCGTTCTTCCAGGCGGTGAAGGTCATCCTGACCAAGCGGGACGTCAGCACGCAGAAGCGCACCAATGAGGAGCGGGAGCTGGCCATCCGGCAGATCATCGGCTCTGCGGTGGTCTCGGGGGAGGTCGTCGATATCTTCGATGCGGCCGGCCTGGATAAGCCCAATATCGGGATCCTCGATGATGATTTCCTCGCAGATGTGCGCAATCTCCCCGAGCGCAACCTGGCAGTGGAGTTGCTGGAACGGCTGCTGGAAGGCGAGATCAAATCGAAGTTCGCCAGCAATGTGGTCCAGGAGAAGAAGTTCTCGGAGCTGCTGGCCAATGTCATCAAGCGGTATCAGAACCGGGCGATCGAAACCGCTCAGGTCATCGAAGAAT
The DNA here is from genome assembly GCA_964516725.1 of uncultured Phycisphaeraceae bacterium. Classification (GTDB taxonomy): domain Bacteria; phylum Planctomycetota; class Phycisphaerae; order Phycisphaerales; family UBA1924; genus BJHL01. The sequence continues at coordinate 873 of CAZEZV010000468.1, forward strand.
TGATTGAGATGGCGAAGAAGTTCCGGGCGGCGGCTTCCCGGGGAGAGGAACTGGGGCTGACCGAGGATGAAGTTCGTTTCTACGATGCTCTGGCGGATAACGAGTCAGCGGTGCGCGAACTGTCGGATGACATCCTGAAGAAGATTGCCCATGAGCTTACAGAGAACCTCCGCAGCAGCATCACTGTGGACTGGTCCAAGCGTGAGAGCGTCCGGGCAAAGCTGCGGCTGATGGTGAAGCGGATACTGCGGAAATATAAGTATCCACCGGATAAGCAGGAGGAGGCTATTGCGCTGGTGTTGCAGCAGGCAGAGGCATTGGGTGAGGCTTGGATGGTATGAAAAATGTGATCAAGCAAATTTAGTAAGGAAATATAATGAAGTCCCGATCAAAGTTGATACTTGAAAAGTCTATCTCAGCAATGCTATCAGCTATCGAAATCTACAATAAGCCTGACTTTAAATATAGGGAAGAAACATTTTCCGTTCTCTGTATAAATTCTTGGGAGCTCTTGCTCAAGGCTAAGGTTCTCAACCTCTCCGGAAATCAAATTACTTCATTGATGGCCATGGAGTACAAAACCCTAAAAAGTGGAAAAATATCAAAAAAGAAACATAGAAAGGAAAATCGCTCGGGCAATGCAATGTCCATAAGTTTATTTGAGGCTTACAGAATAATAACCGAAGAATACGGCGTCAAAATTGATAAAGTCGTGTATGACAACTTAATCGCTATGACAGAGATCAGGGATAATTCAATTCATTTTGTGAATGACGACCTATTGCTAGCACTTAAGGTCCAGGAACTGGGAACGGCTTCGCTACAAAACTATCTTCATCTCGTCAGCGATTGGTTTGGGAATGTATTAAGCTGCTACAACTTTTATTTGATGCCGCTATCTTTTTATAGAGGTTTCGATACTGCAAAAGGCATATCACTCAATGCAAGCGAGAAAAAATTACTCGATTTCATAAAAACGAAGGAGCGGGAGTACGACGATAGAGAAGATCTCGGCGAATATAATCTAACACTAAAAATTGACATAAAGTTCGTGAAGGTAAAGAGCAATGGCGGGTTGAATGTGCAGTTGACCAATGACCCCGCAGCTCATATCGTACAGCTGTCAGAGGAAGACATCACGGATAAGTATCCTTGGGACTATCATGTACTAACAACGAGTCTTAGCAAGAGTTT
>CAZEZV010000469.1:0-2061 GCA_964516725.1 uncultured Phycisphaeraceae bacterium
AGCGACGGAATCATAATCCGCAGGTCCGGGGTTCGAGTCCCTGAAGCGCCACCAAAAATTCTTTCGTTGACAGCCACTTTAGGTGGCGGGTCTCGATGTCCGCCAGACGTGCGGGGCTTGGCGGGACATTGGCGGGACACAGGCCGGAACGGGTCTCGGTAGAAACCCTTGGATTCGCTTGGAGTCTAGCGACACCGAGGCCGCCGAGAGTGCACACGTGTGCACAAGCCGATTTGTGCTGGCCAATAAATTCTCCCGCGCTGACATTTCGGCGACATCTTCATGCTGAAATCCGCGTTCACCGCCCAAATCTTCTTGTTCGCTATGCGCATCGCGCGCACACTCGTCGGCCGAGAGATGAGCAAGTGCTTCGAACCATCCGGCCATCCCACGGTCGAAGGCTTGTAGAACTTTTCGCGTCGACTTCCAATTGTTGTTGAATTGCGCAGGGACGAAATCCATGATCACTGACAGCGTTCTGAATCTGAAGACAGACGAGAAGCTGTTGAAGGCAGTCCGTGACGCCGCCAAACATCGGCTCAATGCTGACGAGCTAATGGAGCAACGAGTGTCTTTCGTCTTCAGCTCCATGAGCAGCGGCAATGCCGGTGTCACCAAAGAGCAGATCCGACAAATGATCATTGAGCAGCAAGGCGGCGTATTGCATAAATGATCGTCCACGAGATCGTTGGTACTGAAGCGCACCCCGTTTACCAAGAGCTTCAGGTATCTAACGGTACTCGGCAGTACGATTTCTTGCGCTCAGCTGTAACGGCGAGCCTCGGCCTTCAGCGCGACTTCTTGTCGCTAGAGATCATTCGATCTCTGAACTATCACGCAATCACGTGCCTTCACGTGAATGCAGGTGAGTTCAGACCTTGCACTGTCGTGGTCGGGCAACCGCCTAATGCGTATAGCCCGCCCGCGCCATTCCAAGTGCAAGCGCAGATGGAAGACTTCGTCAACCAGGTCAACCGGGCCTGGAGCGAAGCAGACCCGATCGCGCTAGCAGCGTTTGTGATTTGGCGGCTTAACGCGATCCACCCATTCATAAATGGCAATGGCAGGACGGCGCGGGCACTGAGCCTCTTCGTGCTTTGCCTAAAGTTCAATGCGTGGCTGCCCGGAACAGTTCTGCTGCCGGAGCTGATCCGAGCAAATAGGCCCGCCTACGTTGCCGCTTTGAAGGTCGCAGATCAGACCAGCGATATCAGTCAACTGCACGCACTTCTCAAGGAACTGCTAGAGCAGCAGATTGCGAGCGCTACCCCACCGCAAGGCCCGCCACCACGAAAACTCAATCGCAGAGTTGTTCGGGCTAGGCAGTTGGCTCGGAGCAGTCCGTAGGCCTTTGAGCCGACCAGAACTGTGGTGCCGTGCCGCAGTTGGCAATTCACGCATTGACGCTCGTGTGCGTTTGCATATGAACTCATCGGCGACTCAATGCCCCGCCAATGTCAATTCCGCACAAGCTTGCGGCGTTTTGTCTTTGTAAATCAATATGTTGCAGACATAGAACTACGGATTAGTGTTCCGTTGTTGTCAATCTTGCTGTGTTTTTCTACACTATGCGCGCCGTTTCAGGGGCGCACATGGCATCAATTGAGAAGCGAATCAGCAATGAGGGCGCGACCAGCTACAGAGTCAAGATCCGGTTGCGTGGGCACGAACCGGTATCGGCGACGTTTCAACGACTGACCGACGCCAGGGCCTGGGCGTCGCAGACCGAGTCGGATCAGAAGGCGAATCGCTACTTTGGCGCTGCGAAGCGACACACCGTCGGCGAACTACTTGACCGCTACGAAACCGACGGCTTGCCGCACCTGAAGAGTTCACGGGCAGTGAAGCAGCGGCTCGCCGTGTGGCGCGAACGTGTCGGCCACTTGCTGCTGTCCGATCTGTCGGTCTCAACCATCAAGAAGCACAAAGACGAACTCAAGGCCATGCCGAAGATGCGCGGCGGTGGCGAGCGTACTGGTGCCGACGTGAACCGCACGATGGCGGCGTTGTCGTCTGCGTTGTCGTTTGCGGTGAAGGAACTTGACTGGCTGGAAGAAAACC
>CAZEZV010000470.1:0-2055 GCA_964516725.1 uncultured Phycisphaeraceae bacterium
AGTTCTTCTTTCACAGCATCCGCAAGCTGCGACATGGGCCGCGCCTTCGTGCTCGCGATGATCGGTCCCATCCCGCCCTTCATGTGATGACCCACCGTCCTGCAAGCCGCGGCGTCTTCCAGGCCTTGCAAGTGCAGTTCAGCCAGCTCATCCATCCCCGTCACAGTCTGCCCCCACGCACGCAGCACATCCACCAGCGCCCGCCGGAAACGCGTCCTTGCCCCAAAGCCCATGCAGTCAATCGGCGCATACGCGTTGCGCGTCGTGTAATACCGCACCCAGGTCTGGAACTTGCGGTTCCACAACGGATGCCCAACCCGACTCCGCGGCACGCCCACGATGCGCTGCTTGGTCTTCTTGCGCATCTGGAGCATCCACTCCACATCGTCGCCGTGAATGAAGATGTCGGGCATGAGCCCGGTTTTTTCAACCGCTTCGCGGCGCACGAGCGTGCTGCACGCGGCGAGGTAATGTGCCTCAATCAACTTGCGCTTGTCGACATCATGCCGCGCCGCCGGCACAAAGAACCCGTTCCTGGGCTCCATGCGTCCGCCGATTTCATATGTCGTTCGCGTTGTTAGATCGACCAGCGCAGACCCCGCCGCGCAGATGTCATCGTGCTGCACCAAGACTCGCACCAAGTGCCGCAGCGCCTTGCGCGTCACTCGCACGTCGCTGTCCAGCAGCCACAGAAAGTCAGGCGGATCAAACTGAGCCGAAAGCCCCTCGCCCGACATCACGCGTGCCATCCCGCGACCAAAGCCGCCCGCGCCGCCCGTGTTCTCATTCAAGCGATAGTGCTCAACTCGCACATTCGCCGGCACCGAAATCGTTGAAAGAGGCTGAGGCGAGTTGTTGTCCACCAGCACGCACCACAGCGTGATGCCGCGAACGTCCAATCGACCCAGGTCCTTGAACAACTTCTCGAGGTCTTCCCGCCGGTTGTACCCCGGAATGACCACAGCAACCCGCCACGGCTCGGAGCGGTGCAACGCAGGCTGATGCAAATCAGCGGAGGGTTTGACTTCGTGGAGCGTGGCTCGGGGGGCGGTGGCGACGTCGTTCATAATGAATGATTGATGGAGCAAGTTCTCGGGTGAAAGGCAGGCTCAGCAGGTCTCTTCTGGTTCTATTTTGAACCCAAAGCTCGCCTGGTCGGAGTATGGTCGGGAGGTGTCGGCTAGGCACGTCGGCTCAGCGACACTCCGGTCTCCAGTATACGAACATCATTCGCAACAATCTTGCGTGAGGATTCGTATTGATTGGAGTCATCCGAACCTGCCCGTCGCCCGGCCTTGCGTCCGGCGCGGCAACGCACGTACCATGACCCGCCGCACTATGAATGTGGCACAGCCCTTTGGAATAGCAGCGCATCACTTCAACTGATGATTTTGCGCTGAGATGTTCCGAAAAGCGCGCATAACCCGCTGGACCACTTGAACCCCCGACCCTCTTTGGCCCCTTTGAACCCGGAGTCTTCGTCGTGAATCCCAACTCCCGCAAGCGTGGCGTCGTTTCCCTCCTTGTTCGCGCGTTTCAGACCGCCGTGGGCCTTGATGACCGCAGCAGTGTCATCAACAGCCTCGACAAGTTGGAAGAGCGTTCACTGCTCAGCACGTCGCCTCTGCCCACGCTGTCGATGCTCGAATCACCCAACAACTCTGTGGTGCGGGTTGAGACCAACTTCGGGGAGTACGACATCGAGTTGTTTGACTCAGTGACCCCGGTGACGGTAAACAACTTCCTCAACTATGTGCGCAAGGGGCACTACTCCGAGAGCATCTTCCATCGCTCGGTGAACAACTTCGTGATCCAGGGCGGTGGGTTCTCATACTCCAACACCGCGAGCATCACGACGCTGCCCACCGACGCGCCCATCGCGTTGCAGTACACCCGCCCCAACGTCGAGCGCACGCTTGCGATGGCGCGGACCAACGACCCCAACTCCGCCACCAGCCAGTTCTTCATCAACACCGCCGACAACACGACGGGCCTTGGTCCGGACGGCTTCAGCCCCGAGGGGTACGCGGTGTTCGGTCGTGTCATCCAGGGCTG
>CAZEZV010000471.1:0-2052 GCA_964516725.1 uncultured Phycisphaeraceae bacterium
CAACTTTCAGGTCCTTCCATGGCAACTTGGCCGGGTCCTTTTCGGCCATCGTCTTGCAGACTTTGCCGTTGACCGTGAAGCTGTTTTCAGTCGCTGAAATATCAGCTGGGCGGCCGCCCACCATGAATTGACGGTGCATGGTGTCATACTTCAGCAGGTACGCGAGGTTGTCAGCGGGGACGAGATCGTTGACGGCGACAACTTCCACGCCCGCCTCATACGCGATGCGATACACAAGACGACCGATGCGACCAAAACCGTTGATGCCGATGCGAATGGCCATTGTTTGCTTACTCCCTTATCTGTAATTGGCCGGTTTGGAGCCGGCGGGGTGAACTGCCCGACCCCCGGACCAAAGTGATGACAACACAGCGATCCCACGTGAAATCGCGCCGCATCGTGCAACGATAGGGAGCATGGAGAAGTTGCACAAGTTCGTCGAAAGTTCCTCGTTCCAGAGGGTGGTCTTGGCCGTGATTCTGGCCAACGGCGTGTTCATAGGGTGGCAGACCTATGACCAGCAGCCGTGGCTCGATGTGGGTCTCAAGATATGCCTCTGGGTTTTCGTGGTTGAACTGCTGCTGAAGCTGATCGCGGCGTTCGGCATTGGGCGGGTGCAGCAGTTCTTCACTGATGGCTGGAACATCTTCGACATCGTGGTGGTGGTGGGGAGCTTCCTGCCCACGGTCGACCCGACGATGTCTGCGCTCGTCCGCGTGATCCGGGTGCTGCGCGTGTTCAGGCTGGTGCGGAGCGTGCCCGAACTTCGCGTGATCGTCAGCGTGCTGGTCAAAAGCGTGGTCAGCATGAAGTACATCACGCTGCTCGCGGGCATCATCCTCTACATCTACGGCGTGATCGGCGTCAAGCTGTTCGGCGAGCACATGCCCAAGGAATACGGCTCCCTGCACGAGGCGTTCTTCACGCTCTTCCGCGTCCTGACGGGCGACAACTGGAGCGACCTGCGATACTCGAGCGAAGGCCAACCCTGGCAATGGAAGAACACGTTCTACCACGTCAGTTGGATCATCGTGAGCACATTCCTCCTCATCAACCTCATCGTGGGCGCTGTGCTCAACAACTACCAGCAGGTGCAAGAAGTGGAGGACGCAAAGCGGAGCAAGCTGGACGCGTCGGACACGCGGCTGAAGGAACTGATCGAGGAAATGAACGCCATCATGAAGCACAAAGAGCGATTGTCGAGCGAGAAAAGCAGCGAGCGTGATGGAGCATCGACGTGAACTTCACGAGTCATTACTGCCCGCCGGTCCCCGGCCAATCCGTCCGAAGTGCGTAGATTGGCGGTCCCCGCCAATTCTTCCCGTCTTCTCCGACCGTCCCGGTCGGAGAATTCAAGGCGAGCGCATCCTGCAGGAGTGGACCTCAAAGGGCTGGCAAGCCCCCGAGCAATCCCACCATAAGGATGCCCTCGCAGGGCGGCCCCGCGAAGCACGTGACTGCAACAGCAACCCTCGTCAGCCACGGTCGAGGGCGCCCGTCGTTTCTCGCGTTGGACTTGAAAAGGTTTGGTTCTTGCAGGCCCGGCGTCTCGCCCGGCACCGTTCTCCAAGCCGCGCCGCACCCACCGCAGACTCGAAAGCCTTTATGCATGAGCAACACAGGCACGAGCGACAATGACGCATGGCTTGTGCTGCAACTCGCAGTACCCAAGAAGCGTTTGTATTGTGTTAGGAGTGCACTTTTACTATTGTGTTCGCCTGTCGCAAGCAACCAAAAGCCAACCCCGTGCGGATAGCCTAACGTATTGCACGCGGAATCCGCCGCCACGCCATGAGGGCTGGCCGGGTTTAGGGTTCGGGGTTCGAGGGGCGCGGGCTGTGAACATTTGGAGCGACAAACTCCAATGCTCACGCGACGGCATGGACGACAAACCGTTATCGCTTTGTGAACGCATCACTTTGCATCCATCTGATTCATAGGAGCAGGCTGTGCACTTTCTGACCAAAGTCTTCGTCGTGATTGCAACCATCCTGAGCATCGCGCTCGCCGCACTAACCATCGCGTACGCGACCAACACGGATCGCATCCGTC
>CAZEZV010000472.1:0-2012 GCA_964516725.1 uncultured Phycisphaeraceae bacterium
GGTATGCTCACTCCGTAAGCCACACCTTCCCTGCATTCTTGGTGCTCTTCGCGGCTTCGTGGTGATTTCACCTTGAAAGGCACGGCAAGTGCTACAAACCAGCCGCGAACCATCCTGGCACCGAACATGTGTTCGTGCGTCCAAGTAGACAGAAGAGCTGCCTTGCCTGGCAAATGGCACGACAGTGCCAAAGCCCCGCGGCGAAGAATGCCGATGCCACTCGCCAGCAAAGACCGGCGGGGGGGCGGGCGAACCGCACACATGACTGAGAGCCGCACAGGCGTACGCTGAAAGTAATCGCGGCAGGTTTGGAGTTCCACATGCACACCACTCGTTTCCCCCATACTTTGCTCGCCCTTGCCCTCGCGTTTTCATGCGCCGGTGCGCCGTGCGCATTGGCCCAGATCACAAACCCAAATCTCAAGCCCGCGCCAAGCAAGTACAAAGCCAAGCAGGAAGACTCCAAGGCGCCCAAGGCTCCGGACGAGCCGACGGAGGGCGCGGTCTTCGGCGAGGTGCCGCTGGGCCCATACATCACACGCGACCAGGCACGCGACATTCTGCTCGACGTCCGCATCGTTGTCTATTCCGACAATGCTGGGATGAAAGAACGAGTCACTGACCCCAACGGCAACTCCGCAGACGTCCCCGTCATTACCCCTTTCAAGTTTGACACAATGCGAGTGCTCTTCCCGATGTTGCGCCGTACGGCATCCAGCGAAATTCTCGGGCTCGTCCAGCCTTGGGAAGACCTCGCTGGCGGCAAGCTCGGATATCGCGGCCGGCTCATGTTCGCCGAGCGTCTCGTGGACTTTGAGCCCGAGGTGCTCGACGCAAGCTCGCAGACGACGTATGCGGCGTGGGACTTCAATCCCGTTCAGAACGAAGAGGCGCGCGAAGTCGAGGTCAAGGTCCAGTTCCCGATCCGTTGCTACGCAACCGTCTTTGACGAGAAAGCCGCGATGGACGTGAAGTGGCCCACCAACTGGCCCCGCGAAGCTCAGGATGCGATGAAGCCCCAGTTGTACATCGAGCAGGGCGTCAACGATGCGGGCGAGTTGGCGGACTACAAGAAAGAGAATATCGCAAAGGCCGTGAAGTTGTTCCTCGAAGAGCAGGGCATCAAGAGCCCGCAAGACGCCCCGCCCGTGCGTGTCGCCAAGGCGCTCGCAGGCGGCGTATGGAACTCTGTGAACCCGTCCGGCGATGGCCTCGCAAAGCGCAACCGCACCAGCGAAGTCATGGGCATGATGATTCAAGCCCCGACGTCAACGCTCGAAAAAGGCATCGGCAGCCCGCACGACATGGTTGCGCTGCTCGTCGCGCTGCTGCGGGAAGCCGGCATCCCGGCCCGCCCCGTCATCGGTGTCGATATCGGCGGGCGCGACGATAAGTTCCTTTCTAAGGGTTCCGACAAACGCAAACTGCACAGTTGGGTTGAGTTCTATCTGTACGACGAAGCCAAGAACACTCACAACTGGGTGCCCATCGACATCATCAAAATGCGCAAGAGCACGACTCGTCCCCCGCGAATCGATCAGCCTTGGCGCGGCTTTGGAACATGCCCGGACATGGAAGCCGCGGCACCGTTTGCGGTCTCGTACCAGCCGCCGCAAAAAGGAATCGCGTCCTACGGCGCGGCCGGTTTCTGGGGCTGGTTTGTCACGCCAGAAACACCAAAGCACGCGGAGCAGGTCATGACCTTCAGCGCGGGCGGCGTGCCGAATCGGGGTGGCGATGACTTGACGCCTGCGACAGGTGAAAAAACCAAGGACAAGAAGTCGGGCAGCAAGATGGGGCGGTAGCACGGGCGTCCTCGCGCGTGGCGCTCGTGTCATCGACTGCGGCTTTGACGGTCCGTGGGGAGTTGCACAAAGCGTGACAGTTCCAACACGCTAGTCGAAGACGAAAGCCATGATTGCCCAACGATTCGTGACAAAGGCAATGACTTACTGAAGTGAGTTCATCACCGACCGCGCAAAGCCGCTGCCGGTGGCACGCGAGCCTCAAAC
>CAZEZV010000473.1:0-2003 GCA_964516725.1 uncultured Phycisphaeraceae bacterium
GAACACAATGGCAAGCGAAACTCCTCACCGCCACGCTAAAGTGAATGGCATTCCCCAAAGCGGCAGCCTGTGGCACGCAAGTTGTGCCACGTGCCCCGCCTTGAAGGTCAGTAGTTTGCCGCCCAGTGGTGAGATGGTGGATCAAACATCGTGCGAAGAAATGTCAGGTTTGTGAAGTACTTTGGATCAACTTCAAAACGGAGCGGCGATGGAGTTCTCGTGCGGTCATACGAACTTCGCGGCTGGAGCATCCAGCGTGCAGTACGGAAGCGTTCAAAAAAGATGTACTCCTCGTGGGCGAGTGGTAGCTCTGATTGAAGGTGTCGCAGCAGTGTCTTCTCGCCGAGAAGTATCTCGCCCTTTTTTGTCTTCGCGAGACCATCGCGAGCGGCTTGCATGGTGCGTCGTCGAACGGTGCGAGCAAGTGTGGGTGGATCGGGCGATGATCCGAGATGATTCTCATCGCGTCGAATCGCGATGGAGAGTGTGATGACGTACATGCGCGTGCGCCAGGCAAACAACTCCGCAACCTTCATCATGCGCGTCAATTCATTGCGTGGTCTAAGTGACTGATGTTTCCAGAGTTCATCCCAGCCTACTTCTCGTACATCTTCGGGAGTTGTGCAAACAATGGCATTGCGCTCCAGATTGTGCCAAGTGTCGACGTGCTTGCGGACGCGGAGTGCCCAAAGCAGCATGCCGAGCGGCTCGCACCTGTACGACGCACTCCATGCCCGCCATGGTGAGAGCTTTCCGAGCTTGGTCTTGAGAATCCTTCGTTCAGTTTTTGTGAAATGACTTCGGAGTCGCGGTGAAGCCACCGCCGCTTTGCTCAGTTCGTCGAGTTGTTGTGCGGACAACTTGGTACGGAGCGGCATCAAGACATCAATCTGCTTGTGCTTCGCTTCGGCGAAACCGCGAATTAGGTATGCGTAGTGACATGCGGCTCGAATCGCGACGAGTTCTGAGTCGGCGGAGCGCTTCGGAGACATGTTCTACCTTATGTAACTTGGCACGTGATCGTTCGGTCTCACTTCGTCACTCCCGCCCCGGAGGGGCGGGGTACCCCCCGAACTAAAACTCCGCACTCCCCGGCGTCCGCGGGAACGGAATCACATCTCGCACGTTACTCATGCCTGTGATGAACATCATCGCGCGTTCGAAGCCAAGGCCAAAGCCGGCGTGGGGGACGGTGCCGTAGCGGCGGAGGTCGCGGTACCACCAGTATTCTTTGATGGGGAGGTTCATTTCGTTGATGCGGGCGTCGAGGACGTCGAGGCGTTCTTCGCGTTGGCTGCCGCCGATGATTTCGCCCACGCCCGGGACGAGGACGTCCATCGCGGCGACGGTGAGGCCTTGGCTCGAGTTGTTTGTCGGCGCGCCGTCGGTGCCGGGCGCGTTGAGGCGCATGTAGAACGCTTTGATCTGCTTGGGGTAATTCATCAGGATCACGGGCTGCTTGAAGTGTTCTTCGGTGAGGTAGCGCTCGTGCTCGGACTGGAGGTCGGTGCCCCACTGCACTGGGTATTCAAACTTCTTGCCGTTGGCGATGGCTTTCTCGAGGATTTTGATTGCTTCGGTGTATGGCAAGCGACGGAACGGTGCTTTGAGAACGTGATCGAGGCGCGCGAGCAAACCTTTCTCGATGCGCTCGTCGAAGAACTTCATGTCGTCGGGGCGCTCGGTGAGGCAGGCGTTGATGAGGTACTTGATGAAGTCTTCGGCGAGTTCGCTGTCGGCCTGGAGATCAGCGAATGCGATCTCGGGCTCAATCATCCAGAACTCGGCGAGGTGGCGGCTGGTGTTGCTGTTCTCGGCGCGGAAGGTCGGGCCGAAGGTGTAGACGCGAGAGAGCGCGGTGCAGTAGGTTTCGACGTTGAGTTGGCCTGAGACGGTCAGGTGGGCTTCTTTCCCGAAGAAGTCTTTGCAGTGGTCGACCTGGCCGTACGTCCAACCGGGCATGTTGGGCTTTTTGGAAAACTCTTCGCGGAGTTTTTTGGCTT
>CAZEZV010000474.1:0-1946 GCA_964516725.1 uncultured Phycisphaeraceae bacterium
GGTGTACTCGGCTTCCTTCATTTCGCGCCAGAGGTCGTTGCCTTCGCGGGTGCGCTCGCCGACGCCGGCGAACACGGAGTAGCCGCCGAAGTTCTTGGCGACGCGTGCGATCATTTCCTGAATGACGACGGTCTTGCCGACGCCTGCACCACCGAACAAACCGATCTTGCCGCCACGCACGAAGGGACACATGAGGTCGATGACCTTGATGCCTGTTTCCAGAATTTCAGTATTTGGGTTAAGCTGCGCGAACTCGGGCGGAGCACGGTGAATCGGGCTGCGCTTGGTGGCCTTCACAGGACCAGCCTTGTCGATCGCTTCGCCCAGCAGATTGAACACGCGACCCAGCACGCCCTCGCCGACCGGCACGGACACCGGCGAACCGGTATCGACGCAGGGCATCCCGCGGGTCAGGCCGTCGGTGGAACCAAGCGCGACTGCTCTGACGCGGCCGCCGCCAAGATGCTGCTGAACTTCACCCACGAGGTTGAGGTCGCCCGCTTTGGTGTGAGCCTTGACCTGCAAAGCGTTGTAGATTTCTGGGAGTTTGTCCTCCGAAAACTGAGCGTCGAAGGTTGAACCGATGACTTGCGTGATCGTGCCGGTGGTGGACATGGGGGCTCCGAAAAAAAAGCGAAAAGCGAAAAACAGCAAAGCGAAAATATGCGGAACTTGCAATACGCCGGTGCGACCAAAGCCGCGACCTGACCGGGCAAATTGCGAAGGGGGCGAGTATAGGCGCTGGGATCGCATTTTGGCCTTTTCGCTGGCACAGAATCACCTTCCAAAATCCGTACGTCGCATGCAAATTTTAGTTGACAGGGGGTGTTAAATCAGGTATCTTGACGAATTCAAAATCGATTGCTTGCAATCGCATTCTTCGCTGCTCGGGTGGGTTTGAAAAATTCAGATCTTTGCTAGTAGTTTTTGTCAGGCGTCATGACGGCGCGGTCTACTGATTGTCAATCTTGCACTTTTGAACTTGGTGTCTCGTGCGCGGAGTCGCGGATTGGCTTCGAGAGGCAGTCTGTGTTGTGACTGCCGGGCTGAACACGTGGAACTCACTGGAGGTCTTTCATGCAACCGCGAACTTGTCTGGGCATCGCCGCGTCTTGTGTTGTTTCTGCGGTTGCGTGCGCGCAGCCAGTGAATTCTCCAACACTGATCTACCTGACGCCGTATGTGCAGACGGGGACGAACAGCTTCACTCAGCAGGGCAATGTCTTTCTCGCGCAACTCTCGGCAAACTCCGGCGCGGTGGGCGAGGCTGAACTTGAAGTGGTGGAAGATGAGTCGATCTATGAAATACCCAGCATCGCTCCAACGCTATTCCTCATGAGTGAATCAGGCTTCGGGGGTCAGGCGAACTTGCTGCAGTTCTTCCCGGCGGGCGAGTACATCTTCAGTTGGTTTGGAGGAACAGCCGGCTCGGGCAGCGTCACGCTGAATCAGCCGTTCGCGGCCGGGCTGTGGCCTTCGGTGTTTCCGCGGTTCACTTCGTCGTCGTTCACGGGAGCCGCGGGCATGAACCCGGCGCTGCCTCGGACGTTCAGTGTTGTTACTCCTTTCTTTCCGAGCGGATCATCGCAAGAAAACTTCGGCGGCATCTTTGTGCAAGTCGTCTCGTCGTCGATCGTGACATACTCGACGCTCACGACTGGAGCCGGCGCGACGCAATCATCGTTTACGATTCCTGCGAACACGCTCGCGGGTAACACGCAGTATCGGATCACGTGGCTCACCGAGCAAAGGCTGGTGCAAACGACGCCGAGCAACGGGCAAGGCAGGATTCAGTTCCGCTACCAGACATCGTTCACGTTCACAACCGGCTCCGCCGGGCCAACCTGCGACTCCATCGACTTCAACAACGACACGAGCCTGTTTGATCCACAGGACATCGACGCGTTTCTGAGCGTGTACTCGGAAGGGCCGTGCATTCCAGAAAC
>CAZEZV010000475.1:0-1940 GCA_964516725.1 uncultured Phycisphaeraceae bacterium
CGGGAGTGAAGAATAGCGAATCCGAAATGACGAAGAAACCGTTATTGTCTCGGTGCAAGAAGAATCCGTCCGCATTCCGGGCAGCGGTTGGACGTATTACCGCGCAGATCGTAACTGCATTTTCGACAGCGGTGATAGAGTCGTCGAGCACGTCGACGGACGATACTCGTCCCAAACATGTAGGGACCAATCAGTATATACTCAAACTGAGCACTTTTGTTGATGGTTGTTGTTTATCCAATAGAAAAGGCCCTTTCCCGCCCGATCTTTGTGGTGTTGAAATTCACGAGGATCGAGGTTGAGGGCCTGGTTATGATTATCGACGCGCCGCCTGCATTCATGCAAGCGTTTTTTCGTCCGATTCGTTCGTCGCTGAGCAAGCCGCAGTTTCGTCACTTGTGGGTGTTGGTGCTCGGCTTGCTGTTGAATGTTCGACGGTCCAAGCTTGTCCATCTGGCGAACACGACGCCCGGCCGGACACACCGCACGGCTCACGGCGTCTTCCTGGCGTGCTCCGATTGGGACGCGCCGGCCCTGCTCGATGGCGAAGTGCGTCACCTGTGGCGACGCCTGAAGCCGCGACGCGGCGAGACGATCCACCTGATCATCGACGACACGCGCATCCCCAAACGCGGCACGAAGATGTTCGGCGTCCGCAAGATGTGGGATCACAAGCAGCAGCGCTTCGTTCACGGCCACATCGTGGTGTGTGCGGCCATTCTCTTTCGCGGCGTCACGTTGCCGTGGCGGTTCGATCTGTGGCTGCCCAAGGACTGTGCGGGCCGATCGTACCGTAAGACGACCGAGATCGCAGCCCAGATGATCCGCGCGTTCGAGCCGCCGAAGGGACTCAAGGTCCGCGTGCTCTTCGATGCCTTCTATCTGTGCCCGACGGTCACGAAAGCCTGCGAAGCAAAGGGTTTCACGTGGTTCTCGGTGGCCTCGCGCAATCGCACGTTCACCCGAACCTGGGGCGCATCGCAAACCATCGGCGGCCTGGGACCGGGTCTGCTCAAACATGCCGGACGCACCGTGCGGATGCCGCGCGCTCGCGGATGCGCGAAGCTGCGCATCGCCGCCGTCGACGGACGGCTGGCGCGCATCGGCAACGTGCGACTGGTGTATTCGAAGCGACCGCGATCAGCCTTCAAGTCGATGGTCGCCTTCGCCACCAATGAAACCAAACGGACCGCGCGCGAGATCGTGTCGATCTACGAGAAGCGCTGGATGATTGAGGTGTTGTTCAAGGAACTGAAGGTTCACGTGGGGCTGGGCGATTACCAGGTGCTGCGCATGGAGGCCATCCAACGACACCTGCACCTGTGCGGCCTGGCCCATCTGCTGCTGACCCACCACGGCATGGACGCTGTCGGTGACAAAGCCATGAAGAACTCTGACACGCTGTCCCTGCCGCCGATGAACGAACGCCTCACCGCCCTGCGTAACGAAGTCCGACGCGAGCAATTGCGCAAACTCTTCGGACGAACCAAGCAACGAAAACTCTACCAGAGAATCAAAGAGTACCTAAGAGCAGCCTAAAACTGCTCAGTTTGAGTAGATAGGCAACGTGTGTTCAACGCAGATACAAAAACAAAAGGCGGGATGACACTCCCGCCTTTTGCATTGCCATGTATCGCTTTGGCTTAATGACTCGCACAATTCATCCCTCTCCTTCTTGGGGAGAGGGCAGGGTGATGGGCCCTTTGTCAAACATCCTGCCGTCTTGTTAGACGCACTTGGTGCGCGATTACTTCTCGAAAGTGAATCCCTTTTCTTTCGCCTGCTCGTGAAGGGCCTTCAGGATCGCATCGTCGAGACTGGCCTTGCCTGACTTGTCGGCTTCGCGCTGCTTTTTGAGAAACTCGTCGCGCGCAGTCTGTGCGCGCTGAATTTCTTCCTGAACGCCGGCCCGCGCCGTGCGCATGCCGTCGATATATGCC
>CAZEZV010000476.1:0-1932 GCA_964516725.1 uncultured Phycisphaeraceae bacterium
CAAGATCGCGAGTTTTGTTAGGATATTCGCGTGTCGAGCAACGGGCTCCATCTTCGGCTTCGATCAGTCGTCGGGCAGCGGACCTACCGCGAACTCTGCGAGTTGACCGGAATCAACGCCGAGACCGTCCGCCGGTACGTGCTGGGCCAGCCGCCCAGCGTTGACTTTGTGATGGGGTTGTGCAAGTCGCAGGGCGTGAATCCCACGTGGCTGCTGACGGGGGAAGGACCGATGCGGGCGTCGGAGGTCAAGTCGTTCGCGTTGCGGGATGCAAACGCGCACGAGTTGCTGACCGCCGTCGCCTTCACGCTTGAGCGATTGGCTGAGCGAGTCGGAAGGCTTGAAGTGTTTTTGCAGACGATGGAGACAAGGCTGCGGGTACGGTTGCCCGCAAGTGAAGCGGCTCTGCGGCACGAAGTTTCAGAGAACCAAACTGCGTCAGCGAGTGCAAGTGCGGCGGACAATGTCGCGGCTGTGATCAAAGTGCAGTCCAAGCCGTCAGGCGCGAGCGGGGGAGATGGAGGCGATGGTGACAGCGCAGGACGAACAGTCGGGGGAAGCGGGTAGGCAGAGCGCGAGAACGGCTGCAAGCCATCGTGAATCACAACCATGCGGGCGCTCGCTGAGAGTGACGCCCGCCGATCACGTGCGCATGCTCGCGGACTTGCTGCAGCCCGCGACGCCAGACTTGGCACGACGCTGGCTCGCCGCGCTGCTGATGGTGCCCCCGGAGGAACGAGCGGGGACTGTGAATGCGGTGGAAGCGAGGATTGTGGAGCAGTTTGGAAGTGACGGGCTTGAGGAAGAGTCGTTGGCGGGCGTTGCAAGAGCGGGCGAGACTGAAAGTACAAACGACGAGCAGGGAGACACCAGGCAGGCTGCAGGCGATCAGAATGGAATGCTTGTTGCAAAGGACGCTGGCGCGAGGGGAAGGCGGAAGGGCACGGACGCCCGAGGGGAAGGCGAAGGTGCTGCGGGGCGACGGCTGAAAGCAGATCGTGATGCGACAGTCAAAGCCGTGCAATCAAGCGGCTCACAATCAACCCGCACGAACGCAGATGCCAATGTTCGTTCCGGCATCGGTGCCGAAGGCCTGATCGAAGTTGTGCATCCGCCTGTACAAAGGACTGGGTACATCGAGCAAGTCATCACGACGTATGAGAAGGCGGATCGGCCGAGGATCGGAGCGAGGGAGGAGGAAAAGAAGAAAGAACGCTTGGCGTGAGGAGAAGGGATGCTGACTACCGCCGATCCCCATCATCCCACGTGTCATCGTCGAGAAGTTTCTCCGCGCTGATGTGCGCGGCGTGCCCGTCCATGTACACCGCGTTTGCCCCGCGGGCGTGTCGGTTCGGAGCCGTCCTTCGCCAAAGCGTCGGGTCGCCGCCGATGACAGGCCCGTTGACGTTGGTCAGCCGCCGGATGTCATAGAAAATTGAGAGATGCAT
The DNA here is from genome assembly GCA_964516725.1 of uncultured Phycisphaeraceae bacterium. Classification (GTDB taxonomy): domain Bacteria; phylum Planctomycetota; class Phycisphaerae; order Phycisphaerales; family UBA1924; genus BJHL01. Next base: position 1,449 of record CAZEZV010000476.1, read on the forward strand.
GTCGGTCGCGGCGGAGTTGTTGTAGTTTGCGCTGCGCAAGTTGCCCGGGTCGTCGGCGAAGTCGGTGAGGTACAGCGTCTTGACCGGCGCGAGGATGCGGTTGAGTTGCATCGGGGGCTTGGTGTAGTTTTCGTCGATGATCACCTGGTTGCCCTGGCGACGGAAGCGGATGCCGTTGTTGACGTAGCTGATGTTGTGATCGTCGGGAGTTCTGCTGGGGCAGCGGTAGTAGACGGACGACTTGAACTTGTCTGCGTTGTTGCCGTTGTTGTCGTTGGAGTGGGCTTGGAGGTCAAGGAACGGGCGCAGGTTGAAGGCCCAGGAGATGTTGTACTCGGCGCGCTGGCCCACAGTCCAAGATCGGAACCACGCGGGTATCTTGGGGATGCGTGCGGGCGTCTCCTCGCTGTTGCCGCTCTCGCGCGGAATCCATTCCTTGTAGGCGTCGGCATACGACATCAGCGCGATGCCGATCTGCCGCTGG
>CAZEZV010000477.1:0-1920 GCA_964516725.1 uncultured Phycisphaeraceae bacterium
GCGCTCGCGTCGGTCAAGCACACGCACAATTCACGACGGTACCCGTGAGCAGCATCGCCAACAACAATCTGCGCGCGTACACCGCGGGCGGCAACTACCCCATCGCCCCCACAACGCTGACGATTGGCGGCGTCCCGTTCGCACTAACTCCGGTGACAGGCATCAACAATTCGCTTGGGGTTGCGCAGGTGAGTTCCACGCAACTCCAATTCAACCTTCCCGCGAATGTCCCAAACCCCGCGAAGGTCTACACGCTGATCAACTCGGCGTGGGGTCAGAACGGTTTCTTGTGCGGCCAAATCGAGTTTGTCGGCACGGGTGGGGCGTTTGCTTCCTTCGACCTGCGACAGGGCATCAACATCCGAGATCACTGGACCGCGTACAACCAGATAATTACTGATCCAACGATCGTCACGACCAACTTCGGCGGCGGCGCACGCCTTGATCGCCAGACGTTTGTGCTGCCGGCTGCGTTCCATACCGAAACGCTTACGACGATTCGACTCGTCGGCATCAATCCAGGCAATCCGCAGGGCGCCGCATTTATTGCAGCCGCAACCGTTGAGGAGCACGTCCCCGCATGCGATTCCATCGACTTCAACAACGACACCAGCCTCTTTGATCCCATCGATATCTACGCGTTCCTCAGCGTGTATGGCGAAGGCCCATGCATTCCTGACACTGCAACATGCAACGACATCGACTTCAACAACGACACCTCGGTGTTTGACCCGTGCGACATCGACTCCTTCCTGACGCTGTTCAGCGAAGGCCCATGCACGCCCTGCGGCGTGTGATGCTTTGACATACAAACGAATTCCGACCCTGCCTGCCATTCTGACACCACGTGCCAACTCGGCACCACAAGGCGGCTCGTTTGAGCCGCCTTTGTCATTTATAAGGCCTTTTTCAAGCGTTTTCGGTGGGTACTGCGGTTTGGCACGGGTCTTGCATTTCTCCATTCTGTCGCGCGGAGCGACAGGCCCTGCACAATCGGGCCGCGTGTTGAGAAGGTCAATGAGCGGGAAGCCGCTCGTGCAAAAAGGAGTTTGACGATGAACATGATCCGCCGCAGTTTCACCCCCACCATCACTCGCTCCAACTCGAATCGTTCGCTGCTTGATGAATTTTTCAACGAACCGTTCTTCGCTGTCGCGCCGTTCCGGTCCGTTGTTTCCGGGAGCGAAGGCGTGAGTGATTTCGCGACGCTGCCCGTTGATATTTCTGAAACCGAGAAGGACGTGATCGTCCACGCAAGCCTGCCCGGCTTCAAGAAGGACGACATCAGCATCGAAGTGCATGATGGTGTGCTCACGATCTCTGCCGAACTCGACGAAGAGACTGAAGAGAAGTCACCCGAGAACGCCAGGCAGAAGTTCCACCGCCGCGAGCGCCGAATGATGTCCGTCAACCGCAGCGTCGCCCTGCCGGTTGCCGTCAACGATGAGAAAGCGATCGCTGAACTGAAGGATGGCGTGCTCACGCTGACGCTGCCCAAGCATGAGAAGGTCATGCCCAAGAAGATCAACGTGAACTGAGAGTGCAAACGCCAAGGTGCGCGAGCACCGGGCATGTTTGGTGACGAAGTCGTGGAGACTCTTGAGAGGAGTCTCCACGATTCATTTTGTGCGGGCTGATCGGAAGGATCGGGTGCTCTCTTGACTACGTCGCCGACGCCGCGCCTTCCTTGTTGTCCACGTCCACCTGCGCGGCGGATGCAATCTCGGCTGGAGTCGTCACGCCGTTCAAGACCTTGAGCTTGCCGTCCTGCACGAGGGAGCGCATGCCGTTGGCGATGGCGGCCCGGCGGATGTCGGCGACGGGCGCGAGGTTGAAGGCAAGTTCGCGGATTTCGGCGTTCATCTGCATCATCTCGAAGATCGCCTTTCGTCCGCGATAGCCGGTGTTGGTGCAGTTTTC
>CAZEZV010000478.1:0-1915 GCA_964516725.1 uncultured Phycisphaeraceae bacterium
CATCGACACATACAAGAAGCTTTGAAAAAGGTGACGTATGACGATTGGGTTTGCCGCGACCGCCAATGCGATCCTGCCGTCAGAAATGCTTATCGAATCGCTCGATCCGCCCGATTCGAACACAGAGAATCACCATGATCGCGTTGACTCGACAGATAAAGGAAGCAAGTGATATAGTCGCCATCGCGAGGAGTTACATCGAATTGGAGCCGCATGGGAGCGGCTTCAAGAGCAAATGCCCGTTTCATGATGCTGATTCGATGGCAACGATGACGTACGATCCCAAATGGCAAAACTTCAGATGTTGGACCTGCGGAAAGAGCGGCGACGTCTTCACGTTCGTCATGGAAAAGGAGAAGGTTGATTTCCTAGCCGCGCGCGAGATTCTGGCGCGAAGGGCGAACATCGCGCTCAACGATCCGGACCGCGATTACGAATCCTATCGTGCCGAATGCCTTGCGCGTTCACGCGCCAACTCTAAAGCTGGCCAAGAAATCGGTGCGATTCTAGACGCCCCAACCACCTACGAAGAAAAGCCAGGTTGGGAATACCTTTGGGAAGCGCTCCGCGGCGAACTTGTGACTTTACCTAAGGAAGTCCACTCGCAAGCACGGTACACCTACCGCCACCAGCAAGACGGCGCCTTTGTCGAACTCGGATTCCAGACGCACGCGGAATTGATGGACTACATCGGGGAGCATCCAAATTTCTGCCACCAGTGCGGCGCTTCTCTGCGTGGTGCAACCGATTCTGACCATGAACGATTCGAAAATGACAACAAGCCGGACTCGCCCGCTATAATCCCCCCAAGTCCGCAGCCGCGTTAGCTGCGGGGTGAAGTCGGCATCAGGGTAGTGCCGTGGCAGAGCCGGTTTATAAAGGTTACACCTGCCGAAACTGTGTTGGCAAAAGATTGCACGTCTGCACCGTCGTCAAAGTCGCGAAGTTCATTATCAAGCGCTATAGGGAGTGCATCGTCTGCGGGGAGCGCTGCATAACCGAAGAACGACCCGAAGGCGACCTGTCGCGACGCCTCAAGAGACTGCAAAAACTCATCCCGGCCAAGCGCAAGAAGCCGATGAAGTTTTCCGAGCGGACTTGGAGTAAAGTGCTTCAACTCGTTCACGGTTGAATTGAAACTCTGCTACGACGTAGCAAAGCAGCGCCCGCAACTCATTTAACCACTTCCCTTTCAATCAGGCATTCGCTTACCGTGCAATAGCACACGCGGCAACACGCGCACGGTAAATGTCATGCCAACCCCAACTAGCGAAGAGATCGAGGCAGCCATCGCAACGGACGCCGAGGCTGGCATCCAGTCGGCGACTTCCGACGGGCAATCCGCAACGCGCATGTCAGCGGACGATCAGATCAAACTCGCGGACCGCGCGGCCGCTCGCGAGGTTATCAGCGGCGGGGATGCGTGGGGAGTTGTCGGACGCAGGCGAGCAATGCCCAACTGGGAATCATGAGCCAGATACTTGACCAGTACGGCAAGCCTATCACCGTAACCAAGTCGGTTGAGGAAGGTCTGCGCGATGAGTTGCAGCGCGAACGGCAGAAGGGCCGTATCGCCCGCATGAAAGTTGACTCGGCAGGGACTGATGACTTTAGCACACGCCTTTTCGCGAACGCTGATTCGCTGGGGCCGAACGCGGCTTTCTCCGATGGGGTTCGTCAGCGCGTTCGCGATCGTGCGCGACACGCCTATCTGAACGGCAACTATGCTCGCGGGTTAGTCCGCACGCATTCGAACGACCTGATTGGCGCCTGCCCGCGTCCGCAGATCACGATTCCCGGCGACGACTCGGGCGACGTGGCCGCCAAGATCGAGCGCGACTATTTGCGCTGGGCGAAGGAAATCCAGCTCGGGCACACCTACCGGCTGATGGAGAAATGCCGGGGCAACGCCGGC
>CAZEZV010000479.1:0-1901 GCA_964516725.1 uncultured Phycisphaeraceae bacterium
CACCACCATCATTCCAGAGCGTGGACCAACAGCACACTCAAACACATCAGGGCGGTATAGTACGCGAAGATTCTTGACTCCCTCGAGGCGACGAAGCGGTAGAGGGTGGTGGTCAATGAGGAAGAACTGTTTGTCGCTGTGATCGCCTGCAAATTCTACAAGCGCCTTCGCCTCTTCTGCAAACGTCGAAGGGGCGAACATCAAGTCGACAAAAAAGACAATCTCGGCATCCTCTATCTCGCCGATTGCGTCCAACTTCATCCAAGCCTTGTGATCTTTCGTGCGGTCGGGGTCTACGACCGCACTGACTTCAAAGGTATCGATCAATGAGAGATTCCTGCGAACCTGTTCAGCAATCAAATGACCGTCGGCGTCGGCATGGCCGACTACGAGTACCTGTTTCATAGCGCACACCCCAAGCTACGTGCGAGCGAAGGCGGGATTGTTAGCGTAACCTTCGCTTTCGCCCTATTGTCTTTTTTAGTTCCGAGCGACCGTTCCCGGCCCTCCTCCGACTTCTTCCACACTTTGTCGAAGCCCTCATCTCCCAAGATTTCGCGCGCGGGAATGTGCGCGAGGTTTGCCTGAACGGTTGGGGCGCCCGTTTTCGGATCGTTTGGCAGCGGTTCTCCGACGAAAAGTTCCATCGCGGTCAATGGCGACCGGCGTGTCGCCGGAAACTCGGCGAACGGACCCAGTACCAAGGTTTCCGATACGCAAGAGCCGTTGCCGAATGGGATCTCCTTCACCACACGAATGGCAACCATCGCGCCCACGACCTCATTTTCTAGCGGCGTGACCGTGACCGCCCACCCTGGTTGGTCCGCCAGGCCGAGCATAACTCTTGCTACGCCTTCAAGCGTGTCGAGATCGGGGAGCACGAGCGCCGCCGCTGATGTGGACTTGTCGGCAATCAACGCATCAACACGCTTTGCGAGCTTCTCTGCTGTTCTCGCCGCCGTGCTCGCGCTTGTGATGCTCTCGAACACCTGTTCATACGCCGAGGGTCTGATCGTAATGGTGCGCGCGAACATGCAGCCAATTGCCGGCTCACGCCTCCACTTCTTGTATTGCTCTATGGGCGACATGAGCCGACTCGGTTGACATTCGGAAAGGTATACACGCGGGCCTACAATACGTACGGACGAAACGGCAACACTCGCGAGAATAGGGTGACAGCATACCTATTTCCCCCAAACGAGCTGACGGGAATAGTATGCTGCCCCCAATTCTCTCTCCCAACTCTCCCTCAGTTCGCCTTTGAGGCGATTTTCACTTCCCCATGGAACGTTACTCACGTCTCAACGCCGCACCAACGCAATCGCTGAATGTCCTCGCGCTCCAATGTTCGGCCACTCCGCGAATTCCGACTGTGAATTGCGGATTGTGTTGAGCGTTGCGGTTCGCGCTTCTAGGGTTTCGTCACTTCATATCGTGGGGGACGAAGTGGAGGTCTTAGAGTATGTGCCAGGTGGGGCGTGGCTCACATCGTTCGCGACGGCCATGTATATGCTGAGAAATCGGCGTTTGCAGGTTTTTGGTGTGCCCTGGGACGCCGCAGGACAATTGAGAGAGATTGTAGCGGCGTTGATGCTGTTGTCCGCAGGGCTGGTTGCTATTCAGTGGTTCAAGAGCGATGTCCCGCTTTGGGCACTTGCTTGTGTGCCCGCATTTGCGGTGGGTCTAACAATTTCGACGATGGCAGGAGTCTTACTCCCGCGAGACACATTCCATCGCGATAAGTTCTGGGACATCGTTGTCGCGCCATCCATTTCCGCGTTCGCTCCATCTTCCGGCCTCATTGTCAGCGCCGTCATTGGCGCGATCTTCACCTAGCCGCCTTCGTGGATGGCGAAGCGGACGCCTTGTTCCAGGCCGACCGGTTTGCCGCGTTCGAAGGC
>CAZEZV010000480.1:0-1896 GCA_964516725.1 uncultured Phycisphaeraceae bacterium
GCGAACTGCCCCAACCGCGCGTCCCCATTGTGCTCACCGGCGCGATGCGCCCCTTCGAAATGCGCGCCAGCGACGCCCTCCAAAACCTCACCGAAGCCATCTTCGCGACAAGCGCATTGCCGCCCGCCGTCTACTGCGTCGCCCACAGCCAAGCGCTGAAGTTCCCCGGCGTCATCAAGGACCGCGCGTCGCGAACGTTTTCCATGGGTGGCAGCCGGGCGTGATGCAGACTTGCATGAACTCTTGCCACGGCGATGACACAGCATTGATCATTGGGTACACGCGGAAGCGACCAAAGCAGCGATCAATGTGTGTACTGAGCAATCGCTCCGATCCGCAATACCATTCATTCTGCTCGCAACCCGCTCCATCTCCTACTCATATTCCCGCTCGGCGCCGCACGCGCTCGTCCTCAGAAGCATCTCCTGCCAACTTGCCCCCAATCGCGTTCTCGCCATCGTCGGGCCGAACGGTGCGGGAAAGTCCACGCTCTTAAAACTCCTCGCGGGCTTGCTGGACATGCCTACTGCCCAATCGGCAACTCTCGACAATCAACCCATCAATCAACTCTCCCCCCTCGAACGCGCACGGCGTATCGCCTACATCCCGCAGCAGCCCGCGATTCCCGAGGGCTTTTCCACTCACGATGTCGTTCGCTTCGGAACCACGCTCTTGACCGGCACGCCGCAGGATGCGCTCATCGCCGACGCGCTCGCTCGTGTTGATCTCGTATCGAGCGCCCAGAAACCATTCGCCCATCTTTCCGCTGGCCAGCGCCAACGCGCGGCTCTCGCGCGAGCCCTGGTTCAACTCGCCGCGTCCAAAGCCTTGCAGGCCCAGTACGTTCTCGCCGATGAGCCCGTCAGTGCCCAAGACCCTCGATACGCGCTGACCACGCTTACAACTCTCCGTGAACTTGCCCATCCGAATTCGCCAGATGCAAGGCCAATCGGCGTCGCTGTCGTCCTGCACGACCTCTCCCTCGCCGCACGATTTGCAGATGACGCACTGCTCTTGACGAACGAAGGGGCAGTCGCCGCCCAAGGTTCCGCCAACGATGTCCTGACGCCCAGCGTTCTTGCCCCAGTGTTCCAGACCGACTTCTTCGAGACCACCACGCAGCGCGGCTCTCAACGAGTACGGACTTTAACGCCGATGATGTGAATCAACGCCCGCTGGTTTCTAGAGGCATTCCGCAAACCTGTTTCACCACACAGACACAAAGAGCATAAAGAAGAAAAGGCTTGAAGGCACTGCAGAAATGTTCGCTCGTGGATCAGCCATACGCAACGTCCGTGGTTCACGGATAGCCTCTACGCATGCAGCCGCAACCATGTAGCAGGACCCCAAGGAAGTGGCTTTTTTCTGGCGAATGATCAAACAACATCCGCCCCGTTCAGCCATACGATCTATAGATTCCGCCATGCTCCAGAAAGTCATCAACTTCATCACCGGCAACTTCACGCTCATCGTGGTGCTGCTCACGTTTGTCCTTCCCGCGGTGGGAAAAATCTGGGCCAACATGAAGAAGGCCCACGCGGAGAAAGCCCGCCGGGACCGCGAAGCCCAGATGCGACTTGAAGAGCTTCGCATGGGCAAGGTCGAGCCGGTTTCGCAGGGCGCGATGATGCAATCGCCCCAAACTGTCGCGATGCCGCAAACTGTCGCCGCGAAACGCTCGCTGCAGGACATCGCCGCAGAGCGCGAACGCAAACTCGCGGCAGCTCGAGCGCAGAATCCGATTCCAACCGCCAAGCCCGGGACCCGCCTCATCAGACTCCCGGGCGGCATCGTCATTGAAGTGCCCGACGAAGCGACATCTCAGCAGCCAAGACAACAACCAACACCGCAACCCCAGCAACAGTCAAGGCAGCAGGCCCAGCCAATGCCGACAAC
>CAZEZV010000481.1:0-1875 GCA_964516725.1 uncultured Phycisphaeraceae bacterium
GACGTCGAGATCTGTGAAGCGATCGCCGCGGAGTACCGACGACGCAAGCAGACGCTGGTCGCCGCATCGTTCCAGCCGGAGTTCTTGCCGCCGCGTCGCGGGACGACGACACCGCGGGTCGACGCGGGCCGTCTCGGCATGCACGTGCGCGCGCTCCGCATCGCCGAGCACGGCAGCATGGATGCGTCGGTCCTGTACGAACTCGGCACCGCGGTTCACAACGTCGTGCTGCGCCAGGTCGACGCCCACTGGGAGGTCACCGTCGCGCAGGAAGTGGCGTACGAGCAGCATGCCGAGGTCCGCGGCCCGCGGCTGGATGGGCATGCCGCATTCGACGATGCGATCCTCGCGACCCACGTTCCGCGGGCGGGAACGCGGTGCTAACGCCGTCCCGGATACTGGTCGCGCCGCTGAGGAAGTCGCGCGTCAGTGACCTGCCACGACGTCGCGCAGGTTCAGAACACCTCGACGTTGCCGACCGAGTCCGGCGTTTCCGTATCGCCGATGGGCTGCGGGTACAGCGATGGGTAGCCGAGCTGGCCGGCGACGTTGACGCCCCAACAGCGGACCGCGCCGGTTCGCAGCACCGCGCACGAGTGGCCGAAGCCCTTCGCGATGATCTGCTCGACCTCGCCGCCCAGCGGCACGTCGCCGGCGCTCGCGGGCGTCTCGGTGTCGCCGATCGGATCCATCGAGCCGTAGCCGAGGTTCCCCCACACACCGTAGCCCCAGCAGCGCAGGCTGCCGGCGTCGAGCAGCGCGCAGATCTGGAACGGACCGACGCTGACGTGGGCGACCGATCCACCGATGTCGACATCGCCGACCTCGGCCGGCACCTCGTCGTCGCCGACCACGCCCATGCCGGGATAGCCGAGTGCCGAGGCTTCCATGCGCCCCCAACAGCGCACGGTGCCACGTTCGAGCAACGCACAGGTCGCGTTACCGCCGGCGGAGATCTGGATCACGACGCCGCCGACCAGGACGCTGCCGGCGTGCGAGGGCGCTTCGTCGTCGCCGATCGCGTCGATGTTGCCGTAGCCGAGCGCGCCGTCGGTGCCATTACCCCAGCAGCGCACATCGCCGCCCTCGATCAACGCGCAGGTGTGAACGAGGCCGACCGCGAGCTGGACGACATCGCCCCCTGCGTCCACGACATCGACCGACGCGGGCGTCTCGTCGTCGCCGATCGAGCCCAGCGATCCCTGGCCGAGCTGACCGTGCCCGCCGAACCCCCAGCAGCGCACCGTCGCGTCGTCGAACAACACGCACGTGTGGTTCATGCCAGAGGCGAGCTGCGTGACGACGCCGCCGACATCGACGTCGCCGCCCTCCTCGGGCGACAGCACCGGCGCGACGTTGCCGTAGCCCAGCTGGCCCGAAGGTGACTCGCCCCAGCAGCGCACGGCGCCCGTGTCGAGCAGCACGCACCCATGGCGGTAGCCGTTGACGATCCGCGCCGGCGTGCCGCCGACATCGACATCACCGACCGAGGCCGGTGTTTCGTCGTCGCCGATGTTCTGCGCGCCGGGATACCCATGCGCGGGTGCCTCGCCCCAGCAGCGCAGCGCGCCCGTGTCGAGGATGGCGCACGTGTTCCAGCCGCCGGCGGAGATCTGGACGACGCGTTGGGACTCGCACTCGGGCGTGCAGCCGTCGTTGATGTCCGTGTTGCCGTCGTCGCAGGGCTCGTCGCCGGATTGGATGCCGTCGCCGCAGACGGCGGGCTCACCGGTGGTCGAGGTGTCGACGGTTGCGTCGCTGGTCGTGTCGCCCGAGCTGCCGTCGTCGTCGGAGCTGCTGTCGTCGGTCGTCGCGCCGGTCGTGGTCGTCGATCCGGTCGTCGCGGGGGCCGAGGCGGATCCGCCGTCGTCGGTC
>CAZEZV010000482.1:0-1870 GCA_964516725.1 uncultured Phycisphaeraceae bacterium
GTAGGCATTACTGCAATGATTCCCAAGCCGTCTTGGTCCAACGAGCATCAGCCATCGCGTCATGCTCTACGCTCGATTGTTTGGGCAATTCGGGGTTGCCTTTGGCGTGGCGTTCCTGCCGCACGTCGAGACAAAACATCGGCCAGCCATCGGGCAGATCAATCATGCGCCCGTAGAGCTGGCACAGCGCAACCCAATCGTAATCAGCGTAGTAGGCCCAGAACTCAGGCTCTCGGCCAACGAACTCGACAATCTCCCGCGCGATTTCCCGGCGTGGCTTTTTCTCCCCGCGAAGATGCGGAACCACATTGTCAACGACCCACTGCGATGCCTTGGAAAAATCACACTCAGCGCATTCGGCGTAGTATTCGCGCCCGTCCTCTGCGACAACGGCAATCGAAATGAGGTCGATTGTCTTGCCGTCTTCAATGAACTCTGTGTCAAACCAGAATTTCACGGGTTATCCTACTTTCCGAATTGGTTGGTTAACTCAGCCATCGAGATCGCCTCAACCCCGACGATCTGTCCGCCCTGGATTGTAAGCACATGAATCCCATACCACCAGCCAGCAAGCTGTGAGTGGTAAATGTACTCCTGAGTATATCCCATCGGCAGCGCGCAGCCAAGATTTAGCACCGTGACATGCTTGTGAGGGCCGATCTTTGGCGCCCGGTGTTCTCGCTTAACATGCGAGTGCCCGATTACCATATCAAATACAGCGTCATTGGCTATCGTGGATTCCGCCAACTTTCCGCCGTAGCTTTTCCCCAATCTGTTGAGGGCGCAATGAATAAACCCAACCCCGGCCAAGAAATAGAACGTCCCGTATGGAGTAAATGACCACTCGTGATCTTTGAACGTCTGTTCTAATTCGCTCGTCAACATGCCCTCTATTTGAGGGTGTTGGTTTTCGTATTGGTAAATCCTGCGCTCGTGATTGCCAAGAGTGATATGGCGCTTGACAGTATGCCCGTTGAGGCCGCGCTCGAAATCCTCTAGGGCGCGGTTGAGGGAAACCACGTCGGTCGTATACGGGTTGTTGAGCTTCCCCTCTATCGTGTCGGCAGCAATGTGTGTGGAAACTGAATCGAAGTCCGCAAAGTCACCGATCTGCACGACATGGGTAATACCCCGTTCTCTCGCTAGAACGCCCATTGCCCGAAAGCGAGACTTGTCCTCAAGTTTAGGCGAATCATGCGCGTCGCCTATCGCCAGAACCTTTATGGCAGGGCTACCATACTCGGTTGCGGCAGGAACTCTCACCTTGATCCGTCCCGGCTCGGCTTTTTCTTCGACGTACTCGATTTCGGGCTTAAGCCCCAATTTCTGCACCAATCCGCCGACGTGAAACCAACTCGCGACGGTTTGATGCGCCCTCCCGACCTGTCGGGCCACTTCGCAAACGCTAATGCCAGTCGCTTTCAAGTTCACAGCGCGCTGGATTTCCGCCTCCGATGCGTAGCGCCTCACATGGCACCTTTGGCGCGGAAGCATTGTATCTCCTTCGCCTTGCGTTCTTCCTCTCTAGTCCGCCCAACTGTTTCCGCCGCCTTCGAAAGCTTGCGGGCTGAAAGCCCCTGCTTTTCGGCGCTCTCGGACAATCTGCCCTTCATGTCCTCGATCTCCCGAGCACAGTTCGGACGATGAATGAACTTCTTCCACCAGTTCATGGTTTGGCCTTAACGACTTCGGTGAGGCGTTCCATTGCATGTGTGTTGTTGTCGATTGCAGCCACGGCTTTCATGCCGAAGTCTCGAACGTCGGCAAGCCGGGCGTCTCGGCTCGTGTCGTGCTGTCTCCGCTCCTGAAGCCACATCCACGCAAAGAACGCGGCGATACCGTATCCACCAACGTCTTTCAGGAGGGTGAG
>CAZEZV010000483.1:0-1844 GCA_964516725.1 uncultured Phycisphaeraceae bacterium
GCTTCTTGAGTTCAATGGCAATCAGGTTGTCCTGCGCCACGTTCTCGCCTCGACTGTGGAAAATCAAGTCACAGTTGATCGGAATGGTCACGTGCTCTTCATTGAGAATTGTCTTGATCTGCCCGTTCTGCTTGCGGTTGTACTCTGCATCTGCAAAGTACCCTGAAAGGCCCTGCAACTCGGCGCTGCGCTCAATGTAAAGCGCCCAGCGTGCGCAATTGCTCCGTTCGTTGACGCCTTCCAGCAGTTCTTGCCGCTCTCGCTCGAGGAACATGTGCAAGGACGCTTCGAAGATTCCTTGCACCAGGGGTAGTTCAATGGGCATGGCAGCTCGTTTGGTTGAATGACATCGCCCCGTCACACGCGCGCGTCAGCTGGCCGCAGAGCCACGATCTTTGAAGTAGCTTTCAAGCCGACGCCGCAACTTGCCGGTGTTCTTAGTCTGGCACTCCCAGATCGTGATTACGCGCCAACCGGCAGCTCGCAACATTCGTGCTTGCCGCCGATCCCGCAGTCGATTGCGCTCCAGCTTAGGGAGCCAGAACTCCCTATTTGAAGCGGGAGCCAGTCCCCGCTGACAGGTGTGCCCATGCCAAAAGCATCCATGCACGAAGATCGCGGTTCCGTGCCGCCTCAGCACGACGTCAGGGGTACCAGGCAGGCTCCTCTGGTTAAGTCGAAAGCGGAGACCCATCGAGTGCAGTGTCGAACGGACAACTCGCTCTGGTTCGGTATCGCGGGTACGAACCGAAGCCATGTTGCGACTACGCTGCGCCGCGGAAACCTTGTCCATGACTAACGGCTAGAGGATCGCATGGATCCCAGCCCACCAGTACTATGCCTTTCGGAGGCCTCGCTTAAGGCTGCGCGCGTGGGCCGAAACAAATGGAGGTGGCAAAGCATTGCCGATCATCAAAGCGATGGCCTCCTTGCCGTGCTGGACATCAAACCGATAGTTCCTCGGGAATCCTTGAAGCAATGCCGCTTCGCGCAACGTGATTGCCCGATTCTTGGATGGGTGCAGAAAGCGGCCCTTAGACGGATTGTGGCAACCACTCGTGATGGTTGGCGCTTGATCGTCCCAGCGCATTCGGCCGTATACGTCGTTGAACCCGTCGCTCTTCGCGTGGCAATCAAGTTGCCAGCGCTTCCCAAGCGCGGCCCGACTGCCACCATCCCTAGGGATCTTTGCGATCAATGCCCTGACTTCGGGTGATCGGTTCTCGGGGAGCGTATGAAGAGCGTCGCTAGACGACGAGCGAGGCCCTACGTTTGCGATGGCTTGCCGTACGGTCTTGCGAGAACGTGTTGGTGGTGCCAACGTCGGGCTATGCACCCGCGAAGCCAGCATGATCAGTCGGCGTCTGTTCTGGGCCACGTTGTAATCACGCGCGTTCAGGACACTGAACATAACCTCGTAGCCAGCATCGCGTAGCTCGCGGCAGGTCCGCGCAAACCGCCAGTTCTTGGCGAGCGCGGGGACGTTCTCCAGCATTACGAGCTTCGGATGCATCCTACGAACGAAGTGCGAAAAGGTGTCAAGCAGGCCATTCCGCTTGTCTCTCACCGAAGTCGTTTGATTCTTCGTACGTAGCCGTGAGAAACCCTGACACGGAGGACATCCCGCCAAGAGGTCAAGCTCGCCACGTTTTAGCCCAGCCCTTCGCAGCACGGTCTGGGGACTGACATCGCGAATGTCAGACTCGTAAAGCTCAACTGTTGGGTGGTTGAGTGCGTATGTGGAGCACGCCTTGTCATCGAGGTCGATGGCGGCGACAACTTGAAATCCGGCCCGCTTGAGACCAAGCGTGAGCCCGCCGCAACCACTGAACAAATCAATAGCG
>CAZEZV010000484.1:0-1823 GCA_964516725.1 uncultured Phycisphaeraceae bacterium
GGCATTTCACGCCGTGCGGCAATTGGGATTCGGTACGCTCGCGGACCGGATCCGGAATGTTGGAGCACCCGTGGCACCTGACCACTAAACACTAAACACGGCGACTGAGAAGTGCCTGTATCTGACTCCAAGCAGCCAACAGTACCGACGCTCCCCCCAGGATTGCGACAAGGGGTGCCCATACTTGCTTGACTGGGAATCGGCGCACCGCAACATCGACAAATACGCTGTCACAGGCGTGGCTGCTTGTGATGGACAGCCCCAATCCGATTACGCGACGCGCCTCGACGACGGGAACGGCGTACTTTGCAATCTGTCGGCCAGATCGCTCACCACCTCTAACACCGCGAATGGTCCATCCCGCCCCACTCGCCGACTCCATAACGATTCCGGCATCGCGGACCCACAAATTTGACACTCTGATCGAGTCAACATCATCGCCCGCCTCAAACCACATCACCGCATCGCCGCGCTCGCCCGCTTCCACCGAACGAGGTAGTTCCACCACGAGCGCGCCGTCGGCTATCAGCCACCGACAGGGAATCGCGGGGGGGTGGGCGTATCGAAAGACCCCAATCCCCCCGCACAACAGGGCCACAACGGCGACGATGCGCAGGCGATGCCAGGGCACGCGCGTTCGCGCGGGCGCCGGAAGATACGCGACGCCCCAGCGGACAAACACATCTCCTATTATCGACACCTTTTCTCCGGACAGCGTGACCTTGGCCAGCCTCGACATGTCAGCAACACATAGCTGGACTTTCTCCTTTGGCAGGTCGAGACGACTTGCGATCGTGGCAACCGAAATCCCTGGACGATGCGCCAGCAATCGCAAGATGACTGGGCCAGGTTCGGGGGGCGCATCGTAGAAATCTCTCAACTGATGGTCCAATCGCCCCATCGCGTCGTCGGCGCCCTCTGTATGCCCCAGGCGCACGATTTCGTAGGCCAACGCCTGACAATAATAGGGCTTACCGCCAGTAGAGCGAATAATTTGTCTTGCCGCGTCCACGCTTTCGTCACCGAGAACATCGGCGAGTGGCCGCCGAAGCAACGCCTCCGTTATGGAGGCGACTTCGGGCAGCCCGAGGAACACGGGCAAACAATTCCCGTAGATGGGCGACGTCCTACTGTTCGTTTCCCGTACCCAATGATCGGCCCCAGCGATCACAAATCGCAATCGCTTGCACACCTGCACGAATGAGTTCATCTGCTCGAACACCGCCGCAGTGTTTTCAAAATCCGTGCACAACACTTCTTCAATTTCATCGATGATCACAATGGTGTCTTGCTGCATAGCAGCATCCGCAGCAACCAGCACATCGTACAGCCGATCGCCCTGCACGTACTGCACGCCCGGGATCGCCCGGGCCACCGCTTCCGCAAGAGCCTCCGCGCTTCTCGGCGCGTAGGACTGCAGGCTCACAAACAGACAGCGGCTGTGGCGCTGTCGGAGCGCTGTCTGCGGCAGGCCGGCCGAAACCCACTTCCTCAGATCGTCGTCACGGAGTCCGGGCGCATAATCTTCGATAGCCCCGTTGATGGCGTCACGAACCACATACAACAACAACGTCTTCCCAATGCGCCGCTCGCCAAAGAGGAGTACACTTTGATCGGCGAGGCGAGACATTACATTCTCTAGATCCCGTAGGCGACCGCACAGCATCGCTTTGTTCGCGACGCTGTCATTCGTCGACGTGCTGTAGGGATTGCTAATCATCCCCCCTCCTTCTCAAGGCGCAGCACCCACTCCCTAAACAGGTCTGCCGTGAACGTCGCACCCGCGTCCCGCTGCGCGATGATCTGCCATTGAATCAATCGCT
>CAZEZV010000485.1:0-1813 GCA_964516725.1 uncultured Phycisphaeraceae bacterium
AGATGCTCAGCATTTGAAGAGAGTCACACAGCAACCAGCCGATCCGCAAGCGGGTTCATCTGTGGCGCGGATATGCTGGGAACAAGAAGGCTGTCCACCAGAACCCCAACTCGTTAGTCCCGGTTTCGTGCCGCCATCAAGCTCGGCTATTGAGAGCGATCACTTTGTTCCAGGACTTCTGTTGCCATGCTCATTGAAGAGGCATCGGTCCGCGTGGCGTAGCCATTCGCCGATGAGGCGCAGCGCGTTCAGATCAGCTTTTTCAGCTTCATCGATCGAGGCCCGCAGGTTCATGATGGTCGCTTTAGGTGCTTCTGGCAGTTGCCCCACGATGTCTCGCAAGGTGTTGTTCCGCACATGCACGTCGGACCACAGCTTATCAAAAGCAACTCTGGCGTGCTGAATGAGATCACGCGCGAGTTGAAGGTTATCGATGCTCGGCTCCCACGGATCGTCTTTCGTCATGCGACCAGGTTCGCACAGAGTGACCACCCTTCGCAAGACTTCCTTTGACGCTGAGACGCATGGCATCTCAGTCGGTTTGTCACGGATAGGCATCTTCAGCACATTAGGCCGTTGTGTAACCGAAAGGTATACGACGGTGAATTGCACACATGTCCTGCAACGGTAGTTTGCAACTGGCAGTTTCCCCGGGAAACATGCGGTTGTTCCACTATGCCGATTTCTGCTTGTCGCGTGGCCGCCGCTTGAGATAGACAAAGGACATAGTTTGCTGCGAACAGTGAACCTGACCAAGGAGGTGCATGAATCGAGATTCCAAGACAGAACTTGTGCTGCAATTGCCGGTCCGCAGTCTGACTGCAACCGTCGCGCCGCCGGCCATCGTCAGCGCGGCTGGAGTTGGCGCGGATTTTGCATGGGGAGAGTTTTTCGAGGGGCAGATTCGCAATCGGCACACGCGACGAAATTATCTGCACGCGGTTCGCACGTTCCTGGCCTGGGCAGAGCGACATGGCTTGGCACTGCACGAGATCACGCCCGCGGCGCTCGGGCGATACTTGGACGACCATCGCGGATCGCCGCCCACCAAGAAGCTGCACCTGGCCGGCGTTCGCGCCTTCTTCGATCAGCTTGTGCTGCGGCACGTGGTGATCTTGAACCCGGCCAACTCGGTCCGCGGTCCCCGCTATCAAACGATCGAGGGCAAGACGCCCGAGATTCCCAAGTCGCACATTCGGCGGCTATTGGAATCCATCGACACGAACACGGTCGTCGGACTTCGCGACAAGGCGATTATCAGTCTGCTGGTCTACACGGCCGTTCGCGTCGGCGCGGTCGCGGCCCTTGATCTTGGCGACTTGACGCACGACGGTGACTGTTGGTCGGTGCGACTGTTGGAGAAGGGAGGCAAGTCGCGTGACATTCCGCTGCGGACGCATGTGGGCGAATTGCTGCAAACCTACATGACGGTCGCCCGATTGCATGACGCGGCGTCCGGTTCGGCGCTCTTTCGCACAGCGTCGGGGCGGCAACATCGTTTGAGCGATCGGCGGATGAGTGAAATCGACATTTGCCGCATGGTCAAGCGGCGGCTGCGTCGTGCCGAATTGTCCGACCGTTACTCGCCTCACTCGTTCCGCGTGCCCGCCGTTACCACATTGCGTTCAAGGCCCGGCTGGCGGATGTGGTCACCTGTTCCGATGCCGCGTGGGAGGAGGGCTTTGGGAACATGATCGCCCGGCACCATATTGATTTCGTACTCTGCGACTACCGGTCGATGGAAGTCGTTGCGACCATCGAACTCGACGACCGTTCCCACGCGCGACAAAACAGAAAGCGCCGCGACCTGTTC
>CAZEZV010000486.1:0-1803 GCA_964516725.1 uncultured Phycisphaeraceae bacterium
CACCACCTGAAAGATTGGTGGCCGCAGCCCCTTAGGGCCGCGGCCGATCTTCAGTGTACGAATTAATTGGTTTGTCGCGGCGCTTGAGGCAAAAGTGCGCGCCGCCGAGCAGGCCATTGTTGCCTGCCCTGCCCTCGGTGGACCTGCGATCGTCTCGCAGCCGTTCCCTCCGGCAGGCCCCGCGCTTTGATGGGATCCGGGTCTCCCTGGCCGCGAACGGCCCTGCACGTTTTCGCGCGGAGGAGACATGAAAAACCCCTCCGAAGCTTTCGCTCGGGAGGGGTCCAAAAGTTAGGACCGGACAGCCTTCCGTCAGAAGGCCCCTCCGTGAGCAGTGCGCGCGCCGACGCATGGCGTGGTGCCGCCAAGGTCAAATGCGCTCAGTCGATTTTTCGATCTTCCGTACATGCGCTGCTCTGGTTTCCGTTTGCGTGCGGGTATGACCCCGCACAAGGGACGCGGCTTCTACGCCTCTCGATTCATCGCGTCAAGCGGGCGACAAGAGTTTTTTCTCGAGTGCGACGCGAAGTGCTTGCGGAATGGTTATCGGCCCCGACGCACCGATCGTCACTTGCGTGGTGTCGCAGATGCCGACGCATGCCTCGCCAAGGAACAAGCCGCAGCCGATATCGAACGACGTGTTGCCGAAGCGGGTGACGCCCAAAGCTACGTCGTAGTCGCCGGGATAATGCGCTTCGGCGAGGTAGCTGATGCGGATACTGGCGATCACGAAGCGGAACGACTTGCCGCGCTCCTCGCCCGCCAGGTCGCGCAAGAACGACACGCGTGCGTCTTCGTAGAACGAAGCGAGCGCTACGTTGTTCAGGTGGCCTTCCGAATCCATGTCGGAGAAGCGCGAAATCACGTGACGGAAGTACGGGTAACTCGCGCGGGAAAGGCGGTGGGGTTCCGGTTTCATGGTTCTCAATAAGAGGGGCTCTGGAAACATTGGCTTCAACGGGGGGAGAGTTATGGTGCAGCCGCGCACGTGTCGATGGTCTGATCGCCGCGTTAGCCAATTTCGCCCCTGTGCCGTGGGGTGGCGGGTGTGTTAGTGCTACGTCCTGGGGTGGAGGGGATGATGATCGGTTTTCGAATTGCGATGGCCGTCGCTGGCGCATGCGTTTTGAGCACGAGTGCTGTGGCGGAAGAGATGTTGAAACTCTCGCCGAAACCGGGGTTTACGATCGACATACCGAAGGGATGGAAGTCCTGCACCGAGGCGATCGATAAGGAACTCGGCGGGGCGGATGATCCGCTTGTGCTGAGCAAGCAGCTTTGCCCGGTGGCTACCGCCACGCCGGGTATCAACCTCGCGGTCTACTCGCCCAAGGTTGGCTATACCGCGTCCGTCATGTTTGGATATTCCGAGGCGTCGCCGATCACGCCCGAATTGATTGCCGCCTTGACGCCCGAGATGCTCAATCAGGTCACTGACGCGATCAGGACGGAAAAGGAAGCTCTGCTGGCCAAGTCGGGCAGCAAGCTCGAAAGCGCCGCGGTGCGAACGGACAAGATCGGCGGGCAAGTCGCCTTGGTCACCACGTTGCTGATCACGCCGAAGGAAGGCGCGTTGGCGCAAGCCTATTCCGAGACCTGGGAGATTCCGGTTGGTGGACACATGCAACAGATTTCGTTCGCATGGTCGAAGTTGCTTGAGAGCAATACGAAGGCGACGCTCGACGCGATCAAGGCGTCGGTTGAGCTGAAACCGGCATCTTAGGCGCATTCCAACTTTCGCGAACCAGTGCGGCGGGCTAGTGTCTCTTCATTGACATTGAGGAGACGCACCCCATGGACTTC
>CAZEZV010000487.1:0-1779 GCA_964516725.1 uncultured Phycisphaeraceae bacterium
GTTGAACGTGAGGCGGCAGGTGGTGTTGACGAACGTGAGGTAGCCGCCCGTGGTGTGCATGATGCCTTTGGGCTTGCCGGTGCTGCCGCTGGTGTAGAGCAGGAAGAGCATGTCTTCGCTGTCCATGGGTTCGCAGGGGCAGGCGTCGGTGACTTTGGGGAGTAGGTCGTGCCACCAGTGAAACTTTGTCGCGGTGTGCGTGAGTCCGCCTTCGAGATAGGTGCCGGTGCCAAAGCGAGCGCTGGGCGCGGCGTGGGCGGTGTGGCGCAGGACAACGACGTGGTTTATGTCGTGCCCGTGATTTGCGAGCGTGCGGACGGCTTCTTCGACGTTGTGCTGCAAGGGCACGATTTCGCCACGGCGATAGCCGCCATCAGCGGTGATGATGATCTTGCTGTGCGCGTCAATGGCGCGTTCGGCGATTGCGCTTGGGGCAAAGCCGCCGAAGATGACGCTGTGGGGTGCGCCGATGCGAGCGCAGGCGAGCATGGCGATGGCGAGTTCGGGGACCATCGGCATGTAGATGGTGACGATGTCGCCCTTCTTGACGCCAAGGTGCTTGAGGACGTTGGCGAAGCGGCTGACTTCTTGTTGGAGAGCGCGATACGTGAACGTGCGCACCTGCGGCTCTTTGGAATATGCGCTGCCTGGCGCGGGGTGGCTCGTGCGCGGACCGATGGGCTCGCCTTCCCAGATGAGCGCGACGTCGTCGCCGTGACCGGCTTGCACGTGACGGTCGACGCAGTTGAAGCACGCGTTGAGTTGGCCGCCGACGAACCACTTCGCGTCCGGCGGTTTCCAATCGAGGACTTTGGTCCAAGTCTTGAACCACGAAAGGCGGCGGGCTTCGCTGCTCCAGAACGCGTCGGAGAACTGGAGGCTCTTTTTGTGCAGCGCGCGATACTCGGCGAGGGAGTTGATGTGCCAGTGGGGAAAGCCGGCGTCGCTCGCGGAGGGCGGCTCAAAGACACGGGACTCATGGAGGAGGTTGTCGATGTTCGGCTCAGACGTGGAGTTAGCGATGCTCATGCGATGGCTCCAATTGAACACGGCGGCGGGTCGTGCTGGCTTGAGGGTAAGGCGTGAGGGTTGCGGGTGTGAAGTTGACGGTGGCTGAATACGCTGGCGTGCGTGGAACTTTCAAGTATGCGGTATTTTCGGGAGATTGCCCGGCACGGGCACATTACCCGTGCGGCTCACGCGTTGGGTGTGACGCAGCCTGCGCTGTCTGCGATGGTGCGGAAGTTGGAAGTGGAACTCGGAACGCCGTTGCTGCATCGGACGGGCAAGGGCGTGGCTCTGACAGAAGCAGGGGAGTTGTTTCTCACGCACGTCGAGAACTCGCTGCGCGAGGCGGATCAGGCATTGCGGAGCGTGCGGCAGTTGATGGGGTTAGAGCGTGGGACGATTCGTGTGGGGAGCGGGGCGACGGTGGTGACGTACATCCTGCCTCCCGTTGTGCTCGCGGTGCGGAAGCGACATCCGTCGCTGCACTTTTCGATTCGTGAAGCAGGCAGCACGCAGGTTGCGGAGGCGGTGGTGCGGGGCGAGCTTGATCTGGGGATTGTGACGTTGCCCCTCACGCTGCCCGAGCGGGAAGAGCTGCTCACAATTCCGCTCGTGAAGGATGAACTGCGTTTGATCTTTCCGAGCGATGCGAAGTTGTTCAAGGGAGCGACGGGGTTTCGTTGGAAGGACATTGCAGGAATGCCGGTTGTTGGATTTGAGGGCGGCAGTGCTGTGCGAGCGGTGATTGATCAAGCTGCGGCGAAGGCTGGC
>CAZEZV010000488.1:0-1748 GCA_964516725.1 uncultured Phycisphaeraceae bacterium
ACCGCGACGTCTGCCCCTTCCGCCTCTCCCGGCCCATTCACAATGCACCCCATCACCGCAACTTTCATCGGCACTGTGACCTTCGCGGCGAGCTGCTTGCGGACATCCTGCACCAGCGTGAACAAGTCAACCTGAATCCGCCCGCATGTCGGGCACGCGATGAGATCTACACCCTTGCGCTCGCGCAGACCAAGCGACCACAGCAACTCCAAGCCATCCTCAACTTCATACACCGGGTCGTTCGCATAACTGATGCGAATCGTGTCGCCGATGCCGTTGCACAACAACGCACCCAACGCCGCAACGCTCCTGATGCAGCCAGTTTCCTTCGGCCCAGCATGCGTCACGCCTAGGTGCAGCGGATGATCAAATCGCTTCGAGATTTCCGTGTACGCATCCACCACCAGCGCCGCGTCCATGCTCTTCGCGCTGATCGTGATGTCGTAGAAGTCCTGCTCGTAGAAGATGTCCAGGTACTCCTCCAACTTCGCGATCATGATCGCCAGCATGTACCCGTGCTTGCGGTCGCTGAAGACGGCCCCAAGTTCCTTCATCCGCTTCTGCTTGTCCTTGCGTTCAATGATCGAACCTTCATTGACACCCACCCGAATCGGGAGTCCTCGCGCCTTACACGCCTTGATAACTTCAATCACTTCCGTTCTGTCATTGATATTCCCCGGATTGAGGCGGATTTTGTGCACCCCCGCCTCAACCGCCTCCAACGCGCGCTGAAAGTGAAAATGCACATCCGCCACAATCGGCACTTGCACCTGCGGCAAGATGTGCCGCAACGCGTCCGTGTCCTTTTTCTCGGGCACTGCAACGCGCACAATGTCCGCCCCCGCCGCCGCCAACTTGTGAATTTCACGCACGCAAACGTCTATTTCGTGCGTGTAACCCGCCGTCATCGTCTGCACAGAAACAGGTGCTGCCTGCGTCAACACGCCAAAAGTGGGGAGTCCGCCGCCGATGTAAATTTTTCCAACGCGCTCATCGCCGATTATTACTTGTCTTGTTGGTCTTCTTGTTTGCATTGCTTCAGCAGTTCGTATTACAAGCCGACGTTACATCAGGCACCTGCCTCACGCCGCGTTTGTGGTTCGCAGAGGAATCATACGACGCGCGCCCGCGTGAGTTCTGGTCCGGGGAGCGTGTTGATGGAAACGCCGATGAATGTTCTGAGGCTCAACGACACCGAGCGCAAGGCGCTTTTGCAGCAGATCGCTGTCAAGGCAAACGCGGAGCCCCTCTCCGCAAAGCGCCAGGACACGCGCTACGCACTGCCACCCGCGTACAGCATTTTGGGCGAATTCTTCCTTCCACAGGGCGCGTCGCAGCGTGTGCTGGTGTCCCTCCGAGACATCTCCCGAGGCGGCCTCGCGATGCTCTACGGCAACTACGTCCACAAAGGCACCAAGTGCATGTTCGTCGTCTGCGACGCGCAGCGCAAGCCCGTTGTGTCAGCGAACGGCGAAGTGATCCGCTGCAACCACGTCAAAGGCACCATACACGACGTCGGCGTGAAGTTTGCGAAATCACTGCCGGTGGACATGCTGCTGAAGGTGACTTCGTCGGACCCAAGCACGCCCGCCGCGAACGGGCAGCAGCAAACGTACCCCGCGCTGCTCGCCCTCTGCGACGACATGATGAAACTCATCCGCATCGGCGCACCATTAGAGAACATACGCGCAATGCTTGTGGAAATGGAAGAAGCGATACGCACCTCGACAGCAGCCCCAAAGGCAGAG
>CAZEZV010000489.1:0-1741 GCA_964516725.1 uncultured Phycisphaeraceae bacterium
AAATTTGGAGAGAGATGGACGTGCCAGTGAGGAAAGTCGGCTCGAATCACACGAATCCATTCGGCGATGCCGGCTTCGCCAGTATTAATTTCCTGCCCGCCCCCAACCAGGCACACAATCACGGCCCATTCGGTGTGTCGTTCCATGCAAGAAATCAGAAATGCCGGCTCGGACATTGCGAAATCAGCCAGCCCCTTCTTTTGGCGCATGAATGACGCGGTTTGCTCAAGATTCCACGCGCGCTGGGCTTCGTCGAATAGCACTACATGTTCCACAGGCGGCTTTGTTTCATCGCGGATATATTCGTCGCGGAAGTGATGCACGTTCTGGATGAACGCCTTGACCTCGCTCCGTGCCGCACCAAGCGTCACCGCGCGAGCAGGGTTTCCAGAACCTCGTACACGATCGCGAGCAAGGGCCTCGCAGAGGATTCTGACCAACGGTCCGTTGCCCGAGAGATAAACGCTGAACAACTCGTTCGCTCGGTCGTTATGTTTAGTTGCGACATCCAATCCAACGAGCGTCTTGCCTGCTCCGGGTACTCCGGTCACAAAGCAGATGGCCTTGTATCGCCCCGCGCGTGCCGCTCGGATGATCTCGTCAATCCGCGCCGTGGTCTGTGTCAAGTTGATCGCCTCTGCTTCGCGCCGCGAAATGTCCTCGACCTTGTGGCCGCCGTACAACGCCATGGCAGCTTCAATGATGGTGGGCGTCGGCTTGTACATACCGGCGGCCCATGCGAGCAGGTCGATTGCTGGTCCGATCAAACAAGTTTCAGCTTCTCGAATTAGACCTGCCAACGTGCTAGCCGTTGCCCTCAGTGGCCGGACGACCCCATCAACTTCGGGCTCAATCACTTCCTGCATAAACTGGTCGACAGCACCTGTCGCCACGAGCACCGGCAAAATCGTGGCGTGGTGGCTGGTGCTATGGAAGTTTTTCATGTCCAACGCATAGTCCCAAACTTGGCGCAGTGCCTCCGCGGTAAATTCACGTTCGCCAACCTTGAATTCCAGAACGTACACACTTGCACCGAGCACGAGCAGCGCGTCGATCCGTTTGCCCATGCGTGGCACGGCGAATTCAAACGCGATTAGCCCCTCACCCTGCACGTTTGCGAGGGCCTTGCGCAGCAGACGAATCTGCTCGCACCACGCATCGCGCTGTGTCGTCTCGATTGAGAAGGTGGAACTGCTTGCAATCGCCCCGAGTACTTCGTCCTCGCTCTGGGAACAAAAGGACGAGACGTTCGCTGCGTAATAGGCACGTCGTGCGAGCAACCTTGCCGCAGATTCTGATACTGATGGCATAGCTAAATACAATACGGTGTTACAGCGTTCATTGCACCTGTAGTGTGTTCCGCCCCGTTGGGGCACAGGGTAGGCCCCGCACGCCGTGCGGGCCTGGGGAAAGAGAAGACGCGGATGGGCCGATTGGCGTCTGTGAAGATATTGACGCGGGTGTGCTGCTCAGGCCCCGACGGCGTCGGGGGCCTACTTTGGGTAAGCGTTCCGCTGGGCTGGCACGGGAAAAGCCTGAGATCGGCGCGGGCCCTAGAAAACCTTTGACAGGTGGATGGAAAGTGTGTAAACTAGTGAACTAGTGTATAAAACGAGCGGGCGATGGTCAAGAGACGAAGAAGGGGAAATTCGGTGTGGGGGGCAAGCATGCAGTGCGGCGAGGTGGGTCGAGCGCGGTAATCGCGGCGGCAGCGGGAGGAGAGGACCAATCGCGCTATCAG
>CAZEZV010000490.1:0-1734 GCA_964516725.1 uncultured Phycisphaeraceae bacterium
TTGTCAGCAACCTCCACCGGGTTGAACATCAACGCGGTATAAAAGAAACAGAAAAACACTACAAAAACCGTAAACAACAATATGTTCAACGGCTGGCCCGGGCCAATTGCGACAGCCAGATCCTGCAACCAGTCAGCCGAGCCGGACGACCCGAACCACTGCGCAATCGATGCCGGGAACAGCAAGATACTGCTGGCGAAAATGGCGGGTATCACGCCCGACATGTTTACCTTGAGCGGCAAATGGGAACTCTGCGCCTGGTACATCTTTCGACCCTGCTGGCGTTTGGCATAGTTCACCGTGATGCGACGCTGGCCGCGCTCGATGAAAATGATGAGGTAAATCACCGCAATCGCCAGCACCAGGATAAGCAACAGCACCAGAATATTCAGTTCGCCCTGGCGGGCCTGCTCGAGTGACTGCCCGATCGCAGACGGCAGACCCGCCACGATCCCGGCAAATATAAGCAGCGAGATCCCGTTGCCGACCCCTTTTTCAGTAATCTGTTCACCCAGCCACATCATGAACACGGCACCGGTAACCAGGGACGTGATCGCGATGACGAAAAACAGCGGCGAAGTATCAAAGGACATGCCCTGGTTGGCCATGCCCACCGTCATACCAGTGGCCTGTACAACGGCCAAAATGACTGTAAGGTATCGCGTGTACTGGCTAATCTTGCGACGACCGGACTCACCTTCCTTTTTCAACTGCTCCAGCTGCGGTGTCACCGCCGCCATCAACTGCATGATGATCGACGCCGAAATATAGGGCATTATTCCCAGAGCGAGGATACTCATGCGTTCCAGCGCGCCACCGGAAAACATGTTCGCCAGACCCAGTATGGTGCCCTGGTTCTGGTTGAACAGTGCCTCCAGTTGCTTCGGGTCGATTCCCGGGACAGGAATATGGGTCCCTATCCGGTAAACGAATATAGCCAGTAACACAAAGCGAAGGCGGGCGAAAAGCTCGCCAAGCCCTGCCTTGTTTACCGACGGCAGCTGAGGTGTCGCCATTTAATCCTCTACTTTCCCGCCAGCCTTCTCGATTGCTTCACGAGCGCCCTTGGTTACCGCCAATCCCCTGACTGTGACAGCCTTGTTCAATTCACCCGACAGGAATACCCGCACGCGCGCTATGTTGCCATTGATCAGGTCTGCGCTCCTGAGAGTCTCAAGATCAACCACACCACCTTCCACGGCATTGAGCTCGCCAAGGCGAACCTGCGCTGTTGTGCGGGACACCCTCGAGGTAAAACCGTACTTGGGCAGCCGCTTCTGCAACGGCATCTGGCCACCCTCAAAGCCGGGTCGAACCCTGCCGCCGGAGCGTGACTTCTGGCCCTTGTGACCACGACCTGAGGTTTTGCCCAGACCACTGCCGATCCCGCGACCAACGCGCTTTGCACCCGGGCGAGAACCCGGCGCGGGGCTCAGGGTATTCAGTCTCATAATCTCTGACATGATTTAATCCTCAACCCTTACCAGGTAATTAACCGAGTTGATCATGCCACGGACAGATGGGGTATCTTCCACTTCCACCGTGTGACCAATACGACGCAAACCAAGACCGGTGACACAGGCCTTGTGGTTCTTCAGGCGCCCATAGGTACTCTTGATCTGTGTAACCTTGATTTTTGCTTTAGCCATGACGAGCAAATCCAGTAATTAATTCAGAAAGAGCATGGGTTTTTCAACGTGAATGCTCGATTAGCCTTAGTTGGGCTTTTGTCTC
>CAZEZV010000491.1:0-1715 GCA_964516725.1 uncultured Phycisphaeraceae bacterium
CACGACTCAGCCGCCGAACAACTCGTGAAAGACGAAGGATTTACACGCGATCCCGACGTACTCGACACCTGGTTCTCCTCCGCGCTCTGGCCGCTCTCGACGCTCGGCTGGCCCGACCCGACCAAGTTCAACGCGGCTCTCAACAAAGGCCTGCTCGAGGCGTTCAACCCGAGCCAGACGTTGTGCACTGCGCGAGAGATCATCACGCTGTGGGTGAGTCGGATGGTGATGTTCAATGGGTACTTGAAGGCACTGGGGACTGGGCATCAGGCACTGGCAAAGACTGCTGGTTCGCCGATTGCCTCTGCCAGTGCCCAGTCCCCAGTGCCCAGTGCCTCCGTGCCTTTCCACCACGTCTTCATCCACGCCGTCATTCAGGACGGCGAGGGTCGCAAGATGTCCAAGAGTCTGGGCAATGGCGTCGATCCGCTCGACATCATCGCGACGCACGGCGCAGACGCGATGCGCTTCACGCTGTGCCACATGGCGACCAACACGCAGGACGTGCGGCTGCCGGTCAAGAAAGATGCGAACGGCAACAACACCAGCGAGAAGTTTGACCTTGGCCGCAACTTCGCGACCAAGTTGTGGAATGCGGCGCGATTTGCGCTGAGCATGATCGGGAGTAGAGACGAAGAGACAAAGACACAAAGAGACGGGGTGATTGCTTCGACCTCTGCAACTTCGTCTCTCAATCGCTCCGTCTCTTCGTCTCTTTTAGATCGCTGGATGCTCTCTCGCCTCGCCGCGGGTTCTGCGGCTGCAAATGCTGCCCTCGAGAATTACGAATTCCATGAGTATGCGCAGGCGTTGTATGACTTGCTGTGGCGCGACTTCTGCGATTGGTACTTGGAAGGCGTAAAGCCCACGATTGCGAGCAACGCGGCTCAGCAAGCCGTGCTTGGCAATGTGCTGAGCGCGATTGTGCGGATGTTGCATCCGGTGATGCCGTACGTGACAGAAACACTGTGGGAGCACATGGGCAAGTTGAGTTTGCCTGCCGTGGCTGGCGTGACGTTGACGCACACCAAGACCGACTCGCTTAACATGAAGCGTGAAGCAACCGGCTTGCTCGTGCATCAAGCGTGGCCCGCGGTTGCATCTTCGCTGCGCGATGAGAAAGCCGAGTCGCAGTTTGATCGCTTGCGGGCGCTCGTCACCGCGATCCGTGACGTCCGCGCGGCTCACCAGGTCAAGCCCTCGGCTCGCATCGCTCTGCAAGTGCCGAAGCAACTCAGCGAGTTTGTGATGGACGCGGACATCAAGCCGCTGCTGATGACGTTCGCGGGTCTTGAAAGTGTTTCGCTTCGCGAAGGCGCGAAGCCCGAGGGCGTGGCGTTCACGTTTGAGTCGGCCGAGTTCTTCATTCCGGGCGTTGGCGGTGGTAGCAGCAAGGAAACCGAATCCGTCCGAGTTGCGAAGCAAGTCGCGGAATTGGAGAAGTCCGTCACGACCCTCGAAGGCCGCCTGAACAACCCGGGCTACACCGATCGCGCCCCGCCGCACATGGTGCAGCAGACGCGCGATGAACTGACGAAGAAGAAACAGGAGTTGGACGCGGCCAGATCAGCGATGGCGAAGTTGGCCTAGCGATGGAGCGGACGGCGCTGGCCGTCGGCACGTGAGGTTCTCATGGATGCGATGATCGCGGAGTTCGCAGTGACTACTGAGAAACACGGGTGGAGGGGGGTTCTCATGAATCTCCGCGTTTCTCT
>CAZEZV010000492.1:0-1701 GCA_964516725.1 uncultured Phycisphaeraceae bacterium
CGTTCCTGAGCATGTACAGCGAAGGCCCCTGCATTCCCGCAGAAGCAACCTGCAACGACATCGACTTCAACAACGACGGCAGTGTGTTTGATCCGTGCGATATTGAGAACTTTCTGCAGGTGTTTGGCGAGGGGCCCTGCACACTCTGCGGGCTTTAGTTGATCTGCGCAGGAATAGATTTCGCTCATCACACGTCCGAATACACCTCGCTTCGCCGCATATTCGCAGTGAATCCGCTTGGGCATCCACGGATTTGCGGTATACTGCGGCTTCAGCGCCGGGCGGTCTTTAACCACAGCGCGAAAGGAGAGCGGTATGGGTTTGGCAAGTGTAAACGCAATGTCGGCGGTGGCTGGGCTTGCGATACTACCTGCGCTGTGCCTCGCACAGCCAGCAGAGTTCGTTGACCTGGGCCGCTTCGATGACGTGCCGTTCCGCTCGCTCGTGCAGTCAACCGTCGTGACAGACCCGGCCCACCCGGTGCGCTGGTTCGCCGTAACGCTGCCCCGCATCACCAATCCCCACCGGTTTCTAGACATCTGGACACAAAACATCGTGAGCCTTGACACGGAGATTGCCCTGTACGCGCCCAACGGCGTGCTGATCGCAACCGATGACGACGACGGCGCGGACAATCACTCGGCGTTGTCGTTTGGCATCACCAATGTCAGCGCACCAATGCGCCTCAACCCCACCGCATTCTCCGGGCAATCGGCGGCAGTTGCGAACAACGGTCGCGACGGCGAGTTCTCCGGACCACACCCAACTGGCCTCGGCGCAACCGCCGCGACCTACTACATCGCCGTGACAGAATACAACGCGATCTTCGCAGACAACTTTTCTGTGACGCACGTGGGCACGCCCGTGGGGATTGTCACGTCGCTTGCAGTGCGGATGAACACTCCGAGCGGGGAGATTTCGCCGACAGTAGCCGGATTTACGTCTCATCACTTCCTCGGTGAAACCTTGATCGAGGTGGGCGCGTCCGCGAGCGCAAACACGACGGCGGTGCGCGTCGATACGTCGGCCGTCGATGGTCCCGACAACCATCCTCTCGCGTACACCGCCAGCTTGGAGCATTGGGATGGTTACATCAATCTCAACAGCCCGCTCACACTACCCGGCGCGTTCCCGCTCGTGTTTCGCGCCAGCAACGCCATCAGTGATGTTGCGATTGGCAACGGGACGTTGAACGTGCGACCCGTGAACTCATTCTGTGCGTACGCGGACGAGCGGCCTATCAGCAGCAATCCTGGCGTTAATGTCTACAGCTACGACACCCGCTTTGCCGACGTAGACGGGCCTTGGACCAGTACGTGCTACGTGAGCACGCCTAGCGGAAACGATATCTGGTTTCGCTTCGTGCCCAGCGTGAACGGCGCGGTCACGCTCAGCACCTGCAACGCCGACACGGGCGCGAGCGGCGAGCAGCCCGACACGTTGCTGGGCATTCGCAACAACTGCAACGGCGGGGGCTTCTTTACGTGCGGCGATGACGTAGGCGGCTGCGGCGTGGGCACGCGGCTGACTGGCATCGCCGTGACCGCAGGGCATCAATACAACATTGCAGTGCGCTCGTGGGAGGGCGATATTGTCAATGGCCGACTCGCCGTGACGTTTGTCGCAAACCTCGCGTGCGACTCCATCGACTTCAACAACGACACCAGCCTCTTTGACCCCCAAGACATCGAAGCGTTCTTG
>CAZEZV010000493.1:0-1684 GCA_964516725.1 uncultured Phycisphaeraceae bacterium
GCCGGCGATCCGATCTTCGCCAGCCTCAGCGAGGCCTATTACGCGGCAACCTGGTGGCCCATCAAAGATGGCGACGTGTTCCTGGCGGGCGACAATGCAGACAAGAGCATTGGTCGAATCATGATCACCGCGCCCGAAAGTCTCGAAAGCGTCGCCAACGGCTTGCTCGAAGGTGTCGACATCCTCGGCGGCGGCAAGAAGCGATATCGCTGGCGCACCAACTACCCGACTGCAACCTATCTCTACGCCTTCGCAACGACTAACTACGACCAGTGGACCGTCCCGTACAACTATCCCCTTCCTGGCGGAGGCACGGGAACCATGCCCGTTGAATTCAGCATGTACACCGGCGGCGACACACCCGCAAATCGCACCGCCGCAAACCTGATCGTGCAGATGATCGCGACCTTCCGCGATGTCTATGGCGAGTACCCATTCATCAACGAGAAGTACGGCGTCTACGAGTTCCCATTTGGCGGCGGCATGGAACACCAGACCTATTCGGGTCAGGTGAATCTCAGCGAGAGCCTCTCGGCCCACGAACTCGCACACCAATGGTGGGGCGACAACGTCACCAACAAAACATGGAATCACATCTGGCTGAACGAAGGCTTTGCCACCTACTCCGAATGCATCTGGCAGGAGCGCAAGCCCGGAAGTTCTGGTCAACCCGCGCTCCAGGCCTCGATCAACTCGCGACGCCCCGGCGCGACAGATGACACCGTGTACGTGTCCAACGTCGCAAACATGGGTCGCATCTTCAGCAGCACGTTCTCGTACCGCAAGGGTGCTTGGGTCCTTCACCAGCTCCGCCACGCCGTTGGCGACACCAACTTCTTCAACGGCCTCCAAGCCTATCGCGCGGCGTATCAAGGCAGCGCGGCGACGACGGAGAACTTCCGCGACGTGATGGAATCCGTCTCCGGCAAAGACCTCGACGCGTTCTTCGACCAGTGGATCTACCGCATCGGCAATCCGCAGTACGCCTACGGCTTCGCGAACACAACGATCAACGGCCAACCCTACACCAAAGTCTCCATCCGCCAAACACAACAAGCCGGATGGGGGCTCCCCGGTGACCGCTTTGAAATGCCCATCGACGTCCGCCTCAACAGAGCAGGCGGCAGCGTCACTCGCGTCGCCAACAACACGCAGCGCACCCAGCACTACCTGTTCCCTGTGACCGCCGCGACGACGAGCATCGTGCTTGATGAATTCGATTGGATTCTCACCGACAGCAAAGTGAGCGAAGCCTACACCGCAGGCCCGGGCAAAGTTGCGCAGACCATACCAGCGCCCGGCGCCAGCATCGCAACCAACGCCGCGCCAACATTTGTTCGCATCTACTTCAGCGAGAACATGACCGCGCCATCAGCCGCTTTCACCGTCACCGGTCCTTCCGGCACGGTCCCCTTCACGTACGCCGCAACCGGCAACCCGACGCAATCCACGCTCACTTTCGCGAGCGCGCTTCCGCCCGGTACTTACACCGTGAACGTTGCGCAGTCCGTCACCACAGTTGCCGGCGCAATCGCCCTCGACGGCGAAGTTGTTGCCAACACCCTCCCCAGCGGCGACGGCCTCGCCGGCGGTGCGGCAACTTTCACCTTCACAGTCCAAGGCGCAGCCTGTGATTCCATCGACTTCAACAACGACAGTTCGCTGTTTGATCCCCAGGACATCG
>CAZEZV010000494.1:0-1677 GCA_964516725.1 uncultured Phycisphaeraceae bacterium
CCAGGACGACTGGCGGATGCTCCGTCAGGGGTTCTGCCTCGGACAGCGACTTCAGCGCCCCCTCGCCCCTGTCGGCGCAACGATTCCCGGCACAACAACTCTCTACTCCTCACCCGCTCCGGGCGGACCAGAGCAGACCTGTGCGTTTGCCGCCTACTGAGTCTCGGCTCGCCACGACGAGTGTGACGCTCGCGGCGTCACTCCTGAGCGCTGCCTGTCAGCCCATGGGTGACTCTCTGGACGGCACTAGCCTCGACAATGTGCGAGTAGTGTATCGCCACGAACGGCCCACATGCCCTGCGCTTGACCGCCCCGTCTTTCGAGCGCGACCAGTCGACGGCGACGTTCCTGGTCAACCCCGCTGGGTTCGCAGCTTCAGCGATCTCGCGTCCGACCATCCGTTCTACGTCATCGACTGGTCGAGTCCGCCCAGAGGCATCATCGGCCTCACGGCATCTGGGACGTCCATCTGGGGCGACGAGTACTCGAACCGGATCGGCCTCTCTCACGCGACTGGGAGCGTGCTCTACACCGGAGTAGGATCGGGTCCGATTCTGTGGCTCACCGATGGAATCGGATACTCCTACGGCGGCTCGCTGGTGGGCGGCGGAGTGATCTGTGAAGACGGGAATGTCTGCTCGGGGTCGGCAGTGGTGGGCGTCGAGGAGGACCAACTCCGTACCTCTCCCGGCCCCACGACCCTCACCTACCCGGCGTGGTCGCCGCTGACGCGGGGAGTCGTGGCGCGGGCGGGGAATGACCTGCTCTATGCGGGATGCACGGATGGGCAGGCACACTGGATGTTGCAGCTGCCGCCGGTTCGGGCCGTGAACGCGGGACTCTACGTGCGGGAGAGCGGGGAGATCGTCTTCGTCGCGGACACCAGCTACGTGTTCTCGCCCGATGGTGAGGTGCTCCGACAGAACACCATCGATGCGCTGTCCCTCGGTCTCTACAACACCTCCGCGGCCACGTTCGTCGAGGGATGCGGGGCGCTGCTCGTCGGAAACGACCGCTGGGCGTGGCTCGATGCCGAGACGCTCACCCTCGGTCCGCCCATCGTCATCCCCGGGGGATATCCGGCCTTCTCGTCGTTCACTGCCACCCAGGACTGCGGTGTCGCCGCGGTCGTGAACCCCGTGGTCCCCACGCTCATGCGCTTCTCGCGCGAAGGCGACGTGCTCTGGGGCGTGCCCACGGGCACCGCGCGCGCGCCCGTGGCGCTCGACGACGGCGGCTTCCTCGTGATCGCCGTCGACGGCTACCAGGTCGTCGACGCCGACGGGAACGTGCGAGAGACCGTCAGGCACGAAGCGCCCATCGCGTCGTGCTCGTTCGAGGCCACCCTCGCGCCCGACGGCACGCTCTTCCGCGTCTGCGCAGGGGACTCACCCGACAACCCCTATGTCGCCGCCATCCCCACCGGCGTGAGGCCCTGGGGCCTCTACGGCCCCGGCGAAGGCATCGACTTCGCCCACACCAACGCGCCTCCGGCGCGGTAAGGGGTCTTGGGCCCGTTTGCCAACGCGGAGCGAGCCAGGCATCGTCTCCTGATGGGAGCAGAACGCGATCGAGCGACGGCTTCTGAGGCCGAAGCTTCCTGCATGCGGTGCGCGAACACGCCTTCGACGACCGGGCCTCGGTTCCTCCCTTGCGACTTCGCCGCTGGCGAGGAGG
>CAZEZV010000495.1:0-1608 GCA_964516725.1 uncultured Phycisphaeraceae bacterium
CATCGACACGCATCCGCCTCCCTTCACATACTCAAATGCATAATCCGGGTTCAAACCTCGCCAAGATCGCTAGTCATGCCTGCCACGATTTCCAAATCCAGAACAGCATCTCGTTCAGCGCGCTGCGTCTCGCCACCGAAGCGGCCAGCCAAACCATTCACGGGCGAAGTGACCAATGAGTGGTTGGACTACTTCGTTGCCTGGATGAAGCACCGCACACCTGCAGATGTTCGTCGCGATCTCATCAAGAGCGGCATCATCGACAAGAAGGGCAACTACACCGCTCCGTATCGGGCGGATTGAACGAAGGCGAGGCGTGGATCACGCAAGGCGCAGGAGCCGTGGGCGGCGGCGAGATGTTCGTCGAGCTTGTCGGAGAACGGGCCGTGGTAGCAGGCTTCGGTGAGCTCGTCCCACGGTGGTGGATTCGCGGTGAGGAAGGCGTCGCGGCTTGTTCGTCGTAGCTTGAGCGAAGAAGAAGCGCGAAGCCAGTCGTCGAGGAGTTCACGCGGCAGCGAATCGGCGAAGCGGAAGGTGTCGAAGAGGAATGATTTGTTGATTTTTCGCACCCTGTCACCCGGGCCGCTGGGTGAAGTCGGTGTGGTTTGATCAAAGCGTTGCCGCCAGGTGCTTCTGATCCGTTGTTGGCAAATCGAAGCAGCAGGCTACGATCCGCACCATGATCGCCAAGCCATTCATTCAGACTCCACACGGCCAGCGTGCTGTGTTGATCGAGTTTGGCCGTCCGGCGGATGCGGACAAGTTGCGGAGCTGGCGGTCCAGCAAGACACCTTTGTCGGATGCGATGCAGGATGCGCTGGAATTTGGGAATCTGGCAGGCAAACGCTGGCGCTACTACCTCCGCCGAAATGAGGCTGCGTTGAGCTTTGAGGATTTGAAGGTAGGCGTCGGACATGTTCCGCAAGCTGAGATTGGCTTCCTGATAGTCTTGAAATCCACATGGGCGACGGGACCGAAAATGCTGGGCGTGGCTTGGTGCCGCAGAACGTGGTGCAACCACATCGTGCTCGACTTCCTTGCCGCCCACCCTGCGACGCTGGGGCCAGAACGAGGTTATGCGGGCATTGGCTCCGCTCTACTTTGCTTTGTCGCTGAGGTGGCCGGACAACTGGATGCTCCGTTGGTCTGGGGCGAGGCCACGGCCCTTTCAGCGCCTTTCTACCGTCGCATTTTGAACCAGCATGACATTCTCGATCACTTCTTCATTCGCGACACGATGGTTGCGAAGTTGCGATCACAACTTATCCTTCGCTCCAAGCCATGAAAAGCATCCCCACTCAAACCAAGAACCTCGTTCTCGCGCCTGAATGCGTATCGGACTGGATGCGCGAGATGTGGGAAGCCGAGGCGAAATACACCGCCACCATCGGCAGCCGGCTCAAGTTTGGACTGCCGTTGGCACCCGCGAAGCCGAAGCGCACCCGTGCGCGGACCGCCAAGCGGGCGGCGACGAAGGCCTGAGTCCATCGGGCGAGGCGTGGGTCTCGCAAGGCGCAGGAGCCGTGAGAGGCGTCGAGGTGCTCGTCGAGCTTGTCGGAGAACGGGCCGTGGTAGCAGGCTTCGGTGAGGTCGTCCCAGGGCGGTGGA
>CAZEZV010000496.1:0-1599 GCA_964516725.1 uncultured Phycisphaeraceae bacterium
ACCAGGGCGGAGACGACCGTGGTTTTTCGAACTGTGTCGTGAATTGCAACCGTGCTGTTCTTCGCTGTTTGGATGAATTGCTGTACTGCAACAATTTAGATAGATTTATCGGCAGAAAGAACCCAGAGAAACTAGACGCATTGCGGCAAGTAGGTCTTCCGACACATGACATACTTTACCGCGACTTGATTGGCGTACGAAATGGGCACGAGCACGAATACGAAATCGCGACAAAAGAACAAGCTCAACAAGCAGTCGAAATTGCCGAACTGTTCCTGCGTGCAACAGATGATCCACTGAAGTTCATGAAGACCCCACGAGGTCGAATGGTGTACTTTGGCGACGATGCAATAACAGCAATGCGTTCCGATCCCGAAGGTCGAATATTTGAATTCGGAAGTTGTCCGCAGAATCCTTTGCTTTTGGTTGATTGCGTCAATAACAAGTATCGGATTGTCGATTTTCAGTTGAAAGAGATGCGATGGACTTTCTTCCATGACGCTACTCCACAACAAGCGATCCAAATCGCCAAGTGGTGTTCAGTTGCGAAGCGAAGAGACGGCGGGTCGGACATTGGGTTCATCCCTGCGTGGCTTGCTGCTTTGTCATTGCCTGCATGACTCAACGGCAGGTGGCCGGAACTCGCTCACAAATCGCGGCACGTATATGTAGTTACGTTCGTGTCTTCCTCGATGCCTCGATGCCGCATCCCCCGATGCCTTCTTCTCCCGTCAGCCCCATAGGCCCCATCGGACCTATCCACTCTCCGCGTTCCCCCGCCACACTCCGCCCCTCCGCGATCTCTTTCGCCAAAACAACCACGTTTGTGCGCAACTTTCCAGTCCTCCCCACTTTTCCTCTTGCATTTCGAATCATCTTCCCCGATCATCCCCACATGCTCCGGGAAGCACAACAATCAACCTCGCCAGCCCTCCCCACGCTCACCCCCGAGTCGCGCCACATCCTGACGCGATACCTCGCGCTCAACCAAGACCCCCTCGCGCTCGCCGCTGACCTCAGCAAAGACATCATCGAAACGATCTTGATCCTCGCCGAAGAATCCCTCGCCGCCTGCATCACACACTTTCAATCGCTGATGATGGCCCGCCGCCGCGAACTCGCGATGCAGACTCTCGAAAATCTCTGGCAGATGCGCCCGTGCCATCATTCCAACCGCAGAGCCGGTCGGATTGATGGTACGGGGGGCACGGCGGGCACGGGGAGCCAACCTGTCGTTCTACAGTCCCTCAACCAACACTCAATGACCACCGACCACCTTCACATGCGAGAACGAATCGCGCTCCTATGCACCGCGGCGTGCATATTGATGCTCGCGTGGGGTCTGCGTCTGCACGAGATGGGGAAGTGGAACGACGACTACTGGTATTGCACAGACCCGCTCGGCACCGGCGGCGCGTCGCTCATCAAGCCGTTGGGCTTTTTCTTCCGCCCGCTCTACTACATCGTTGTGCCGATAGGGCAGACCGTCTTCTGGAATCACGACTGGGTGCTGCACCTCTTGAGCGTCGCCGCGCACATCCTCGCCTGCGCTCTCTTCTTCTCGCTGCTCCGGAGGTTCAAAATCGGCGACCGCGAGGC
>CAZEZV010000497.1:0-1592 GCA_964516725.1 uncultured Phycisphaeraceae bacterium
CCTCCGCATACCTCGACGTCGGCGGTGAGCGGCTCGGGAGGAACGGTGCCGGTGATGGCGAGCTCGAGCTCGAGCTTGCCGTCTTGCGCGGCGTGCGTGACGTCGATGCCCGGGACCTCGAGCTCGAGGCGCGTGTCGTCGACGCGCGTCGGCTTTCCCTCGAGCACGCGCTGGCCCGAGATGAGGACGACGACGTGGTCGACGCGGAGCGGGTCGGCGCCCTGCAGCCGCGTCAGCGCGAC
The DNA here is from genome assembly GCA_964516725.1 of uncultured Phycisphaeraceae bacterium. Classification (GTDB taxonomy): domain Bacteria; phylum Planctomycetota; class Phycisphaerae; order Phycisphaerales; family UBA1924; genus BJHL01. The sequence goes on from CAZEZV010000497.1 coordinate 243, forward strand.
GCGCTCGACGGTGAGCGTGGCGCCGAAGCCGTCGCGCACGTCGAAGGCGATGTTGGCGGTGAGGGCTCCGTCGAAGCGCTGGTTCTTCGCGGTGGCGCAGACGTCTCTCGCCTGCGCGAAGCCGCAGCCGGCGAGGAGCAGCAGGGCGAGGGCGCTTTTCAGAAGAGCCTCACCGAGAGGCCGAGGCGCGCGGCGAAGACGACGCTCTCGATGTTGAGCTGGTCGACTTCGACGCGCTGAAAGAAGGTGACGCCCGAGGTCCTGGCCCAGATGCCGGAGACTCCGGCGGCGGCGTGGAGCGTGACGGCGCGCAGCTGCGCTTCGACGCCGAGCAGGCCGGTGACGAAGGTGTACTCGAGGGTCTCGGGGCCCGACTTCAGCAGTCGCCGCGTCTCGCCGGGGAAGTGGTGGCCGGCCTCGACGCCGATGAGCGGGTGAACGAGCGAGCTCACGGCGAAGGGCAAGAGCTCGACGCCGCCGCGGACTCCGAAGCCCATCACGTTGGTGAGCGCGGCGAGCGAGAGGCGAAGGTTCGCGATGGGCTCGAGCTGCAGGCCGAGCGCGAGGCCTCCGGGGAGGCCGGCGTCGAAGGCGAGGCGCAGGTGCGTCTGCGAGGGTGGAGCTCTCGTCTCGACGTCGACGTCGGTGGAGGCCGCGACCAGCAGCAGTGCCAAGGCACACGACAGCACGCGGTGATGCGGAGCAACGGGCGAGCCACGGGGTCAGGCCGAGCGCGTTCGCGCGCTTGTCGGCGCGGGCGGTGCCCACAGCAGTGATCGGTGGCGCAGCGACGCGCCTTCAGGGCGCCAGCGCGGGAGCGCCGCTCGGCAGCGGCTGCACGCGCGCCTTGAGCAGCTCGACGACCTCGGCGTCAGACCGCGGCTGGCCGTCGAGGCGCACGCAGCGCCGGGCGAGCGTGTTCCACCGCCCGAGCCACAGCAGCAGGGAGACGGCGAAGAAGTCGAGGCCCTCGAAGACGAGCGCTCCCGAGCGGGCGTACTGCTCGCGGTGGTCGAGGAAGTCGCCGGGGAGCTCCGTCCAGTGACGGTTTGCCTTGAGGTGATGACCGATGTGGTAGCCGTCGTTGAAGCAGCGCCGGTTGTACGCGCTGTTGATGCAGGTGATGGAGTTCGAGAGCCCGTCGTTCGCGCGCTCGGTGTTGATGAACGCGTGCTGCCCCCAGTTGCCGGCCATCATCATGAAGCGCGTGACCACGAACGGCACCGCGAACGCGATGAGGCCGAAGCCCAGGTCCCACGCGCAGGCGGCGGCGATGACGGCGAGGTGCGCGAGCTCACCGAGCAGCGCGCGGCGGGCCATCGCGAGGCGGCGCTTGCGCACGAGGTACAG
>CAZEZV010000498.1:0-1569 GCA_964516725.1 uncultured Phycisphaeraceae bacterium
GTTCGCCGGCCTAGCCCGGATATTTCATCAAGATAGGTCGGCAGCCCGGCCCGAAGGCGCGTTGTCATTGGTGTCTGACGTCAATGAACAACCGGAGCTGCCGATGCCAAAGTGTACCGAAGGGCGGATTGAATTTGGGCGTGTGGGCCGACGCATCATCGAAGCGAATTTCGACGGTGGGGATCTGAGTTCGGACGGTGGGCTGATGCTGCTGCGCCAAGTCGATGAACGCATCGGTTTGTCGCGCGCGACGGCAGCGGTGCTCGACGATGCCCGCGAGCAAACGCGCATCACGCACAGCCTGCGCGATCTGATCGCGCAGCGCCTGTATGCACTGTGTTGCGGCTACGAAGATCTGAACGACCACGATGTGCTGCGCGCGGATCTGCTGATGCAAACGGCGGTAGGCCGGGTCGCGCCGCTGGCCAGCGCACCGACGCTATGCCGACTCGAAGCGCGTGCCACGCGCGAGCAGGCAGCCGCCTTGCACGCTGTGCTGGTCGATCAAGTCATTGCCTCGTTCGATGCGCCACCGGCCGAACTGGTGCTCGACATCGACGCCTCCGACGTGCCGCTGCATGGCCAGCAGGAGCGCGGCGAGTTTCACGCCTACTACGACCAGCACTGCTACCTGCCGCTGTACGTGTTCTGTGGCCAGGCCATGCTCGCCTGCTACCTGCGGCGCAGCCGCATCGACGGGGCGAAGAACGCCACGGCGTTGATCAAGCTGTTGATCCGGCGCTTGCGCCAGGCCTGGCCGCGCGTGCGGCTGATCGTGCGGGGCGATTCCGGTTTTTGTCGTCAGCGCCTGCTGCGCTGGTGCGAACGCTCGAACGTGCGCTACCTCGTCGGGCTGGCGCGCAATGCGCGCCTCGAAGCCCAGGTGCAATACGCCGAACTGATGCTCGCCGAGGACTATGCGCGCACCGGTACCAAGCAGCGGCTGATCGGGGAGTTTGCCTACGCCGCCGACAGTTGGGACCTCGAGCGGCGGGTGATCACGCGGCTCGAATACGGCGCCCAGGGCACCAATCCGCGCTTCGTGGTGACCAACCTCGACGGCGAGCCGACCGAGCTGTACGAGCGGCTGTACTGCGCGCGTGGCGAGGCGGAGAACCGCATCAAGGAAGCGCAGCTCGATCTGTTCGGCACGCGGGCAAGCTGCCACAAGTTCGCCGCCAACCAGCTACGCTTGCTGCTGGCCGCGCTCGCCTACACGCTGATGCAGCGCCTGCGTGAGCTGGCGCTGGCCGGCGGCGAGCTCGAACGCGCCAGTGCGGCCACCATCCGCTGCCGCCTGCTCAAGATCGGCGCGGCCATCGTGCGCAATACCCGCCGCGTGCGCATCCTTCTCGCTTCCCATCATCCGCTGCGTGCCGTGTTCCTCACCGCCGCGCAGGCGCTCGCCCCCTGATCCGCTTCGAGTGCTCTTCCCCGGCACGCTGACAAACAATGGGGGTAAGGGGGCAGTGCGTCTCGCGAACGTAAAAACCTGGACATTGAACTTTATCCGCGCGCTTGCACGCAGCTGAGACAGCGTGCCAGCTCAACAATCGCACCTTCAGCGAC
>CAZEZV010000499.1:0-1567 GCA_964516725.1 uncultured Phycisphaeraceae bacterium
GCAGCGTGCTGCTGAGCGCGATGGGCGCGGGAGTCGTCGTCGTCGCGGCGGTCGATCGCCATGTCGCAATGCTCAAAGATGACATCACAGCGCGCCTCGTTGATTCCGCCCAAGCCGCAGGCTGGCAGATCGCGCTGCGCGATCTCCTCGCTGATGTTGCGGGCACGCGACTGCTCGCTTCCCGAGCCCGCGCGTACGTCGAACAGGAACGCAAAGCGAGCTCGTACATCCAGATGGTGCTCAGGGCCTACGACAAACTCATCAGCGCACGACGCGCCGAAGTCTGACACGTTCCCACCCCCACTCTCACCCACACGACACCGAAAACGTCCGCTGCTGACTCCCGGCGTCCCCAACTTCAAACCGCATGGTCTTGGCGCACTTGGGGCAACGCGCGAGGTAATGCGTGCCGTCCAAGCTGCGGAACACCTTCACATACGCACCCGCGCATGCAAACGTCACCATCAAGAACGGCTTCCCGCAGCCAGAACGACCAACACCAGCCTGCTTCTGCGGCGAGTCGCCATCTCCCGCGACGACATCGAGCGATCCATGATGAAAAAGACAACGTGCTTGCATCGTGATACCACTTGCATCGGAATTTTCTGGCGACGACATTGAACCGGGTCTTGATGCCGCTCGCTGCCTTCCTCTGCTTCAACACCAAATCATCACCGACCCGCCATAACCAGCAACTCCGGCTGCGAATCGCTCTGCAGAATGGCGTGGTGTGCCGTCGCTAGGGTCACTTTCGTCGAGACTGGCACCGCCACGACGCCCGCAATCTCGCATTGACTTCGGAATGTAAACGCCGACTCGTCCATGCCAAGCCCCCTCGCCCCGCGCACGGTTGCCATGGCCAGCAGTTCGCTAGCATCCATTGCATCCCGCTGGTACACAAACCGCATCTCGTCCAGCGTACTGATTCGTTCTTCGCTGGGCAGGTTGATGACTGAATCGGTGCCCAGGCACACGTTGATGCCTGCTTTGAGCATGTCCCGGTACCGGTGCGGGCCGAAGTGATCGTGATTACGGAAGTAGTGAGATGAGCGGGGCGAGTACACGACGCTGTGCCCGCCCGCGACGAGCATGGCAATATCCGCATCCGACGCGGCATTGACGTGCGCGAGCAAGTATGGCAATGGGCGCGAGTGTGGTCTTGCCATGTGCAAGTGCTCTGCAAAGTACGCGACTGGCGAGAGACCTTTTCCAACTGCTTCTGAGACCGAGCCCGCGTGCTGCCCTGTCGGCCACCAGCCGACTCGTTCCAGGAAGGATCTGAACGGTCCTGACGCGTTCTTGATGAACTCCCGCTCCTCCGGTGTTTCTGCAAGGTGTGTACACAGACTCAAGCCATACTTGCTGGCGAAAGCCGCAGCACATTGAAAGCTCCAGGGCGACGCCGTGTACGGTGCGTGCGGCTGCAATCCAAGCCGTAATCCAAGGCAGCCATTCCGACAGGCGGGGTGGGCCTCTGGCCCGCCCCCTCCTCCCTTTTCTCCCTCAAAAAACTCTCCAAGCACTCTGTCCAGCGCGGCGAGGTTCTCTTCCTCCACACTCCCTAGGC
>CAZEZV010000500.1:0-1559 GCA_964516725.1 uncultured Phycisphaeraceae bacterium
ACAAGGGCAACAAGGCCCACGTGCTTGACAAGGTGGCGATGGTGTTCGGCCAGATGAACGAGCCGCCGGGCGCGCGTCTTCGCGTCGCTCTGAGCGCTCTCACGATGGCCGAAGAGTTCCGCGACGCTTCGGGTAAGGAAACCCTGATGTTCGTGGACAACGTGTTCCGATTCACGCAGGCGGGTTCGGAAGTGTCGGCTCTCTTGGGCCGCATGCCCAGCGCCGTGGGATATCAGCCCACGCTGTCGACGGAAATGGGTGCATTGCAGGAACGCATCACTTCAACGAGCAAGGGCGCTATTACGTCCGTTCAGGCCATCTACGTGCCCGCCGACGACTTGACCGACCCGGCTCCATCAACGACGTTCGCGCACTTGGACGCATTCATTTCGCTCAGCCGTGGTATCGCGGAAAAGGGCATTTATCCCGCCGTGGACCCGCTGGCGTCCAACAGCCGCATCTTGGATCCCAAGATCGTCGGCCAGCGCCACTACAACGTGGCGATCCGCGTGCAGCGTATTCTCCAGCGCTATAAGGATCTCCAGGACATCATCGCCATCCTTGGCGTCGATGAATTGAGCGAAGAAGACAAGCGCACCGTGGCCCGCGCCCGCAAGATCGAGCGCTTCTTGAGCCAGCCCTTCCACGTTGCCGAACAGTTCACGGGCTTCAAGGGCGTGGACAGCCCGCTCGAAGCGACGATCGATTCGTTCGAGCGCTTGTGCAACGGCGAAGGCGATGACCTGCCTGAAGGCGCGTTCATGTACGTCGGTACATTGGAAGACGCGAAGGCGAAGGCGGCGAAGATGAGGGCGTAAGTGGATTGGTACCTCGCCTCTCCGAGGCGGGCGAGTTGAAAAGATCAAGTGCCCCATCGCGCAAGCGTGGGGCTTTTTTTCATATGATTGTTGATGGGGAAACTCGATTGGTCATCGCCACCGATGCAGCTCACGGCTGTTCTTCTCGAAGAGCCGGAGCCACTGCCGTACGCCTTTGCGGAACTCAAGGATGTTGCGATTTCGCGGGCTTGGGTTCTGGCGTGGACGCAGCATCGATTGCTGGCGTGCGTGCAAGAGGAAGGCGAGGCACTCAATCTCGCTCAATTGCGAGACGTGCTTTGCCGAATTGACGGACCAAGATCAGTTATTGGTGCTGATGTCATCATGCGGCTAACTGCAGAATGCAAGGCTTGGTACGAGGGCGGAAACATCGATGTGTTTGCGGGAGCTTGGGCAACCGCTCGGGCAATACAGCATGGCCTTGAATGAGATGGCCTTCGCAAGGCGTTCCGAAGGCAAAGTATGAAAGCGGTGCATGCTGGATGCACAGACAAACGCGTTGAGGACTCTCGCTCGTGCGGCACACTGTTGCATTTTCAGCCTGTGAATCGGGTACTTTTTTCGAGCGATCAGACTGCTGACAATCGCTCCAACCATGGCTATATTTCTCCCCCACCCCCCGAATCTCGCGCGAGCGTTATGCGGTGACATTTTGTTTGTTTCTAAGCCCAGGTGGCGAAATTGGCAGACGCACTACCTTGAGGTGGTAGCGCCCGCAAG
>CAZEZV010000501.1:0-1535 GCA_964516725.1 uncultured Phycisphaeraceae bacterium
CAGAAATAATGTCGTCAGCGGCAACACGCTGTATGGCTACGGGGGCGGAGCGTTCGTCGGCAACGGCGGATCAAATGGCCCTCAATTCACAGCGTGTCGATTCATAGACAACCATGCCGAGGATTACGCTGCTGGCCTGTACGTTGATGCGACCGCGCCGAGTGTGGCAATCCATGGGTGCGTATTCAACCGCAACTCGGCGGGCGTCAATGGGGGCGCCATTCGAGTCGATCGGCCAAGCGAACCATCAATTAGCGACACACGTTTCTGTGGGAGTGCACCGGAGCACATCTCGGGATCGTGGCAGGATTCCGGAGGCAACTCGTTCTCAACGATCGAATGCTGTCCGGCAGACGTTGATGACTCGGGCTTGGTTGGCGTCAGTGATCTACTCATAGTCATCACTTATTGGGGCATCGCCAATCCGCTCATGCCTCGAGCGGACATCAATCACGACGGGTTCGTCAACGTCTCTGATCTGCTTGCAGCGATAGCCAGCTGGGGCGCGTGCCCATGAGGACTCGGCGGCGGACGCGCACTCGGAGAGGATCGCCGAAGTGGCCCACGGCCCTCACGCGATTTCGGGAGTTGGGGCATGTGCTCGCGATCTCTATGCCGCGTGCCTTGCCTGCGACTCTCGTGAGAGCACTACTAGTCCGCCTCGCCCACCCTGGGTGGAATCCTAAAGCCATGCGATCGAAGGTGTTCCTCAGCGCGCGCGATCCGAGAAGTTCTTGACGTTGCCGGGCCCGGACGAATAGCGTTCTCGTCTTGGAAACTGGAAAGTCTCTCCATGAAGCGTTGTAGCGCCTCGATGCTCGTAACGCGAGAGCCACCGAGCATGCCGGTTTCAAGGCGGACACCCTTGATACCGCGCTGTGCCCACCTGTAAAGCGTCGAAACATGCAGCTTCCTGCCATTGCGACGCGGCAGGTGACTGCACGCATCTGCGAGCGACAGCACTTGCTCTGTGAGGAGGTCGATCATGGCACACGCCTCGTGAGGCACGCCGAGCGCCTTCGCATTCTGATCCGCCGGTTGCCTCAGCTGCCATCATCGATTTCGCCACTTCGACATCAATCGGAAACGCACTCGAATAAACAAGGCTGCACCTCTGATTGATCACCACTTAGGTGCGTCCATCTACCGGTTCCCGCGAGGCAGCGTGACTTCGTGCTCTGCCGCCCATTGATTGACGTCCCGTTTGCCGATTGCTGCCGCCAGGAGATCGGGAAACAAATCGGGCGTGCAGGCGAATGCGGGAGCGCCCAGGGCCGCAAGTTGTGCTGCAAGTGCGTGGTCGTATGCCGGCGCGCCCTCATCGGAAAGCGCCAAGAGCGTGATGAAATTCGTGCCGCCGGCGATGATCGACGCCGCGCGCTTCAGCAACTCCTCGGCGACACCGCCCTCATAGAGATCGCTGATGAGCACGAGAATCGTCTCCTCCGGGATCTCGATCAGGCCCTGGCAGTAGCCGATCGCGCCGTTGATGTCCGTGCCGCCGCCGAGTTGCGTGGAGAAAAGGACCTCAATCG
>CAZEZV010000502.1:0-1533 GCA_964516725.1 uncultured Phycisphaeraceae bacterium
TGAGAAGTATGGCAGCAACCGGCGCGAAATACGCGAACTCGAAAAAGCGGTGAAGGAACAGGCGGCGAAGATCAGGCAGGTCGAGGATCTGTTGGCCAGGCTCAAAAACGTGTTAGTGGAGAATCAAAGCCTGAAAAACGAGCTAGTGCGTCATCCACTCTTAATCTTCGGGTACAGCCGCTTCAGTTTTGTCCGGGCGTCGTCGATTTTGAATTGCCAGTCCACGCCGCGTTGTTTGGCATTCGTTTTGTCCGCCCAGATCCCGATCTCGGATTGCAGCAGCGGTAACTCGCCGATGCGGCGGTCGCTCAGGCATTGGCTCGTCAGGCAACTCAGTTCGCATTCGGCCACGTTCAGCCAACTGCCATGTTTCGGCGTGTAACAAAAATTGATCCGCTTGATATACGCCCGCGCCAACTCCGGAGGGAACGCTGTGTAGAACGCCCCTTTGGTATGGGTGTTGAGGTTGTCGCAGACCAGGGTTATCTGGGCGCAGTCGGCGTAACGCGTGTCCAACAAGTGAGCCACTTCGATGGCCCAATCGACCTTGGTGCGTTGTTCACGAGCGGTTGCCTGGCGAAATCCTGACAGCGGCTCCGCGAACATGAAAATGCTCGCGGTCCCGTTGCGTTCGTATTCATAATCGACACGTTTGCCATGCTCCTTCGTCGCTTCGATCGGCACCTTCGTCTCTTTCAACAACTGCACCGGTTGCTCGTCCATGCACACCACCGGTTGCTCGGGGTCGTAGGCCTGCGCATAGGTTTCGAGCACGTCTTCCATGTTCGCCACGAACTCCGCGTCTTGGTCCGGCGGAATCACCCAATACTCGATCTTGCGCTTCGTCATGCCGTTTTTTTTAGCGTCTTGCGCACCGTCTCCGGACAGATCGAGTCAACCACCTCCAACACCACCAGTTCGTCGGCCAACAATTGCAGGGACCACCGTCCGTAACCTGCCGGCGGCTTCCCCAACCGCATGGCAATCAACTTTGCTTCGCCCTCGCCGTCCAATTTACTCGGCGTAGGCGGCGTCGCTCGTTTCTTACGTTCCAACGCGGCTTCAAAACCCTGGGTCACCAATCGCTCACGCAGATTTTCCACCGTCCGTACCGAGCAATTGTGTGCCTCCGCGATCTTCGCATCGGGCCACGCCGGGCCATCCGCATCCGCGCGAAGCAGTATCTGCGCCCGCTTGACTTTCTCCGACGAACCCTTGAGACGCTTGACAATTTCCTGACAAACGCCACGTTCCTCATCCGACAGCCGGACGATATACTTCTTGAACATGAGACACCTCCATTGTGTGCCGGGAAGTGTCGCCGAAATCGTCAGCTGCGCCAACCCCAATATTTAGCGTGGATCGGGCACTAGGGGGGTGCGCACACACACACACACAGACTCACGACTCGCTTTCAGGTTGAGGTCGCGTGGCAAATTGAACTGGATGATTAGCGCCGAAACGCCATCGGTGAATGAGACCATGCGCCTCGGCTTGCTTGAGCAGTTTCTTGGCTCGACCTTCAGAGAGACC
>CAZEZV010000503.1:0-1508 GCA_964516725.1 uncultured Phycisphaeraceae bacterium
CCATTGTCCATCGGTCTGGATGCTGATGTGTGCGAGCGGAGCGTTCAGATCCTGAACCGGATTCTCGCCGATACAATGACGTTGCGCGATCTTTATAAGAAACAGCACTGGCAAGTGACGGGCCTCACGTTCTACCAGCTACATCTGCTGTTCGACAAACACTATGAGGAGCAGGCCAAGTTGGTGGACGAACTGGCAGAACGCGTGCAGTTACTCGGCGGAATTAGCGTCGCCGTAGCTCAGGATGTCGCCGAACACACCGAAATACCCCGTGCACCGGCTGGACGCGAAGAGGTGCCCGTGCAACTCTCCCGTCTACTGGAGGCGCACTCCATCCTCTTGCGTGAAGTGCGCAAGAGCGTGCGAAAAGCCGAGGAAGATGAGGACGATGGTACAGTCGATCTGCTGGTATCCAGCGTGATCCGCACGAATGAACTTCAGGTGTGGTTCCTCTCTCAACATCTGGTAGATACGCCGGCAGTGCGCGGAAAGCGCAGCACATAGCGAACGGTATCGAACGACACTCCAAATCGTAATCAATTATCGCTTTGTCGGCTTCAATGGCTTCTTGATACTTCATGAGTAAGCCATTGCTTTTAAAATGAAAAGATCGTAGTTTGGTTTGGAGTAGTCGAATGAGAAAGAACGGCGGCGGCGTTGCAACCGGTTTAAAGACCGATATACCCGTGGGGGACTCGTTAGACGTGGGCGCTGTGCTGCAAGCTCTGCAAGCCATGCGCGACGGAGACTTCAGCGTACGTCTCCCTGGGGACTGGATCGGGCTGGCTGGGAAAGTCGCGGACACTTTCAACGAAATTGTCCGGTCGAACATGCGTATGGCGGCCGAGTTGGAGCGCGTTGGGACGGTGGTCGGCAAGGAAGGCAAGACCCGCCAGCGCGCTAGTTTCGACCGCCACAGCGGCGCATGGGGCGCCATGGAAACCTCGGTCAACACTTTGATTGAGGATCTGTTGTGGCCTACACGCGAAGTTACACGCGCAATCTCCGCCGTCGCTCAAGGCGACCTGCTTCAGAAAGTACAACTCGATATCGAAGGCCGACCATTACAAGGCGAGTTTCTCCGATCGGCTGTAATCGTTAATACGATGATCGAGCAGCTTGGCGTATTTACTTCCGAAGTCACTCGCGTAGCCCGTGAAGTAGGTACCGATGGTAAGCTCGGCGGTCAGGCTCAAGTACCCGATTTTAGTGGGGTGTGGAAGGATCTGACGGAAAGCGTTAACTCAATGGCGAGTAACCTGACCGCCCAGGTTCGTAACATCGCTGACGTTACCATCGCTGTCGCCAGCGGCGACTTATCCAAGAAGATCACCGTAGACGTTCGCGGTGAGATTCTGCAATTGAAGGAAGCCATCAATACGATGGTGGACCAGTTACGCTCGTTTGCCAGCGAAGTGACACGCGTTGCCCGCGAGGTGGGAACCGACGGAAAACTCGGCGGTCAGGCGATTGTACCTGGTGTGGCCGGAACCTGGAAAGATCTCACC